>NZ_JAUYQL010000066.1 GCF_030697305.1 Phenylobacterium sp. | reverse complement strand
CGGTATCGGCCTGCTGGAAGCCGTTGGTCACCGCGATCGAGTAGAACTCTCCCGAACTCCCCTCGCCGCGCAGCACGCAGGATGGATACTTCCAGGTGATCGCCGAGCCGGTCTCGACCTGGGTCCAGGAGACCTTGGAGCGCGCGCCGCGGCAGTCGGCCCGCTTGGTGACGAAATTGTAGATGCCGCCCAGCCCGGTCTTCGGATCGCCCGGGTACCAGTTCTGCACCGTCGAAGATTTGATTTCGGCGTCGTCCAGCACGACCAGTTCGACGACCGCGGCGTGGAGCTGGTTCTCGTCGCGCATCGGCGCGGTGCAGCCCTCAAGGTAGGACACGTAAGCGCCGGCGTCGGCGATGATCAGCGTGCGCTCGAACTGGCCGCTGCTGGCGGCGTTGATGCGGAAATAGGTCGACAGCTCCATCGGGCAGCGAACGCCCGGCGGCACGTAGACAAAGCTGCCGTCCGAGAAGACCGCGCTGTTCAGGCAGGCGAAGTAGTTGTCGGAGACCGGAACGACGCTGCCGAGGTACTGGCGCACCAGATCACCGTGGTCGCGGATCGCCTCGCTCATCGAGCAGAAGATGACGCCGGCCTGGGCCAGTTCCTTCTTGAAGGTGGTGACGACGGAGACGCTGTCGAACACCGCATCCACCGCATAGCGCGGTGCGCCTTCCACGCCGGCCAGCACTTCCTGCTCGCGCAGCGGGATGCCGAGCTTCGCGTAGACCTCCAGCAGTTCCGGATCCACCTCATCGAGGCTCTTTGGGCCGGTCTTCTCCTTGGGCGCTGCGTAGTAGTGGGAGTCCTGGTAGTCGATCTTCGGGAAATTGACCCGCGCCCACTCGGGCTCCTCCAGCACCAGCCAGCGCTCGAACGCCTCCAGCCGCCAGTCCAGCATCCACTGCGGCTCGCCCTTCTTGGCGGAGATGAAGCGCACGGTGTCAGCGTTCAGCCCCTTGGGCGCCAGTTCCTGATCGATGTCGGTGACGAACCCGTGCTTGTAAGCCTCCAGGGCCTCCACGTGCTCGACGGTCTGTTTAACGGCGGCCATACGGCTGTTCCTTAAGCCGCCGACGCGCGGCGGCGCGCGGTTCGGCGGTCATTGGCTTCGATCCAGGCTTCGGCGAGCCTGCTCCAGTCTTGTTCGCACGTCGCCCATCCACCGCTGGCGCGGATGGCGCAGCCGGCCAGATCGCCCGCGCCCATGGCGGCGAGCACGTGGCTCGGCGTGACCTTGCCCGACGAACAAGCGGCCCCGGCGCTGACCATGACGCCGGCCAGGTCCAGCGACATCACCTGGAGGTTGGCGTCGTAGCCCGGCGCGGCGAAGCACAGGGTGTTGGCCAGCCGGTCGACGCGCTCGCCAAACACCACGGCGCCGGCTTCGAGCAGCGCGCGCTCGGCAGTGTCGCGCCAGGTGGAACGGTCGGCGATCGCCTGGAGGTCTTGCAAGGCTTCGGAGGCCGCAGCACCAAAGCCGGCGATCCCGGGGACGTTCTGGGTGCCCGCGCGGCGTCCGCGCTCCTGGCCGCCACCGTGCAGGCGCCGGGAAATCGTCGATCGCGCCCCGGCGACCAATGCGCCGACACCCTGCGGCCCGCCTAGCTTGTGCGCAGACAACGACAGCGTGTCGGCGCCGAGCTCACGGAAATCGATGGCGATCTTGCCCGCGGCTTGCACCGCGTCGGCATGCAGCCAGCCGCCCGCCTCGCGCACCAGGGCGGCGGCTTGTGCGATCGGCTGGATCACACCGGTCTCATTGTTGGCCAGCATCAGGGCGACGAAGGGCGCGCCGTCGGCGGCGTCCCAGCGCGACAGGCGCTCGGCCAGCCAGCCCAGGTCGGCGACGCCTTGAGCGTCTACGGGCATGATCTCAACCGTGAGGGCCGCAGCCTTCGCCGTCTCCAGGACCGTGGCGTGCTCGATGGCGCTGACGATCAGGCGGCGCGCACCGGTGGCGATCGCGCTGTCGATAGCCAGAGCATTGGCCTCGGCCCCTCCGCTCACGAAGGTCACGGACGGCGCGTGGCTGCCGACTAGGGTGGCGACGTCAGCGCGGGCCTGCTCGATCCGCGCGTGCGCCGCACGACCGGCCGAATGCACGGACGAGGGGTTGCCCACCGCCTGCATGGCCTCCAGCGCGGCCTGCGCCGCGGCCGGCCGGACCGGCGCGGTGGCGTTGTAGTCGAGATAGACCTGGGTCATGCGGCCACCGAACGCCCCGCATGCAGCTTGCCGGCGACAACGTCGGCCAACGACACCGAAGCCAGGTAGTCGTGGATTCGCAGGCCCATCTCTTCCCACAGGTCGTGGGTCAGACAGCGTTCGCCCTTGGTCATGCAGCCCTTGCCGGCGTGACCGGCGCAGCGCGTGGCGCGCAGCGGTTCGTCCACCGCCAGCACGATCTCTGCGACATTGGTCCGTTCGGCCTCGCGGGCCAGGCGATAGCCGCCGCCAGGGCCGCGCGCGCTGATCACCAGGCCGCGACGCCGCAGGCGGGCGAACAGTTGCTCGAGGTAGGACAGCGAGATTTCCTGGCGCGCGGCGATCTCGGCCAGCGACACGGCCCGGTCGTCCGGGCGACGGGCCAGGTCAGCCATCGCCATCACGGCGTAGCGTCCTTTCGTCGACAGGCGCATGGCAGTGATTCCGCTTGCAGTTTTCCCGCGCATCCGGCGCCGCCTGTGCTACAAGCCGCCGCCTCGCGGGGCTTGAGCGCAACCGGCCGGATGGTTGCGACTTAGGAAGACCCAGCGCAGCAGTCAAGTATTCTGAACAGTCCGGCACGAGAGGTTGGCATGCCAGAGGTGGTTCTGACCGGCGCGGCCGGGCGGATCGAAGGGCGATATTCCCAGGGCAAGAGCGAGACGGCGCCGATCGCGCTGATCCTGCATCCTCACCCAAAGGCGGGTGGGCAGATGAACCATCCTGTGGCGGTGCAGCTCTATCATCTGTTCATGAAGCGCGGCTTCTCGGTGCTGCGGTTCAACTTCCGCGGCGTCGGCCGCAGCCAGGGCGAGTTCGACGCCGGCATCGGCGAACTGGCGGATGCCGCCACCGCGCTCGACTGGCTGCAGACGACCAACCCTGCCGCGTCGCAGTGCTGGGTTGCCGGCTATTCGTTCGGCGCCTGGGTCGGCATGCAGCTCTTGATGCGCCGTCCGGAGACCGACGGCTTCATTTCCGTCTCGCCGCCGACCAACATGTACGACTTCAGCTTCCTGGCGCCCTGCCCGGCCTCCGGTCTGATCCTGCACGGATCGGCCGACACGGTGGTGCCGCCGGTCGAGGTCGAGCGCGTGGTCTCCAAGCTGCGCACCCAGAAGGGCATCGTCATCGACTATGAGGTGATCGACCAGGCCAGTCATTTCTGGGCCGAGAACCTGCCGGACGTGGAAAAGCGCGTCGGGGCCTATCTCGACAAGCGCCTGGCCGCCGAGCCCGCCTGAGCATCGAGGGCGCTTGACGTGCTTGGGCGCCGTCGGGCGTCCATGCTAGAGGCGCCCACCGACCTGCGAGAGGCCGCAATGTCCGCTGAGACGCCGTTCAAGTCCGAGTTCCTGCGCACGATGCAGGACCGTGGCTACATCCACCAGATCACCCATCCGGTCGAGCTGGACGAGGCGGCGTCAAAGGGCGTGATCACGGCCTACATCGGTTTCGACGCCACCGCGTCCAGCCTCCATGTGGGCCATTTGATCCAGATCATGATGCTGCGGCGTCTGCAGCAGGCCGGGCACAAGCCCATTGTGCTGATGGGCGGCGGAACGACCAAGGTCGGCGATCCCACCGACAAGGACGGCCAGCGTCCGCTGCTCACACACGAGCAGATCCAGGGCAACATCGCCACCATCAAGGGGACGTTCGAAAGATTCCTGACCTTTGGCGACGGGCCGAGCGATGCGGTCATGCTCGACAACGACGCCTGGCTGTCGAATTACGGCTACGTCCAGTTCCTGCGCGACTTCGGCGTCCACTTCACGGTCAACCGGATGCTGGCGTTCGACAGTGTGAAGGCCCGGCTCGAGCGCGAGCAGCCGATGACCTTCCTCGAATTCAACTACATGCTCATGCAGTCTGTGGATTTCCTGGAACTGGAGCGCAGTCACGGCTGCCTGCTGCAGATGGGCGGCTCCGACCAATGGGGCAACATCGTCAACGGGGTGGAGCTGATCCGCCGCGTGGACCAGAAGTCCGCCTTCGGCCTGACCACGCCTCTGTTGTCCACGGCTTCGGGCCAGAAGATGGGCAAGACCGTGGGTGGCGCGGTGTGGCTCAACGCCGACATGCGCAGCCCCTACGATTACTGGCAGTTCTGGCGCAACACGGAGGACGCAGACGTCGGCCGCTTCATGCGTCTGTTCACCGACCTGCCGCTGGACGAGATCGCCCGACAGGAGGCTCTGCCCGGCGCCCAGATCAACGAGGCGAAGAAGCTGCTGGCCAACGCCGCGACCACGCTGCTGCACGGAGAGGACGCCGCGCGCACAGCGGCAGAAGCCGCGTCCGCCGCGTTCGAACAGGGGCGTCTGTCGGCCGACATGCCGACGCTGGAGATCGCGGCGGGCGACCTGGCGGCAATGTCCAACACCGCCCTGATGATTGCGGCCGGCTTCGCCACTTCGAACGGCGACGCGCGTCGACAGATCGCGGGAGGCGCCTTCCGGATCAACGGCGTAAAGGTGGCTGACGCCAATGCGCCGGTGACGATCGACGGCGCCGAGGCCGAGTTGCGTAAGGGCAATGCGCGCATGCGGCTGGTGGTGACAGGCTAGGGAGAACGCGATGGCTGACGTGATCGAAGGCGCCGCGGCGCCGGACTTCGAACTGGCGGGCGCGGACGGGCCGCTGCGTCTGGCCGACTTCAAAGGCAAGCCGGTCGTCCTGTACTTCTACCCCAAGGACGACACGACGGGCTGCACGCGCGAGGCTCAGGACTTCACCGCCGCCCAGGTCGACTTCGCGAAAGCGGGCGTGAGCGTCGTCGGCGTGTCCAAAGACACCGTCGCGAGCCATGCGAAGTTCGCCAAGAAGTACGACCTAAGCGTCCAGCTCGCATCCGACCCTGAGGGCGAGGTGATCGATCGCTATGGCTCCTGGGTCGAGAAGAACATGTATGGGCGTAAATACATGGGCATCGAGCGCTCGACCTTCCTGATCGACGGCGCAGGGCGAATCGCCCGCGTCTGGCGCAAAGTGAAGGTCGCCGGTCACGCTCAGGATGTGCTGACCGCGGCGCGCGCTCTGCCTTGAGCAGCGACCGAGCGTCGCACCCGGCAGGCCGATTATTGGCTCTTGCTGGAACTTTCACCGACCGCATTCAGTTGACGATTTACTGCGTCGCGCCCTAGTGCGCACAGAGAGACGCAGTTCGCGCAGGACGCGAATTGGCGCCGGTCGTTGAAGTCGGCTTAACCAGTTTCGTTTACCCTGCGATGCGTCGGACCTTGTCCGCTCCACGCCGCTAGCCTCTTGCGCGCGGCGGGAGTCTCATTGCATATCGCCCGGACCAGTGCAGGTTTCCCAAGCGGTACGCATGACACGCCTCGCGCGCCTTCGCCAATCGCTAGAGGAGCTGTTCCCGGAACGGCACCTCTACGTACGTTCCGGCGGCGAGATGAGGGCTTTCGTCCTCAGCCCCAGCAAGCAGATGGGCGGCGCCGCGGCGATCGCCGCCGCAGCCCTCTGGATGGGCGTTTCGACCACTGCGCTATTTATCGGCGCCATTTCCCCCTCCTCCGCAGACCAGGAAGCCGCTCGCGTCCAGGCGAAGTACGAACGCTGGATCGCTGACCGCCAGGCTCGCCTGAACAGCGCCGTCGCCCAGCTCAACGCGGCGGACGGATCGATCAACGGCATCGCCATGGAGGTCGAGAAGCGGCATACGGCGCTTGCGCTGCTACTGACCGATGTGAAGGGCGCCCCGGGCGCCGCAGAGGCGCTCGCTCCAGCAATCAACCGCGCCCTCGCCGCCCCGAACGCCAATCCCCTGCGCCGTGTCGAGATGGTGCGTTTGAGCCAGGAGCGCCTGCTGGACGCCGCCGAGACCTTCGCCAAGGGCCGCGCCGAACGGCTGCGCCTGGCGTTCCGTCTCGCCGGGCTGTCGCCCGCCAACTACGTCCGTGAGAGCGGCTCGCTCGGCGGTCCGCTGATCGAGGCCAAGGACCCGCGCGCGCTCGCCGCCATCCTAGATGTCGACGAGTCCTTCGCCGAGCGGGTTCAGCAGGCCGCCAAGGGCTTGTCGGAAGTGCGCACGCTGAGCGCCGCGGCCGAGACCCTGCCGTTCTCGCGCCCCACGGAAGGCACGCCCCAGACCAGCGGCTTCGGGGTGCGATTCGATCCCTTCACCGGGCGGCCCGCGTTCCATTCCGGCCTGGACTTCGCGGGCGCCACGATGACGCCGATCCAGGCGACGGGGCCCGGCGTGGTGTCATTCACCGGTCCGCGCGCCGGTTACGGCAACGCCATTGAAATCGATCACGGTCGTGGCCTGAAAACGCGCTATGCTCACCTGCAATCCATCGGCGTACGTGTTGGACAGAAGGTGGCCGTGGGTCAGAGGATCGGCGGTATGGGCTCCACCGGCCGTTCGACGGGTACACATCTTCATTACGAGGTCTGGGTGAACGGGCGACCGCAGAACCCCGACCGCTTTGTGAAAGCTGGGCGTTATGTTCACGAAAACAACAGCTAAAACTCCTGATCAGGCAGCCGCGCCGATGAAACTTGAACCAGGACCGCCGACCGACACCTCCGCGGCGTCGCCCACCGCGCGCAAGCCCAAGGTCGCGACCTTGATCGCCGAGCATATGACCGTCGAAGGCGGCGTGGTCGGTGAGGGTGAGTTGCACATCGATGGCGTCGTGCGCGGCGACCTGCGGGTCGGCCGTTTGACGATCGGCGACACCGGTCATGTGGAAGGCTCGATCGTCGCCGAATCGGTCGAGATCCGCGGCCGGGTGGTGGGCACTGTCACCGCCAAGAGCGTGCGCCTCCATGGTAGCGCCTATGTCGACGGCGACGTCACCCATGAGCAACTCGCCATGGAGATCGGCGCCTTCTTCCAGGGCCGCAGCCTGAAGTTCCAACGTCCGGCAGGCTCCACGACGACCGCGCAGCCCGCGGTGCAGTCGCCAGCGCCCTCGCCGAGCCCTTCGATCGCCCCGACGACGAGCAGCGTCACGCCGCCGCCCGGGGCGCCGAAGGATGCGCCTCCTTCCGGCGCCGCCAAACCCCTGAACTGATCTCATACACCGCTCATCTCGACGAAAATCGGGACCCATGCGAGCCGTCCTCGCGCTAAACGCGAGTCAGCTTGGGCCCCGGCTTTCGCCGGGGTGAGCGGCGATGAGGCGGAGAAAGTTAACTTGCCGCGGCGTCGCGGGTCGCGCCGACGCGCTGGGCCAGTGACGCGCCCATGAAGGTGTCCAGATCACCGTCCAGCACGCCTTGCGTGTCCGAGGTTTCGACCTCGGTGCGCAGATCCTTGACCATCTGATAGGGCTGCAGGACATAGGATCGGATCTGGTGGCCCCAGCCGATATCGGTCTTCTGGTCCTCAAGTTCGGCGCGGGCGGCCTCACGCTTCTGCAGCTCCATCTCGTAAAGCCGCGCGCGCAGCATCTTCCACGCCTCCTCACGGTTCTGGTGCTGGGAGCGCCCCATCTGGCAGGCCACCGCCACGCCGGTTGGGATGTGGGTCAGCCGCACGGCGCTATCGGTTTTGTTGATGTGCTGGCCGCCGGCGCCGCTTGCCCGATAGGTGTCGGTGCGCACATCGGCCGGGTTGATGTCGATGACGATGGTGTCGTCGACCACCGGATAGACCCATACCGAGGCGAAGCTTGTATGCCGCTTGGCCGCGGAATCGAACGGCGAGATGCGCACCAGACGGTGGACGCCGGCCTCGGTCTTCAGCCAGCCGTAGGCGTTCGGTCCGCTGATCTGCAGGGTCACCGACTTGATGCCCGCCTGCTCGCCGCTGGTCTCCTCCAGGAACTCCACGCTCATCCCGTGCGCCTGGGCCCAGCGGCTGTACATGCGCAGCAGCATGCCCGCCCAGTCGTTGCTCTCGGTGCCGCCGGCGCCGGAGTTGATCTCCATGAAGGCGTCGTTGCCGTCCGCCTCGCCCGACAGCAGCGCCTCGAGTTCGGCGCGCGCGGCGCGATCCTTGATTCCCTTGAGCTGGGCGCGCGCTTCTTCGAGCGAACTCTCGTCACCCTCCTCGTCGGCCATTTCCGCGTAGCCGATCGCATCGGCCAGGTCGCGCTCAAGCGCGCGCACGGCGTCGACCTGCGCGGCCAGGCGGCTGCGATCCTTGGTCAGCGCCTGGGCGGCTTCGGGCTTGTCCCACAAACTCGGGTCCTCGACCCGGGCGTTCAGTTCATCCAGTCGGCGTAGCGCTGGTTCCCAGTCAAAGACGCCTCCTGAGCAGTTCGATCGACTGCTCGATGTCGGCCTTGGAGGCCTCTACATCCGCTCTCATGGGGTGAACTCCGCACAGGGTGGGCGCGCCAGATAGCGCGCGGCCTGGGTCAATACAATCCGCTCATGTCGTCGGCCGGCCGCTTTGGCGCGACGGCGGCGCCGCTCGACGGCGCGCCTGTCGGCTGACCGCTCGGCCAGACCTTGTTGTAGGGCTGGGGTCCGCTGCGCGCCGCGCCGGAATAGATCGGCGCCGTCGCCACCCTGGGCTCGGTGCCCGGCCGGAAGGCTTCGCGGATGCCGCGGACCATGGCGAACTTGGCGTTGGACGGCGCCTTGAACTCGTCCTTGGGCAGGTTCTTGGTCGCCACCTTCATGAAGTCCACGAACACCGGCACGGCGGCCTGTGTGCCCGTCTCGCCATAGCCCAGGCTGCGGTTATCGTCGAAGCCGATGAACACGCCGGCGACGATCTGCGGGGTGAAGCCCACAAACCAGGCGCTGCGATACTCGTTGGTGGTGCCGGTTTTGCCGCCGACGGGACGCTCGAGCACCAGCGCCGCGGTGCCGGTGCCGCGCTGGACCACGCCCTGCAACATGGAAGTGATCTGGTAGGCGGTGATCGGATCCATCACCTGCTCGCCGCCCGCCGCCACGCGCGGGCTCTCGTCACCGTTGAAGCCTGCTCCGCAGCGCGGACAGTTGCGACGGTCGGCGCGGAAGATGGTCTTGCCTTCACGGTCCTGCACCAGCTCGATCAGATGCGGTTCGATCTTGCGGCCACCGTTGACGAAGGAGGCGTAGGCCGCGGTCAGTTTGAATGGCGTCGTTTCGCCGGCGCCCAGGGCCATCGACAGCACCGGCGCCATGTCGCGGACCACGCCCAGCTTGATTGCTGCGTCGCGGATCTTCTTCATGCCGACACCCTGGGCGAGCCGCACAGTCATGGTGTTGCGCGACAGCTCGAGCCCGCGGCGCAGGGTCAGTGCGCCGAGGTAGTTGCGGCTATAATTCTCCGGCGTCCACACCTCGCCGGCCTTTGAGCCTGGCAGGCTGATCGGCGAGTCCATCACCACGCTCGACGGCGTGTATCCGTTCTCCAGCGCGGTCGCATAGACGATCGGCTTAAAGGACGAGCCTGGCTGGCGCTCGGCCTGAGTGGCGCGGTTAAAGTTGGAGAGCGAGAAGCTGTAGCCGCCGACCATCGCCAGCACACGGCCGGAGTGCGGCTCCATGGCCACCAGCGCGCCGTTCACCGCCGGCACCTGCTTCAGGTTCAGCCCGCCGCCAGGGGCCGGCTCGACGAAGATCAGATCGCCGACGTTGAGGCCCTTGCCAGCCTTGGCCCAGGCCACGTCGGCGGCGACGAGCTGCCCGGTGGCGCCGTCGCCGGCCAATTGGACCCGTACGCTCGAGCCGACCTCGGTCACCACGCCGGCTCGCCAATCGCGGCGCTCCGCCGGCAGGGTCTTCTTCTTGGCCGCCGCTTCCCATCCGGGCACGATGTCCACCCTGCCCCAGGCGCCGCGCCAGCCGTGGCGGCGATCATAGCGCTCCAGCCCGTCCATCAGCGCGATCCGGGCCGCGGTCTGCAGCTCCGGGTCGAGCGTCGTGCGCATGTAGTAGCCGCCTTCGTAGAGGCGCGGTCCCAACGTCGCGCGGCCACGACGGCGCACTTCCTCGATGAAGTAGTCGGCGTCTTTGTACTTCGCGCGCGCCGGCTCGGCCTGGACCTTCAAGGGGTCGGCCATGGCGAACTGCGCGTCGGTGCGGCTGACCCAGCCCAGATCGGCCATCTCGCCAAGGATCCAGTTGCGTCGGGCGATGGCGGCGCCGCGCTGGCGGATCGGATGATAATTCTGCGGCCCCTTGGGCAACGCCGCGAGGTAGGCGCATTCGGCCAGCGTCAGGTCGGAGATCGACTTGCCAAAGTAGTTATAGGCCGCCGCGCCTACGCCGTACGATCGGTAGCCCAGCCAGATCTCGTTCAGATAGAGCTCGAGGATCTGCTCCTTGGTCAGGGTCTGCTCCAGGCGGCCGGCGAGAATCGCTTCCTTGAGCTTGCGCCCGACTGTCGCCTCGCTGGTCAGCAGCACGTTCTTGGCGACCTGCTGGGTGATCGTTGATCCGCCTTCCAGCCGGCGACCGCGCGCGGCGTTCAGGACGTTGCGCGACATGGCCCGCGTCAGACCCATGAAGTCCACGCCGCCGTGTCGGAAGAAGTTGCGGTCCTCGGCCGCCAGGAAGGCCTGGGCAAGCTGCGGCGGGATCCGCTCATAGGGAACGAAGATACGGCGTTCATTGGAGAATTCGCCAATCAGCGTGCCGTCTATAGCATAGGCGCGGGTCGCGGTCGGTGGGCGGTAGTCCACCAGGTCGCCGGCGTCTGGCATGTCATGGAACAGCCAGGCGGCGTAGATCGCGAGCGCCAGCCCGGCCACCGCGATAGCGCTCAGCACGGTCACGCCGGCGATCGCCAGCCATCGTGTCGGGGGGTTCAACTGAGCCAGACCTCCGCGGGCGCCTGCATCCCGCAATCTGGGTCTCTATCCTGCATCGCCGCGGGCGCCAACGGCCTGCGGCGTCGCGCCTCAGCGGGCGGCTAGCCTGGTCTGTTGATCGAAATAATCGTCGATCGCGTCGGACACCGCGCCCATCAGCCGGCTGCGCTTTGTCGGATCGCGCAGGATCGCCTCATCGGCCGAGTTGGTGATGAAACCCATCTCCAGAAGCACCGCGGGAACGTCCGGCGCCAGCAACACCACGAAGCCCGCGTCCCGATGACTGCGGCGCAGCAGTTGCGTCTGATCATCCACCCGACCCAGCAGGACTTCGGCGAAGGCCGCCGAGCGGTTCTTGGTGGCCCTCTGGGTGAGGTCGAGCAGGATGTCGCTAACGCCGCCGCCCGCGAGGTTGGCCTTCATGAACCAGTCGTCCTTGTCGACGAACTTGGCGGCTCGCGAAGAGGCCTTGTCCGACAAGGTGTAGACAGTCGCGCCGCGCATCGCCGAGTCGGACCCGGAATCCGCATGCAGCGAGATGAACAGGTCAGCGTCAGCGCGCCGGGCGACCTGCACCCGCGTCTCCAGGGGCACATAGACGTCGCTGTTGCGGGTCATGACCACCTGATAGCGGCCGTTGCGTTCCAGCCGCGCCTTCAGCGCGCGCGCCGCGGCGAGGTTGATGTCCTTCTCGATGGCCTTGGCGCCGCGAGCGCCGGGATCGCGACCGCCATGTCCCGCGTCGATGACGATCACCTTCTTCAGCGACAACGGCTGCTTGAGGATCACCGGCGTAGCGCGCAGCGTGGTCTTGGGCGATGAGGTCAGGCGAACGGCGGGTTCGCGCGCGACCAGGTCGATCACGTAGCGATAATGGCCGACCCCGTCGGCCGGCGGCAGCAGGAAGCGGCGCTTGACCGTGGCGTCGGCGGCGAAATCGACTTTAAGGCGGACGCCAGCGGACGTGTCGTCGAGGGTCCACCCCTTGACCAGGCCCGCGCCCCCGCCCTGCAGGTCGGCGCTCGACACGCCGGCGAGATTGAGCACGAGACGACGATCCACAGCGCCGTCGGCGGCGATCTTGGCGCCGGCCGCTCGGTTCAGGTCGATGACGATCCGGGTTTCGGTGCGGTCGCCGCCAATGCGCACGTTCAGCACGCCGGGGTGACCGGTCGCGGCCTGGGATCCGGCCACGGCGGCAAGGCAAAGCACGCCGCCCGTCAGCAGCACCGCAAAGCGGTTGCCGGCCTCCTTCAAGACGGCGCTCACACGCGCGAGCATCTCGGCCCCACCACTCAATCCATCGCCCTCAAGTGGCCGACTATAAGGGATTTTCGGGGTAACAAAGAGTTAAACACCTATCACGCGAGCGTGCCGCTTTCCTTTTTCCGGCCACTGTTGCAATGTCCGCCCGAGCGCGAGAACCGCACCGGCGTCGGCCGGTCCTTGTTCGCGCCACAGCCGCGTAGCGCCGACCGAGCGGTCGGCTGCGACGCATTCTCCGATACGCGCCGCTCCGGCGCGCCTTAGGAACACACCTTTGGGCAGCGCTGCTCGAGCCTCTGATCGGCCATTCGCCGCCCGCAACGCCCGTTTCGGCGCGGCGATGCGCGGCCTGCGCGCCCACCTTGCCAGCCGGCAGCGCCCGGGCCCAGAGCCCGTGGCGCGCCGCGGAGAGCCACCTTATGTCCAAGCAAATGTTGATCGACGCAGCCCACGCGGAAGAGACGCGTGTGGTGGTCGTCGACGGGAATCGCGTTGAAGAGTTCGATTTCGAAAGTCAAAGCCGCAAACAGCTTCGCGGTAATATCTACCTCGCCAAGGTCACCCGCGTAGAGCCGTCGCTGCAGGCGGCTTTCATCGAATACGGCGGCAATCGCCACGGATTCCTGGCCTTCAACGAAATCCACCCCGACTATTATCAGATCCCGGTCGCAGACCGCGAAGCCCTGATGCTCGAAGAGGCCGAGGAGGAGGAGGACCACCACCATCCGGTCGCCGCGCGTGACCCGGACGGCGAGGACGATGACGAGATCGCCGCCGACGACGACGACGTCATGGAAGAAGAGGTCGCACGCCGCCGCCGGCGGCTGATGCGCAAGTACAAGATCCAGGAAGTGATCCGCCGCCGCCAGATCATGCTGGTCCAGGTGGTCAAGGAGGAACGCGGCAACAAGGGCGCCGCGCTCACGACCTACCTGTCGCTCGCCGGCCGCTACGGCGTCCTGATGCCCAACACCGCGCGTGGCGGCGGCATCAGCCGCAAGATCACCACGGTCACCGACCGCAAGCGCCTGAAGGGCGTCGTCCAGAGCCTGGAAGTGCCGCAGGGCATGGGCCTGATCGTGCGCACCGCCGGCGCCAAGCGCACCAAGGCCGAGATCAAGCGCGACTACGAATATCTGCTGCGACTGTGGGAGAACATCCGCGAGACCACCCTCCACTCGATAGCGCCGGCGCTGATCTACGAGGAGGAGGACCTGGTCAAGCGGGCGATCCGCGACCTCTACGACAAGGATATCGAGGGGGTCTGGGTCGAGGGCGAGCGCGGCTTCAAGGAAGCGCGTGAGTTCATGCGCATGCTGATGCCGTCGCAGGCCAAGAAGGTCCAGGCCTACCGAGAGCCGACTCCGCTATTCGTCAAGCACCGGGTGGAAGACCACCTGTCGCAGATCTATTCGCCGGTCGTGCCGCTGCGCTCCGGCGGCTATCTGGTGATCAACCAGACCGAAGCGCTGGTCGCCGTCGACGTGAACTCCGGCCGCTCGACGCGGGAGCGCAACATCGAAGCCACGGCGCTCAAGACCAATATGGAGGCCGCCGAGGAGACCGCGCGGCAACTCCGCCTGCGCGATCTGGCCGGCCTGATCGTCATCGACTTCATCGACATGGACGAGGGCAAGAACAACCGCGCCGTCGAGAAGAAGCTCAAGGACTGCCTGAAGGACGACCGCGCCCGCGTGCAAATGGGCAAGATCTCCAGCTTCGGCCTGATGGAGATCAGCCGGCAACGCCGCCGCAGCGGCGTGCTGGAGGGCACCACCCACGTCTGTGAGCACTGCGCCGGTACGGGCCGCGTCCGTTCCGTGGAATCCAGCGCCCTGGCCGCTCTGCGCGCGCTGGAGATTGAGGCCCTGAAAGGCGGCGGCGAGGCGACGCTGCGCACGCCTCGCGCGGTCGGCCTCTACATCCTGAACGAGAAGCGGGCCTATCTGGCGCGCCTGCAACAGGCGTCCGGCCTGTTTGTCACGGTGATTGTCGACGATGCGCTGGCTCACGCCGATCACGCCATCGAGCGCACGGCCACCGAGACACGCCCAGACCACATCGCGGCGTTCGCGCCGATTGCAGCGGGCCTGCCCGAACCGGTCTACGACGAAGCCGACTTCGAAGACGACCTCGAGGCTGAAGACGCCGACGAAGTCGAAGACGACATCGAGATCGGCGGCGACGAAGACGATCAGGACGACGAGGACGGTGAAGTCCGCGCCCAGTCCGGTGAAGCGCCGGCGCGAGGCCGCGCCGATGCGGAAGGCGGCGAGGACCGCGACGGCTCACGCCGCCGCCGTCGGCGTCGTGGACGCAGAGGCGACGAGCCGCGAGAAGCTGCGGCGGCTGTGCCTGCGCCAGCGCCCGAACCCCGCGCAGAGGGCGACGACGACAGCGCCAGCGGACGCCGCCGGCGTCGTGGGCGAAGAGGTGGGCGACGTGCACGCGAGGATGGCCGCGCGCCGGACGCCTTCGCCTGGACGCGCCTGTGGGTGCCCTATGGCGACGATCCGTTCGTGTGGCACGATCCCGCGGAAGACGTGCGGAACAACGACAGCGACGACGCAAAGCCCGCCGAGCGCCCGGCGCGGATCGAAGCCAGTGCTCCCGCCTACGAATCCGAGCCCACCACGCAGGCGGCGTTCGAACCCGAAGCTGTCGCCGCTGTGGTTCCATCCAACGACTCCGGCGACGAGATCTGGGTCGAGCTGCCCGCGGTGGAAGAGAAGCCCAAGCGCCGTTCGCGCTCTCGCAGCCGTTCGGCGGCGGTAGCCGAGGACGCGGCGCCCGAAACGGTCGCCGCCCCGGTCCCTGAAGCCGCGCCTCAGGTCGATCCTGAGCCCGAGCGTCAGCCGGAGCCGGTGTCCGAGCCTGCGCTGGCGATGGCCGAGGTCGCGCCCTCGTCGACCGTCGTGGCGGAACCCGACCCCGCGCCGACGAAGCCTGCCCGACGATCTCGGGCCGCCGCGGCCCCGGCTTTGGAGGCGACCGAAATCTCCGCGCCGCCTCCGGCGCCGAAGCGCGGTTGGTGGCGTCGAGGCTGACGCCGCCCATCTATTGGAGATCGGCGCGATCGCTCAGGCGGTCGCGCCGCCCTTCGAGAGTCCCCGTCGCGCTCGCGGGTCTTACAAAAGCCCAGGACGCGGCTACAGTCAGGCGGTCATGATCTTGAACGACGCCAATCAATTCAATGATTTCCAACCTCTCGTGAATTGAGATGGCGCCGCGTCGTCCCCTCGCCCGCATCGTGGTCGCCGCAGGCCTCGTCGCGACCCTGGCGACACAAGGGGCGCCGGCCTTCGCTCAGTCTCAGGGCGTGTCGCTGATCCGCGACACCGAGATCGAAGCGATTATTCACCAGGACGCCGACCCGATCCTGCGCGCCGGCGGGTTCGAGCCGAAGACCGTCAAGATTCTGCTGATCGGCTCGAAGGACCTGAACGCCTCCGCCGGGCCGGGCGTGGTGACCGTCAACACCGGCCTGATTCTGGAATCCAAGAACCCCAACGAACTGCAGGGCGTGCTGGCTCACGAAGTCGGCCACCTTGTCGCCGGTCACAGCTTCCGTTCCGGGGAGATGAACAAGGCCGGCATGACGCCCTTCCTGCTGACCATGGGCCTGGGGGTCATCGCGGCCCTCGCCGGCTCCGGTGAGGCGGCGGCCGGACTGGTCGGCAGCGCCGGATATTTCGGCACGCTCGGCGCCATGGGCTACAGCCGCGAACAGGAGTCCCGCGCCGACCAGGCCGGCGCGCGCCTGTTGGAACAGTCCCAGCTGTCGGGCAAGGGTCTCGCCGACTTCTTCGACAATTTCCGCTACCAGGAGGTGTTCGCCGAGGCGCGGCGCTACGCCTATTTCCGCACTCACCCACTGTCGTCCGACCGCATTGACGCCCTGCGCGCCCGCGTCGAGCGCCAGGCCTACTACGACCAGAAGGACACGCCCGAGGCGCTCGACCAGCACGCCATCATGCGCGCCAAGCTGGACGGCTTCATCAATCCCCAGGCGGCGATGATGAAGTACGACGAGAAGGACAAGTCCTATCCGGCCCGTTACGCCCGCGCGATCGCCTACTATCAGCTCAAGGACTCCGACCGTGCGCTGAAGGCGATCGACGCCCTGCTGGTCGATCAGCCGGACAACCCCTACCTGTGGGAGCTGAAAGGCCAGGTGCTGTTCGAATTCGGCCGCGCGAGCGAGGCCGAAGCCCCACAGCGCCGCTCCGTCGCGCTGATGCCCCAGGCGCCGCTGCTGCGCATCAACCTCGGCCAGACGCTGATCGCGCTCGACAGCCCGGCCAAGATCGACGAGGGCGTGGCCGAGTTGAAGAAGGCGCTGACGCAGGAGGACGACAATGCGGTCGCCTGGCGGATGTTGGCCGAGGCCTATGACAAGCGCGGCCAGGGCGGCATGGCGAGGCTGGCGACGGCCGAATACAATTTCGCCGTCGGTCAGACCCGCGAGGCGCTGGTGTTCGCCATGCGCGCCCGCGAACTCCTCGACAAGGGCACGCCCGAATGGCGGCGCGCCACCGACATCGTGCTGGTCTCCAAGCCCAGCAAGGACGACTTGAAGGATCTGGCCCGCGAAGGCTCCATCGCCAAGGGCTCGTTCCACTGACCCCGCGCTTTCGCAGCGCATGCAACTTCGGACCCCATGAGAACGATCGCCACCGCCCTCTCCGCCTGCGCCGCAGCGCTGATCCTGACGGGATGCAGCAAGCCCGCCGACGACGCCTTCGGCCGGCGCGTGCACGCCTATCTGATGGAACATCCCGAGGTCATCGAGGAGGCGGTCAAGAAGCTGCAGGCCGAACGCCAGACCGCCAGCCTGACCGCTAGCCGCACGGCGCTGGCCAGCCTGCGCCCCCAGTTGGAGCGCGACCCGCGAGACTTTGTCGCCAACCCGGACGGCAAGGTCACGGTGGTGGAGTTCTTCGACTACCGCTGCGGCTACTGCAAGGTGGCCGCTCCCGACGTGCTGAAGATCATCGCCGACAACCCGGACGTCCGCTTCGTGTTCAAGGAGATGCCGATCTTCGGCGAGGTCTCCGACACCGCGGCCCGGATCGCGCTGACTGACGCCGGCAAGGGCGCAGGCCTGAAGCTCTACGGCGCCTTGATGGCCGACAAGGCGCTGGATGAGGCCGCTGTGGACCGCCATCTCGTCGAGGCCGGGATCGACCCCGCCGCCGCCCGCCGCGCAGCCGACGCGCCCGAGATCATCCGCCAGATCGCCGATGTCCGCACCCTGGCCAACGCCCTGCAGATCAGCGGCACGCCAGCGTTCATCGTCGGCGATCGCTTGATCGCCGGCGCCGATATGGACGCCCTCAACGCCGCTATCGCCGAAGCCAAGGAAGGCCCTCTGCAGCAGCCAGGCTAGGGGCTAGCCGAGGCCTTCCAGCAGCAGCACCCGAACCTCACCACCCTTCAGCCCATGCTGGCGCGCCTCCTGATAGGCTGGGCTCTCGTACCAGGCCCTCGCAGCGGCCATGCTCATCGCCGGTAATCCCTCAGCGCCGGAAGAGATCGGGGGATCCACGCGCTTTCAACGGAAGATTCCCATGACCACGCCGCGCGCCCTGGGCCCCTCTGACGTGGCGAAGCGCGCATGACGGCGAGCGACGCGCCAGGCGAGGCCGCCCGCCTCACGCCCCTCGCCTTGCCGGCAATCAGCGCGTGCTATTTCGCTCTGGGCGTCAACATGCTGGCGCCCGTGGGACTCGTTCCGCAGATGGCGCGGGAGTTCGGCGTATCAACGGGCGCCATCGCCTACCTTCTCACCGCTTCAGCGCTCGCCTATGCGCTGTCCGCGCCTGTGCTGCAGATGCTGTTCGGCGCGAGGGATCGGCGGACGCTGATCATCTACGGTCTGTGGATGGCTGGCGTGGGATCACTGATCTGCGCCGCAGCGCCTGTATTCGCCGCCGCGATCGCCGGACGCATGCTTATGGGCATGGGCTTCGCGCTGATCGGTCCCATGGCGACAGCGATGGCGGCCAGCATCGTCCCGGCCAAGCGCGCCGGGCAGGCGATCGGCATCGCGCTCATGGGCATGACCGTCTCCACAGTGCTCGGCGTTCCGTTGGTGACCTTCCTCGGCGCTGCGGTCGGCTGGCGACTGGCGATGGTGACGGCGAGCGCTGTCTGCGTTCTGGTGATCGTGCTGTTGCGGTTCCAGGCTCCCGCGGGGTCGCGCGGCGTCCGCACGACGCCGCTGGCGATGCTGGGCGTCCTGAAGGATCCGGTGATCGCGCCGGCGCTGCTGGCGCCCTACTTTCTGTTCGCCGCCCTGTACGCCACGCACGCCATGATCGTGGTCTTTCTGGTGCAGCGCTACGGGATGCCGACGACGCTCATCCCGGCGGCTCTGTGGGTCCTGGGGGTCTCTGGCGTCCTCGGCTCAATACTGATCACCTGGCTGCAAGGGCGCGCCCGCGCCGATACGCTGATCCCGATCGCGCTGGCGGCGCTGTGTTTCATGTTCTTCATGCTCTTCGTCGCGCCGCCCATTCCCGCGGTGACCTTCGTCCTGCTCGCCTTTTGGGGCGTCGCAGGCTCGACGGGACCGCCTGCCATGTCGAGCCGATTGGTCGCGCTCGCAGGCGATGGCCGAAACATGGTGTTGGCGCTCAACGCCGCCCTGTTGCAGTGCGGCATCGCGAGCGGGGCTGCGATCGCGGGGATCGTCTACGACCATGCGGGTCCGCGTTTCCTGCCTCTGGCCTCGGTCGGTCTGCTGACCTGCTCAGCGCTAGCCTATGTCGTCTCGCGCCTCAGCGCGAAAAGGCGGGCCGAGGCCGCTGCGGCGCCCGCCTAGATCAGGCCAGCCTGGGGCGACGAGGGATCGCCGTAGGTGCGGCGCGCCATGCGGCCGGCCAGATAGGCCTCGCGGCCGGCGATCACCGCGTGTTTCATGGCGATGGCCATGCGGATGGGGTCGCGGGCTTCGGCGATGGCGGTGTTCATCAGCACGGCGTCGCAGCCCAACTCCATGGCGACGACCGCATCGGAGGCGGTGCCGACACCCGCGTCCACCAGCACCGGCACGCTGGTTTGTTCGATGATCAGGCCGAGGTTCAGCGCATTCTGGATACCGCGCCCCGAACCGATCGGAGCCGCAGCAGGCATGATCGCCGCCGCGCCCGCGTCCTCGAGCTTCTTCGCGTACACCGGATCGTCGGAGCAATAGACCATCACCTGGAAGCCCTCGGAAATCAGCAGCTTCAACGCCCTGAGGGTCTCTTCCATATCTGGCAACAGGTGCTTGGTCTGAGAGAGGACCTCCAGCTTCACCAGGTCCCAACCGCCCGCTTCGCGCGCGAGCCGCAGGGTGCGCACCGCCTCCTCGCCGGTGAAGCATCCGGCGGTGTTGGGCAGGTAGGTGAAGCGGTCGGGTTTGACGAAATCCGCCAGCATCGGCTGCGTCGGGTCCGACAGGTTCACCCGGCGCAGCGCCACGGTGACGATCTCGGCGCCCGCGGCCTCGGCGGCGGCGGCGTTCTGTGCGTAATCCTTGTACTTGCCGGTGCCGACGATCAGGCGTGAGCGGAACGTCCGTCCAGCGACGGTCCAGGTTTCGGCGGGCTCGCTCTGTGAACCGTCCATGTCAGCCGCCTCCGATGAAATGCACGATCTCGATCCGGTCGCCGTCGCTTAGGCGTGTCGCCGCATAGGCTGAACGCGGCACGATCTCCAGGTTGTGCTCCACCGCCACCTTGCGTGCGTCCAGCCCCAGCCGCGCCACCAGTTCTGCAAGGTGGGCGATCGCCAGATCGGCGCGGCTTTCGCCGTTGATGGTCAGGTTCATCACCAGGCTCCCAGTCGGCATGCTTGTGACCCCGCGCGAGCCTCGTTACAAGACGGCGGAATCGACGGCGGAGCCGAATGTCGAAACCGATCTATGTGCTGAGCGGCCCCAACCTCAACCTGCTCGGGGTCCGCGAGCCGGAGATTTATGGGAAAGACACGCTCGAGGACGTGCGCCTGCTGTGCGAGGCGCGCGCCAGTGCGCTTGGCCGCACGATCGTGTTCCGCCAATCCAACCACGAAGGCCAATTGATCGACTGGATCCAGGAAGCCCGCGAGCACGGGTCAGCCATGGTGATCAATCCGGCCGGCTATGGGCACACCTCGGTGGCGATCCTCGACGCACTGAAAGCGGTCGACCTGCCGATCGTCGAATGCCACCTGTCCAATCCGGCGGCGCGCGAAAGCTTCCGCCGTCACACCTATGTCTCCCTGGCGGCCACCGGCGTAGTGTCCGGCTTCGGCGCCGCCAGCTACGCATTGGCCGTCGAGGCGGCCGCGGGCCTCTCGGCCTGACGCCCCGCAGAGTTGAGGAACGCATCCATGGCTACTCCCAAGGCCCCCGCCGACCCGATCGACGCGCGCCTGGTGCGTAGGCTGGCCGACATCCTTACGGAGACCGGCCTCAGCGAGATTGAGGTCGAGCGCGACGGCCTGAAGATCCGCGTCGCCAAGACCTTCGCCACGACGCAGATGTACGCCCAGGCCCCGATGATCCAGGCCGCACCTGCGCCGGCGGCGGCAGCCGAGACGCCAGCGGCCCCGGTCCGCGCCCGGGGCGATACCGTCAACTCGCCGATGGTGGGCACCGTCTACATGCAGGCGACGCCCGGCGCGGACCCGTTCATCTCCGTCGGCCAGAATGTCACCGCCGGCGATACGCTGCTGATCGTCGAAGCGATGAAGACTATGAATCCGATCCCCTCACCCAAGTCGGGCCGGATCGTCGAGATCCTCGTCGAGGATGCCCAGCCCGTCGAGTTCGGCGAGCCGCTCGTCGTCATCGAGTAGGGCGATGTTCGATAAAATCCTCATCGCCAATCGCGGCGAGATCGCGCTGCGGGTCCACCGCGCGTGCAAGGAGATGGGCATCTCCACCGTCGCGGTCCATTCCGAGGCCGATTCCGGCGCCATGTGGGTGCGGCTGGCCGACGAGAGCGTCTGCATCGGCCCGCCTCCGGCCGCCAAGAGCTATCTGAACATCCCCTCGATCATCGCCGCCGCCGAAATCACCGGCGCCCAGGCGATCCATCCGGGCTACGGCTTCCTGTCGGAGAACGCCCGATTCGCCGAGATCGTCGGCGCGCACGGCTTCACCTTCATCGGGCCAAAGCCCGAGCACATCCGCATGATGGGCGACAAGATCACCGCCAAGCAGGCGGTGAAGGACGCCGGCATCCCCGTGGTGCCGGGTTCCGACGGGGCCCTGACGACCGAGGCGGAAGCGTTCGAAGCCGCCGCCAAGATCGGCTTCCCGGTGCTGATCAAGGCCGCTGCCGGCGGCGGCGGACGCGGCATGAAGGTCGCCCAGACCGCCGACGACCTGGCTGAAGCCGTCGGCACCGCGCGGAGCGAGGCGCGCGCCGCGTTCGGCGACGACGCGGTCTACATGGAGCGCTATCTCCAGACGCCCCGGCACATCGAGCTGCAAGTGATCGCCGACAGCTTCGGCAACGTCTGCCACCTGGGCGAACGCGACTGCTCGCTGCAGCGCCGCCACCAGAAGGTGCTGGAGGAAGCCCCCTCTCCGGCCATCGATGCGGAGACCCGCGCCAAGATCGGCAAGGTGGTGGTCGATGCGGTCAAGGCGATCGGCTACCTCGGCGTCGGCACCATCGAGTTCCTGTACGAGAACGGCGAGTTCTTCTTCATCGAGATGAACACCCGCCTGCAGGTCGAGCACCCGGTCACCGAGGCGATCACCGGTATCGACCTAGTGCGCGAACAGATCCGCATCGCCGCCGGCCTGCCGCTGTCGTTCAAGCAGTCTGAGGTGGTGTTCGAAGGCCACGCCATCGAGTGCCGGATCAACGCCGAGAACCCGCGCACCTTCATCCCCTCACCCGGCCTGGTCACAGATTTCCATGCCCCGGGCGGCCTGGGCGTCCGCCTGGATTCGGCGCTCTACGCCGGCTACGTGATCCCGCCCTACTACGACAGCCTGGCGGGCAAGCTGATCGTCCACGGGCGCGACCGCGAGGAATGCATCGCCAGGCTCAACCGGTGCCTGGGCGAGATGGTGGTCGGCGGCATCGAGACCACCATCCCCTTGTTCCAGGAGCTGTTGCAGCAGCCCGACATCCTGGCCGGAAACTACAACATCCATTGGCTGGAAACCTGGATGAAGACCCAGCAGACGGCCTGAGGCCGGGTGGGCCATGTACGGCTTCTCGTCGCGTGAGCTGCTCGCCTGCTACGCCCGCGGGGTGTTTCCCATGGCGGACGCCCGCGACGACGAGCGGGTCTTCTTGATTGATCCCGATGAGCGCGGCGTACTGCCGCTGACGGACTTCCATCTGTCCCGCCGCATGGCCCGCACGGTGCGCGCCGACCCCTATGAGGTGCGCATCGACACCGCCTTCGACCAGGTCGTCCGCACTTGCGCCGAGGCGACGCCGGACCGTGGCGAGACCTGGATCAACCAGCCGATCGAGCAGCTTTACGGCGAGCTGCACGAACTTGGCTACGCCCACAGCGTCGAGTGCTGGCGCGGCGACGTGCTCTTGGGCGGGCTCTACGGCGTGGCTCTGGAGGGCGCGTTCTTCGGAGAGAGCATGTTCTCGCGCGCCCGCGACGCCAGCAAGGTGGCGCTGACGCATCTGGTGGCGCGCCTGCTGGCCGGTCGATTCGTCCTTCTGGATTGCCAGTTCATGACCGAGCATCTGGCCCAGTTCGGCGTCGAGGAGATCCCGCGCGCCGAATATCAGCGCAGGCTGGGGCGGGCCTTGGGGGTCGACGGCGCCGACTTCGGCGCGCTGCCGGCCGCAACCACGGGCGCCGTCGCCCTGCAGGTGATCACCCAGGCGTCGTAGACCGGGTGCTCGAGCGGGTTCAGCCCCGGCGACGAGGCGTACATCCAGCCGCGGAACGCCTGGCGCGCCGCCGGCGTCGGCTTGCCCGGGGCGGCCTTGGGCTGCGACTCAATGATCAGATATGCCATGGAATCGTCGACGGCTTCATCGTGCGCGGCGCGCTCGCAGGCCTTCACGGTGAACACCAGATTCTTGTAGCGCACCGGGGTGCCGACCTCGGCCTCGAAGCGCATGTTCTCGGCGGTCACCTTGTCCAGCGCTTGCAGGATGGCGACATCGTAGCGGGCGCGCTTCAGCGTTTCGGCGGGCTTATCCGCCACTTGCGCCTTTGGCGGCGCGGCAGGGGCGACCTCGGCGGCCTGCACCGGTGGCGTGGCGAGCGGCGCAGGCGTGGGCACGTCGACGGGCGGGGCTTCCTCGGTGGGAGTTGGAGGCACGATCACCGGCCCGGGCACGGGCTCAATCACCGGCGCAGCTGTGCTCGGGACGACCGGTGCGGGGGTTATGGGCGGCGGCGCAGGCTGCGCGCTCACCAATCCGGCCACCAGTACGCCTGCGCCTATAGCCGCCAGGGCGGTCACGCGGATCACGACGGTTCGACGAAGGCGCATCCGCGGCTTACTCCGGCTTCCAGGCCTCGTAGTCGCCGCTCGCGGCTTGTCGCTCGCCTCCGCGGCCCAGCGAACCCTTGGGCTTGTAGGCGTGGATGGTGCCGGTGAGGTTCGGCTGGTGGTCCTTCTCCCAGGCCTTGCGCGGCAGAGCCTCTCGGGTCGGGGGCTCGACGAAGGTATGGTGCAGCCAGCCATGCCATTCAGCCGGCACCTTCGAAGCCTCGGCGTAGCCCTCGTAGATCACCCAGCGGCGCTTGCGGTCGTCATAGCTGTCGCTGTTGTCCTTGGCCTCATAGTAGCGGTTGCCGGTGTCGTCCTGGCCGATGAACACGCCACGGCGTCCGATGGTGAAACGCGCGCCGATGGTCGCGCCGTTCCACCAAGTGAAGATCGATTTCAGAAGGTTGATCAAGGGCTGCCGATGGGTTCGGGGGACGAGAAGCGGGCGGACTATAGGGGCGGCGGCGCGAAGCGTCCAGGGTCGCTCAAGTCTCAACATCTTGGGGATAGCGACCTGGAAAACCGCAACATCTATTGATCGCAACCTCCGACGACCGGTACCCTGGGCGTCCTTGGAGGCAGGCCATGGTCACTGTGACGCCAGACGTGCGGTTGGAGCGGCGTGAACTCGAGCGCCCATGGGGATTCGCCGAGGTGAACGCCCCCGCCCACTGGACCTCCGCCCAGACCGAAGCCTGGCTCGATTGGGCGCAGGGGGAAACCGACATCGCCGCGGCGATCGAGGCCTGGACGGGGCGTCTTCCCAAGCCTCTGCGCAAACCGCTGGCCTCCGCCCTATTGGACGGCGCGGCGGCCTTGGCGCCGGGCGCGAGCGGAGTCTTGCATCTGCCTGCTGGCTCGCCGGCCGAAGGCGCGCTCTCAGACCTCATCGCGCGCCATCGCGGCGTCGCTGCAGCGCGTTCGGCCGCCGCGGCTCTGGCGGTTCGCCTCCAGGCGGTGATGGACGCCGTGAGCCGCTGCGACGGCGACGCCGAGGCCTGCGCCGACTCGACTCGCAATGCGAGCCTGGCCCGCGCCGCCGCCGCCGCCCGCGCAGCTGGCGCCGATGACGCCGCGATCCTCGATGCGATCGCTTCGGCCTCAGCCGGCGATAGCGATTGGCTGGCGACGCCGGTTCAAGCGCCTAGCCCGCAGACGCTGGTCTTGTCGCGCGATGACGCCACGCTGGAGGCCTGCGCACGCGCAAGTTGGGCGACCGGACAGGTGGTCGTCGCAGGCGACGGCCAGCAGGCTGAGGCTGTTATGCGCGAAGCCCGCATGAACCGCGCGGCCGTCAAGCTCATGGCGTTTCCCGCGCCGAGCGACCAGGCGGCGCTTGCGGCGCTGCTGGAGGGTCTGGCTGAGGCGCTGTCCCGGGACGGCGGCCGGATCGCGCTGGCCGGCCTAGGCGATTGGCTGGTGGCGCAGGGCCTCGACTATGATTCCGATGAGGGCCGCGCGGCAGCGGCCGGGCTCTTCTCCAACGCAGCCGCCGCGGTGGCCGCCGGCGCGCGTGGCGCCGATGTCGGACTGGCCGTGTTCGACGACCCGGAACTCGCTCTTCGCCTGGGAGGCGGCCCGACCGGGGCCGGCCCGTGGACGGGCCCACTGAACTGGGCCGAGACCGCCGACGGCGCTGTGGTTCGCACCCTGGCGCTCGCCGCATCGTGCGGGCTGCAAGCGCTGGGCGTCGACGCCGCCGCGGCGCGGGACTGGGCGCTGGGACACGGCGACCTGGCTGGCAGCCCGGCGATCGACCACGCCGCGCTGCACGCCCGCGGCTTCACCGCCCACGAGATCGCCACCGTGGAAGCCATCCTGCCCCTGGCCGGCGCGCTCAACGAGGCGTTTGCGCCGGACGTCGTCGGCGAAGGGTTCGTCCGCGACGTGCTCGGCGCGACGGAGGAAGACCTCGCCTCACCCAACTTCGACGTCCTGACGTTCGCCGGGTTTACCAAACCGGACATCGCGCTCGCCCAAGCCTATGCGCTCGGGCACGCGGACTTCGCCGACGCGGACTTGCTGACGCCCGGCCAGGCGCGGGTGTTCCGATCGGGTCAGAGCGTGGGTGACGCAGCGCACCTGGCCATGCTCGCCGCTATTCAGCCTACGCTTGGCGGTCCGGCGACGTTGGAGCTCACAGCACCCTGGGACGCCAGAGCCTCGGACATCCGCGCGACGATCGAGGCCGTCCTGGCCGGTGGCGCACGCGCCGTCCGGGTCTCCCGGGCCGACGCTCCTGCCGACCTCGCGCTGGACTTGCCCGCACCCGCCGAGCCCAGCCCGCGCGCTCAACGCGAGGCGCCGCAGTCGGAGCGGGTGGTGGAGCGTATCATCGAGCGCGAGCGCACCCGCCGCAAGCTGCCCGACCGCCGCAAGGGCTACATCCAGAAGGCCGCGGTCGGCGGCCACAAGGTCTACCTGCACACCGGCGAGTACGACGACGGCGAGCTGGGCGAGATCTTCATCGACATGCACAAGGAAGGCGCCGCCTTCCGATCGCTGATGAACAACTTCGCCATCGCGATCTCCATCGGCCTGCAATACGGGGTGCCGCTAGAGGAGTTCGTCGAGGCCTTCGTCTTCACCCGCTTCGAGCCGGCCGGGCCGGTGACCGGCAACGACTCGGTGAAGTCGGCGACCTCGATCCTCGACTACATCTTCCGCGAGCTGGGCGTCTCCTACATGGGCCGCGACGACCTCGCCAACGCCGACCCTGAGGCGCTCAACGCCGACGGCCTGGGGCGCGGCCAGATGGACGAGAGCGATCCGCAGCCGGCCTCGCGGTTCATCTCGCGCGGTTTCTCGCGCGGAACAGCGCCCGACAATCTGGTCTTCCTGCCCTCGGCGAATGCGCGGGGCGCGAGCAAGGCCGCGTTCGAAACGGCGGACGTCTGCGCTGCCTGCGGCGACGTCGCGGTGGTGCGCAAAGGCGCCAGCCTGATCTGCGACACCTGCGGAACCCGCGCCGGGCGCTTCGGCGAGGACGCCGGTTAGGCGAAGTTGGCCCACAGCTTGCTCGTCGTAGAGGCGAATATGGATTCACCGCAGGATTGAGTTCCAAAATGAAACTCTTCGCCCAAATCGCCTTCGCCGCCGCCATTGTAGCGGCCGTTCCCGCCGCCGCTCAGAACGCCGGCCAGATCAGCAACGCGCGAAACGGCGCCGACTGTCCGAAATGCAATCTCTTCCAGGCCGACTTCGGCGGTGTCGAGATCCGCGGCCGCAACTATTCGGGCGCTCGGCTTCGCCAGGCCGACATGAGCCTGTCGGTGATGAACCGCGCCTCGTTCGCCGGGGCCGACCTTCGCGATGTGGAGGCCTACGGCGGCGTGTTCACCGGCGCCAACTTCCGCGGCGCGAACCTGACCCACGCCTCGTTCGTCGGGACCTATTTGGAGGGCGCCAACTTCGCCGGCGCGGTGCTGGAAGGCTCGAACTTCTCCGGCGCCGAGATGGACCGCGCCGTGGGCCTCAGCCAGGGCCAGCTCAACCGCGCCTGCGGCGATGAGGCCACCACCCTGCCCCGCGGCCTGCGCATCCCCTACTGCTGAGGCGCTCACGCCCGGCTTTCGCCGGGGTGAGGCTAGTCCCTAGACCTTGATCGGCAGGGATAGACGCACGTGCAGCTCCTTGAGCTGCTTGTCGGTGACGTCCGAGGGCGCGCTCATCAGCAGGTCTTGGCCCTGCTGGTTCAGCGGGAAGGCGATGACCTCGCGGATCGCGGTCTCGCCGGCCAGCAGCATGACGATGCGGTCAATGCCGGGGGCCAGCCCCCCGTGCGGCGGCGCGCCGTGGCGGAAGGCGTTCAACATGCCGCCGAACTGCTCTTCGACCACCTCCGGACCGTAGCCGGCGATCTCGAAGGCCTTGAGCATCAGCTCCGGCCGGTGGTTCCGGATTGCACCCGAACACAGCTCGTAGCCATTGCAGACGATGTCGTACTGGTAGGCCAGCACGTCGAGCGGGTCCTTGTTGAGCAGAGCCTCAAGCTCGCCTTGCGGCATCGAGAACGGATTGTGCGAGAAGTCGACGCGCTTCTCGTCGTCGTTCCACTCGAACATCGGAAAGTCGACGATCCAGACAAACTCGAAGCGGTCCTCGTCGACCAGCTTCAATTCGGTCCCGACCTTGGTGCGCGCGGTCCCGGCGAACTTGTAAAAGACGCTGGGATCGCCGGCGACGAAGAAGGCCGCGTCGCCGATCGCGAGACCCAGCTGCTCGCGCACCTTGTCGGTGAGTTCCGGCCCGATGTTCTTGGCGATGGGGCCTGCGCCGCCCTCCTCGCCTTCACGCCAGAAGATGTAGCCCAGGCCCGGCTGGCCCTCGGACTGCGCCCAACTGTTCATGCGATCAGCGAACGCGCGGCTGCCGCCGCTGGGAGCCGGGATCGCCCAGATGGCGTTCTTCGGGTCTTCCAGCATCCGCGCGAACAGGCCGAAGCCCGCGCCGCGGAAGTGCTCGGAGACGTCCTGCATCACCAGCGGGTTGCGCATATCCGGCTTGTCGGACCCGTATTTGGCGATCGCCTCACGATAGGGGATGCGTGGGAACGGATAGGGCGTCACCGGTTTTCCGGCGGCGAACTCCTCGAACACCCCGTGCATCACCGGCTCGATGGCCGCGAATACGTCTTCCGGGGTGACGAAGCTCATCTCCACGTCGAGCTGGTAGAACTCCAGGCTGCGGTCCGCGCGCAGGTCCTCGTCGCGGAAGCAGGGCGCGATCTGGAAATAGCGGTCGAAACCCGAGACCATCAGCAGTTGCTTGAACTGCTGCGGCGCCTGGGGCAGCGCGTAGAACTTGCCGGGATGCAGGCGTGACGGCACCAGGACGTCGCGCGCGCCTTCCGGCGACGAAGCGGTCAGGATCGGCGTCTGGTACTCAAGGAACCCCTGCCCGATCATGCGGTTGCGGATCGAGTGGATGACCTTGGAGCGCAGGACGATGTTCTTGTGCAGGGTCTCGCGGCGCAGATCGAGGTAGCGGTGCTTCAGCCGCAGTTCCTCAGGATAGTCCGGCTCGCCGAACACCGGCACCGGCAGTTCGGCGGCTTCCGACAGCACCTCGATGGCGGCGACGCGCACTTCGACTTCGCCGGTCGGCAGATTGGCGTTGATGGTGTCGGCGGAGCGGGCGACCACCTCGCCGTCAATGCGGATGACGCTCTCGGCGCGCGTGCGCTCGATGCGGTCGAAGCCCGGCGTGCTCGGCGCGATGACCAGCTGGGTCAGCCCGTAGTGGTCGCGCAGGTCGATGAACACCAGCCCGCCGTGGTCGCGCTTGCGATGGATCCAGCCCGATACGCGGACCGTCTGGCCGGTGTCGGCGGCGCGGAGCTGGCCGCAGGTGTGGGTGCGATATGGGTGCATGGGAGTCGCAAAAAGCTGGTCGAAAAGGAGGCGCGGAAGGGCGCATGTAGGCCTGGCCGTGTCAAGAAAGGGCTAAGTCTAGGCTTGGCGCTCGGAGGCTGATCTGCAGGCGGTCCACAACGATAGTGCGCGCACCCCGCGTCTGAATCGTCCGCGTGTCGACGTAAGTGAACCCCAACCGCTCATACAAGCCACGCAGGTTTGGATGACAGTCGAGACGCAGGGCCTTGCAACGCCAAGCACGCGCCGCACGCACGCACCAATCGACAAGGAGCGGCGTCACCCTTGCCCCGGCGAACGAGCGCCGTACGCAAAGCCGATGCAGATAGCCGGCCTCTCCTAGCGGATCATCAGGCCAAAACTCCAGATCCACCCGGGACAGCATGCAGACGCCAACGATCGTGCCTTCGGAACGCGCGCAGATGAACGCGCCCTCTGCAATGCGCGCGGCGAGGGCCGCCGGTGCGATCTCCGCGTACGTCCACGCTGGCGTGCCTTTGGCATGCATCCAAGCCGCACCCTCCGCCAACAGGCCGCCGATCTCGTCGAGGTCGGCAGCCTCGGCGCGCTCCACGATCACGGACCCGAACACTGGAAAGCGACGCCTACTTCGGCCGAAACCGCTTGCTGGCGGGGAAGCCCTTGGGGGCCGCCTTGCCGGCGGCGGCGCGCCGGCCCAGCCAGTCGCGCCACTCGGGCCATACGCGGGTGCGCCCGGCCGCATCGGTCCAGGCCGCGCCCTCCGCCTCGCCGAACACCAGGGCGTCGCGCAAACCACCCTCGCGATAGGCCTGCAGTTTGACCCCCTTGCCGCGAGCCATCTCTGGCAGCTCGGAGGTCGGGAAGATCAGGATCTTGCCGTTGTCGCCCACCACGGCCAGGTGATCGGCGATCAGCGGCAGGGCGAAGGCTGCGCCCTTGGCGCCGGCGTTCAGCACCTGCTTGCCGGCCCGGCGCAGCGCCACGGCCTCGTCCTCGGGCAACACGAAGCCGTATCCCTCCTTCGAGGCCACGATCCGCTTGGACCCTGGCCGGTGCACGAATACGTCGACGACGCCGACCTTGTCGTCCAGGTCGAGCATCAGGCGCAGCGGCTCGCCGTGGCCTCGGGCTGACGGAAGCTTGTCGCAGGCCAGCGTGAAGAAACGCCCGTCCGACGCGAAGATCATCAGCTTGTCGGTGGTTTCCGCCGCCACCATGAAGCCTAGCTTGTCGCCCTCCTTGAACTTGAGCTCGGAGGGGTCCTCCACGCGCCCGCGGGCGGCGCGGATCCAGCCGCGGTCGGAGAGGATGACGGTGATCGGCTCGCGCACGATCATCGCCTCGATGGCCGCCTCCGCATCCACCACGGGCGCGACATCGAAGGTCGAGCGGCGCTTGCCGATCGCGGTGTCCGGGCCCAGCACCGCGCGCACCGCGTTGAGCCCGACGCCCACCAGCTTCCACTGGGCGACGTCGGAGCCCAGCAAGGTCAGCAGGCCGTCGCGTTCTTCCGCCAATTCGGCGTGCTCACGGCGGATCTCCATTTCCTCCAGCCGCGCGAGCTGGCGCAGACGGGTGTTGAGGATGGCGTCGGCCTGGATCTCGGTAAGGTCGAAGGCCGCGATCAGCTTGGCCTTCGGATCCTCCTCGTAGCGGACGATGCGGATCACCTCGTCGAGGTTGAGGTAGGCGATCAGCAGGCCGTCGAGGATGTGCAGTCGCGCCTCGATCTTGCCGAGGCGATGGCGGGCGCGGCGCACCAGCACCTCGCGCCGGTGGGCGAGGAAGGCCTTCAGGGCCTGGCGCAGGTTCATAACGCCCGGCGTGCCGCGGGCGTCCAGCACGTTCATGTTGACCGGGAAGCGGGTCTCCAGGTCGGACAGCCGGAACAGGCTCTCCATCAGCACTTCCGGTTCGACGTTGCGGTTCTTGGGCTCGATCACCAGCCGCACGTCCTCGGCCGACTCGTCGCGCACATCGCCCATCAACGGCGCTCGCTTGTTCTCGATCAGGCCGGCAAGCTGCTCGACCAGGTCGGCCTTGCGCACCTGATACGGCACCTCGGTGACGACGATCTGATAGGTCCCGCGCCCGGTGTCCTCACGCGTCCAGCGGGCGCGCACCCGCACGCCGCCGCGCCCCGTTTCGTAGGTCTCCAGCATCGAGGCGGCGCTTTCGACGATGACCCCGCCGGTGGGGAAGTCCGGTCCGTGGACATGGGCCATCAGCTCGGCCGTGGTCGCATCGGGATTGGCCAGCAGCACGTGGCAGGCGTCGATCAGCTCGGCGGCGTTGTGCGGCGGGATCGAGGTGGCCATGCCGACCGCGATGCCGGTGGCGCCGTTGGCGAGCAGATTGGGGAAGCCCGCGGGTAGGACGACCGGCTCGCTGTCCTGACCGTCGTAGGTCGGACGGAAATCGACCGCGTCCTCGTCGATGCCGTCCAGCATCAGGATCGCAGCCTCGGTGAGCTTGCACTCGGTGTAGCGCATGGCCGCGGCGTTATCGCCGTCGATGTTGCCGAAGTTGCCCTGGCCGTCGACCAGCGGATAGCGCTGGGCGAAGTCCTGCGCCATGCGCACCAGGGTGTCGTAGATCGATTGGTCGCCGTGCGGATGGTACTGGCCCATCACCTCGCCGACCACCTTGGCGCACTTGCGCGCGGTGGACTGCGGGTTCAGACGCATCTCGTTCATCGCGTACATGACGCGGCGCTGCACCGGCTTGAACCCGTCGCGCACGTCGGGCAGCGCGCGCCCCGTGATGGTCGACAGCGCGTAGGCCAGATAGCGCCGCGACAGCGCCTCGCTCAGCGGCTCATCAATGATGCGGTCACCGCCGTCTTCGGGCGGGGGTGGAATGTGCTTGGTCATGAGGCGAATCCCGGGAGCCGATCTCGGTCCATCTGTAGCGTCGCGCAGGTGACGCGTCTCGCCGCGTGGTCGCAGTCGATACGCATATTACACCCGCTCATCCCGACGAAAGTCGGGACCCAAGCGGGCTGTCAGCGCGCAAGCCGCCAACTCAGCTTGGGCCCCGGCTTTCGCCGGGGTAAGCGGAGGAAGGATCGGATTTGCGCATAGGCTCAGACGGTCGCGCCGCGCTATGTCAGCCGATCTTCACCAAACCACACGGACCGGACCCATGCATCTCTTCAATCCGGTGGAGCAGGCCGTGTTCATCTGGACGGTCGGCAACGTGCCGGAAGGGGTGGCGATCTGCGGCCAGTTCACCACCTCGGTGTTCCAGGCCCGCGAGCTGGCCGAGCACGGCTTTCGCACCACCTTCACCGTTGCGGCCAATCCGACCTTTCAACTCCCGCCAAGTTGCGCGGTCTGTACGATCGCCGGACGGGTCCCGGGGCTTGAGCGCGGAATGACTTTCGTGCTGTGGACCGATGACGCGGGCTACCTCATTGCCCTGGAAGGCGCCACGGCGGGCGAGAGCATCGCAGGTCTGGACTTCGACAACCTGGACGTCGAATTGCACCCCGCGCCCGAATTCGGTCCGCCGAACTAGAGCCGGCCGGCGTCGGTCAGGCGGTCGACCAGCCACATCCGCGCAGGCGGTAGGGGGCGGTTGAGCGGCGCGAAGACAAAGCTCTCCAGAAAATGTCCCGTCAGCTCCAGACCCGCGCCGACATCGCCGACCTCCAGCCGCGACTGGGCTGACAGCATGAACTGCGGCAGGGTGAGAAGGCGATCAGCGTAGGGCGTTCCCGCCTCCCGGCTTACCGCGCGACCCGTACGCGGGCTGACGTAGATCAGGTCGTCTACAGTCCCCGTCGCCGCGCATTTCGACAGGTCCAGGCCAAACCCAAGGTCCTGCAGCAAGCCAGCTTCGAAGCGCACGAACACCGCCGGCCACAGCTCCGTCCCGACCAGCGCCGCGCACAGGGCCTCGAACGCCAGGAATGCGCCCGGATGTGGTTCGCGCTCGGGCAAGGCGCCGTTGGCCACCGCCGCAGCCGCGGCCAGACCGGCCAGGGCCAATGGGTCATCGAACAGCGCGGCCGGCCCTTCGCCTATCGCCTCCAGGGTCGCCGATCCGAGCTGGTCAGAGACCCGTGCGCGGTAGCGCAGGTTGACCCGCGCACCGGCCTGCAGCACGGGGCGCATCTTGCGCGACGCGCCGCCCGCGATGTGCGCAGCGTAGCGTCCGTGGCCGGCGGTCAGCAGGTCGGCGATCGCGCCCGTTTCGCCATGCGCTCGAGCCGCCAGCACGAAGGCGTCGTCCTCGAACTCCATCGCTAGTCTTCCCCCTTCCCCCTCGAGGGAGAAGGGCGCGCGGCGGTAAGTCTGGGGGTTAGCGTCATCGCGCCCTTCAGACGTCGAAATCCAGGCCGACATCGCCGTAGAACTCGCGCTTGTCGGCCCAGCGGTCGTCGACCTTCACGTGCAGGAACAGGTGCACCGGGCGGTCCAGCAACTCGGCGAGCTCCTCGCGCGACTTCTGGCCGATCCACTTCAGGGTCTGGCCCTTGTGGCCCAGCACGATGGCGCGCTGGCCCTCGCGTTCCACATAGACCATCTGCTCTATGCGCAACGAGCCGTCTGCGCGCTCCTCGAAGGCTGTGGTCTCGACCGCCGCGGCGTAGGGCAGCTCCTCGTGGACGCGCAGGTAGATCTTCTCGCGCGTGATCTCGGCGGCCAACAGGCGGGCCGGAAGATCCGCGGTCTGGTCGGCGGGATAGAGCCAGGGCCCCTCGGGCATCAATTCCGCCAGGCGATGTTTCAGGTCGTCCACGCCAGCGCCGTCGGCCGCCGAGATCATGAACACCTCGGAATAGGCGCCGGAGTCGAACAGGGCCTTGGCGAGCGCCAGCAGCCGCTCGCGCTTCATCCCGTCGATCTTGTTGAGCGCCAGAATGACCTGCGAGCCCGCGGCCTTCAGCCCTTCGACGATGGTCGCGACATCGGTGGCCGAGCGCCGGTCGGCTGACTTCGCGCCGGGCTCAGCGGCGGCCAGTTCGGCTTGGGCGTCGACCATGTGCACCACGGCGTCGGCGTCCGCCGCGCCGCCCCAGGCGGAGCGCACCATGGCGCGGTCCAGCCTGCGCCGGGGCGCGAAGATGCCTGGTGTGTCGACCAGCACGATCTGCACGTCGCCCTCGATCGCCACGCCGCGCACCGGAAAGCGCGTCGTCTGCACCTTCTGGGTGACGATCGAGACCTTGGCGCCGACAAGGCGGTTGGTCAGCGTCGACTTGCCGGCGTTGGGGGCGCCGATCACGGCTGCGAAGCCCGCTTTGGTCATTGGGAGCCTTCGCGTTTCAACAACATTGTCATGGCGGCCGCCTTCTCCGCCTCCTGCTTGGATCGCCCCTCGGCCTGCTCGGCCTCGAAGCCTTCGATCGTCACCTGTACGACAAATTGCGGCGCATGGTCTGGTCCTGATCGCCCGACAAGGCCGTAAGCCGGCAGCGGCAGGCCGCGGGCTTGCGCCCATTCCTGAAGCTGGGTCTTCGGATCCTTTATGGTCGGGGCGTCGAGATCGGCGAATTCCTCCTCCCAGAAGGTGAGGAAGAAGGTCCGGGCCGCCTCTAGGCCCGCGTCGATATAGATGGCGCCGATCAAGGCCTCGCAGGCGTCGCCCAGCACAGAATCTAGCGCCCGGGCGCCGATCTTGGTGGCGCTCGCCGACAGCCGCAAGGCGTCCGGCAAGCCAATCCGTCGAGCGACCCGCGCGCAGGCGTGGAAATTAACCAGCGCCGCCAGCAGCCGCGACATCTGACCCTCGCGCGCCTTGTCGTCGAGCGCCATCAGCCGTTCGGCGGCCAGCAGGTTGAGCACCCGGTCGCCCAGGAACTCAAGCCGCTCGTAGTGACCCACCGCGCGAGCGCCGTCGCCGACGCTGGCATGGGTCAGCGCGCGCTCCAGCAGTTCGCGGTCGCGGAACGGGACGCCGATGCGGCGCTCCAGCTCCGCCACCGCGGCGGCGCGGGCGTTCATTTGAGCAGTTTGAAGAATCGGCCTGGCCGAGCGTCCATCACCCAGGTCCATGGCTTGAAGATCGAGGCGCTCTGCTTCCACGACAGCAGGATGATCTCAGCCCGCCCCACGAGGTTCTCCGCTGGGACGTAGCCGACGCCGATGGCGCTGGGCGCGCGGCTGTCGAGCGAGTTGTCGCGGTTGTCGCCCATGAAGAAGTAGTGCCCCTCGGGCACGATAAAGCCGCCGACGTTGTCCATCTCGCCGTCCGCGCCATAGTCGTAGGTCACGTAGCGGACGCCTTCGGGCAGGGTCTCGCGGAAGCGCTGCACGGTGCGCACGAAGCCATAGCCGGAATCCACCTCGACCGAGGGCATCACCTCGCGCGGAATCGGCTTGCCGTTCAGGAACACCACGCCGCCGCGCACGTCGATGCGGTCGCCGGGGAGGCCGATCAGCCGCTTAACGTAGTCGGTGCGCCCGTCCCGCGGCAGCTTGAAGACGATGACGTCGCCACGCTTGGGCGCGTGGCCGAACACCCGGCCGCTAAAGATCGGCGGGCTGAACGGGATGGAGTGGTGCGACCAGCCGTAGGCGTACTTGGAGACGATGATGTAGTCGCCTTCCAGCAGGTTGGGCTGCATGGAGGCGGACGGAATGGTGAAGGGCTGGAACAGCAGGACGCGCAGCACCAGCGCGATGGCCAGCGCGTAGACCACGGTCTTGACGACCTCGACGAACTCATGGAGCGCGCCCGCCTTTGCGGAGCTTTGCGCGGTCTTGGTCATTCAGCGTCCCGAAAAGCGTCAGTCCGCGCCCGCGGACGCGCTGTAGCTAGACGCTCGCACCGCGTGGAGCAAGACGGCCGCCCCCAGGAACCGCCCTCAGTAGAGCCCGTGGACGAAGCGGCCCCAACGCGCCTCGGTGATCCATGTCCATGGCTTGAACAGGGACATGCCCGGTCCCCAGGAGCCCAAGACGATCTGCGCCTTGCCGACCAGGTTCTCGGCCGGGACGAAACCGACCCCGATCGCCGCAGGCAGGCGGCTGTCCTGGGAATTGTCGCGGTTGTCGCCCATGACGAAGTAGTAGCCGGCCGGGACGACGAACACCTCGGTGTCATCCAACTCGCCGCCGGGGCCGAAATCGTTCGTCAGGTAGCTGCGGCCGCCCGGCAGGGTCTCTCGGAAGTGCTCCACGTCACGGCCTGAGGCGTTGTCGCCGACGCCCTGGATGGCGGTCTCCTCGCGACGCGGCACCGGCATGTCGTTGACGTACAACCGGTCGGCCTTCATCTGCACCCGGTCGCCGGGCAGGCCGATGATCCGCTTGATGTAGTCGGTATGACCGTCGCGCGGCAGCTTGAACACCACGATATCGCCGCGCTCCGGCGTCCGATCGAGGATCCGCCCTTTGAAGATCGGCGGGCTGAACGGGATGGAGTGGTGGGACCAGCCGTAGCTGAACTTGCTGACCACCAGATAGTCGCCCTGATAGAGGTTCGGCTCCATCGAAGCCGACGGGATCGTGAAGGGCTGGAACACCACGGTCTTCAGCACCACGGCGATCAACAGCGCATAGACGACGGTCTTCGCCGCCTCGAAGACCTCGCGAAACGCACCGGCCTTCTCGGGCTCGGCAGTGGTGGCGCTATCGCTCATCTCGTCCTCGAAGGGTGGCGGGGAGCCGCTAGAGCCTCAGCTATCGCCTAAACATGCTGAACGCTCGTTAACTCGCCGTCATTCGGCACCGCCTCGATGACCATGAAGGCCTGGGCGTAGGGGTGGTCGTCGGTCAGCGTCAGGTGGATGACCGCGCGATGCCCGGCCGGGGTGATCGCCGCCAGCCTCGCCGCCGCGCCGCCGGTCAGCGCCATGGTCGGCTGGCCCGAGCGGGCGTTGACCACGCCCATGTCGCGCCAGAACACGCCGCGACGGATGCCGGTGCCCAGCGCCTTGGCGCAGGCTTCCTTGGCTGCAAAGCGTTTGGCGTAGCTGGCCGCCTTGCCCGGCTTTCGCTCCGAACGCGTGCGCTCGATCTCGGTGAACACCCGGTGGGTGAAGCGTTCGCCGAAGCGCGCCAGGCTAGCCTCGATTCGGCGGATGTCCGACAGGTCCGAGCCGATGCCGAGGATCATGCCGCACGCCCTGCCCGCGCCTCGTCCATCAGCGCCCGCATGCGCTGGATGGCTGGTCCAAGGCCGGTGAAGATCGCCTCGCCGATCAGGAAATGGCCGATGTTCAACTCGGCGACCTCCGGGATCGCAGCGATCGCCTTGACGGTCTCGAAATCGATCCCGTGGCCAGCATGGACCTCCAGGCCCAGCGAGGCGGCCTGGGTTGCGGCGGCGCGCAGGCGTTCGAGGATCTGCGGGGCGTCTGGCGAATGCTCGCGGACCGCCTGGCAGTAGGCGCCGGTGTGCAGTTCGACGACCTGGGCGCCCACCGCCTTCGCCGCAATCACCTGCTCGGGGTCGGCGTCGATGAAGCAGGAGACGCGGATGCCGGCTTCGGACAGCCGCCTGGCCACGGGTGCGATGGTGTTGTGGCCGCCGGCGACGTCCAGGCCCCCTTCGGTGGTGACCTCCTCGCGCCGCTCCGGCACCAGGCAGGCGGCGTGCGGGAGGTGAGCAAGCGCGACGCCCTCCATCTCCATGGTCACCGCCATCTCCAGGTTCAGCGGCCGGCCGCGGCGCCGCGTGATCACGGCGAGCGCGTCGATGTCGGCGTCAGAGATGTGGCGGCGGTCTTCGCGCAGATGCGCGGTGATGCCGTCGGCCCCTGCGGCGACCGCCACCTCGGCCGCGCGCACCGGATCAGGATAGCCCTCGCCGCGTGCGTTGCGCACCGTGGCCACGTGGTCGATGTTGACCCCGAGCCGCAGCCGGTTCACGCCCGCAGCCTCTTCGAACCCGGCTCCTCGGCCGGCAGGGCGGCGAGTTCCGGCGGCAGGGCGTCGGCGGGATAGGACGGCACATCGACAGTGGCCAGCGCCACCAGCGGCCAGCCGACGTCAGCCCGACCGCCCGAACGATCGACGATGCAGGCGCAGCAGAGCACGACGCCGCCGGCGGCCTGGATCGGCTCCACGGCTTCGCGGAACGATCCTCCGGTGGTGATCACGTCCTCGACCACGACGACCTTGGCGCCCGGCGCGATGGTGAAGGCGCGTCGCAGTTTGAACTGGCCGTCCTCGCGCTCGACATAGATCGAGGGCACGCCCAACCAGCGGGCGGTCTCGTAGCCCGGGATGATCGCACCCACCGCGGGTGCGACGATCAGGTCCGGCTTTCCGAACTCCAGCTCGATCTTCTGGGCCAGCGCGCGGCACAGCCGCTCGGTGCGATCAGCGTGCTGGAAGACCAGGTTCTTCTGCAGGAACATCGGGCTGTGCCGGCCGGAGGCCAGGATGAAATGGCCCTCGCGCAGCGCGCCTGCTCCGCGGAATTCGTTCAGCACGTCTTCGGTGTTCATCGCCGCCCTCCAGGTTGTCGGGGAATAGCCGAAAGCACCGGCGCCTGTCATCCGCGCGCGCATTTACGGGCAGTCGGCGAGCGCATGCAGGTCGAGGTGCTGACATCCGAAGACGCCGCGAAAACGCGCGACTAGGCTGGTGCGCCCTCGCCCTCGCCTTTGGCGCGGTCGACCGTCTCGACGCTGGGGTTGGCGCGCAACGCCGCGGCGATATGGGTCAGGTGGCGAGCGTCCTTGACGTCTATGTCGAAATCCACGTCGAAGAAGTCCTGCTGGCGATAGCGCATGCGCAGGTTGACGATGTTGCCGCCAGCGTCGCCGATCACCGTACAGGCCTGGCCCAGCACGCCCGGCGCATTTCGCACTGTGGCGATCAATCGGGCGCGGGCGATGGTGTTACGTTCGGCCTCCGGCGTCCATTGCAGGTCGCGCCAGACCTCCTCGTTGTCCTCGAACCTGGCCAGGCGTTCGCAGTCGATGGTGTGCACCGTCAGCCCGCGGCCGTCGGCCTCCAGGATGCCGACGATGCGGTCGCCAGGAACGGGATTGCAGCAGTCGCCGAAATGCAGCGATACGCCTGGGGTCAGGCCTCCGCCGCGCACGTACAGCCGGGCGCTCTTGCCGTCCTCGATGCGGCGCTGGGCGACGGCGGCCTCACGCTCGGCGGCCTTGAGGCCAGGGAAGACGACGTCCAGCACTTGGGTCGGGGTGACGCGTCCGCGGCCGATGGACTCGAACAGCTCGTCTTCGGAGGGCGCAGCGAACCGATCAAGCGCAGGGCGCAGCGACACCTGCGAGCGCGCCTTGCCGGCGCGTTCGAAGGTTTGGTCCACGGTGGCGCGGCCGAGCCGGGTGAACTCTTCCTTCTCGGTCTGGCGGATGTGGCGGCGGATGGCCGAGCGCGCCCGTCCGGTGACGGTGAGCGAGCGCCAGTCCGGCGGCACCACGGGCTTGCCGCCGCGCACGACCTCGACCACGTCGCCATTCTGCAACTCCGTGCGCAGTGGCTTCAGCTCGCCGTTGATCTTCACGCCGATGCAGGTGTCGCCAACGTCGGTGTGGACGGCGTAGGCGAAGTCGAGCGACATCGCCCCACGCGGCAGGCTGACGAGCCGGCCCTTCGGCGTGAACACGAAAACCTGGTCCAAGTACATCTCGAGCTTGGCGTGCTCGACCAGCTCCTCGGCGTCGCCGCCGTGCTCCAGCACCTGTACGAGATGACGCAGGTTGATCAGCGGGTCGCGTCCGCCGGCCGCCGCCTGCGCCTCGGCGTCGAAACCATAGGACTTGTCCTTGTAGCGCCAGTGGGCGGCGACCCCGTCCTCGGCGACGCGGTCCATCGCCTCAGTGCGGATCTGCATCTCGATGCGCATGCCGCGCGGGCCGACCACAGTGGTGTGCAGCGAGCGGTAGTTGTTACGTTTCGGCGTCGAGATGTAGTCCTTGAACCTCTCGGGCACGCTGGGCCAGGCGCGGTGGATCACTCCCAGCGCACGGTAGCAATCATCCTCGCCATCGACGATCACCCGGAAGGCATAGATGTCGGAAAGCTGAGAGAAACCAATAGTCTTGCGCTGAAGCTTACGCCAGATCGAGAACGCGCCCTTCTCCCGGCCGAACACGCGAGCAGGTATCCCGGCAGCCTCCAGGCGGGTGGAGATTTCCCCGGACACCACGGCCACGGCGCCGCCCTGCGACTGGCGCAGCGCCTCCAGCCGGCGACTGATCGCGTCACGCGCCACCGGGTTCAGGTGCTCGAACGCGAGCTCCTCGAGCTCGGTGCAGATGCGGTGACAGCCGATCGATCGGGCCAGCGGCGCGTAGATGTCGAGCGTCTCGCGCGCGATGCGCTCGCGCTTCGCCGGGCTCGGGATGTGCTGCAGCGTGCGCATGTTGTGCAGCCGGTCGGCGAGCTTGACCATCAACACGCGCACGTCGCGTGAGATCGCCAGGATGAACTTGCGAAGGTTCTCGGCCTGCTTGGTGTGTTCGCTGTTGAGCTCGAGCTTGGTGAGCTTGGTCACGC
>NZ_JAUYQL010000055.1 GCF_030697305.1 Phenylobacterium sp. | reverse complement strand
CAACGAACCCTTCCAGATGCGCACCCGCACGCTGGAGATCGGCCTGCGCCAGGAAAACTACGAGAACACCGTCACCCAGTACCTCGCCGGCCTGCGCATGCCGATCGGCGACACCGGGTGGCGCGTCGAGGGTTATGTCTCCGAGGGCCGCACCAAGATCATCAACACCCAGAGCGGCAACGTCGATCTGGTGAAGCTGGAACAGCTGCTTTCGGCGGCGGACGGCGGCAACGCACTGTGTGCGGGCGGTTTCAACCCGTTCGGGGCGAATCCGCTCTCGGCCGCCTGCCGCACCTTCCTACGGGTAGACCTGCAGCCGACCCGCGACCTGATCCAGCAGATCGGCCAGGTCTACGCCTCGGGCGACGTGATGGACCTGCCCGCCGGCCCGCTGTCAGTGGTGGTCGGCGCCGAGTATCGCAACATCGAATCCAAGGCGAACCCGGGCTCGGGCGCGGAGAACATCTCCGGCTTCACCCTGGAGGATCCGGAAGACGGCACCAGCAGCTTCAAGGACTTCTTCGGCGAAGCGCTGATCCCGCTGGTCAAGGACGCGCCGTTCGCCAAGACCCTCGAACTGAACCTCGGCTACCGCTATTCGTTGGCCGAATTCGCCGACAAGCTGACCGGTTTCAAGTCCGATGAGGACAGTTCCTCGTCATTCAAGGCCGAGATCAACTGGCAGCCGGTCGACATCCTGCGGTTCCGGGCTTCGTACCAGCGGGCGGTGCGCGCACCGAACTTCGAGGAACTGTTCGCCGGCGGCAACGACGCTCCCCAGTATTTCGACCCGTGCTCCAAGGGCGGCGTGCTCCGCTCGGGCGGTTCGGCGGCGCAGGTCGCGGCGCTGTGCGGCGCGACCGGGGTCGGCGACGTAGCCGGGTACGTGCAAACGCCGGGCTCGCAGCTCACCGCCTACCTTGCGGGCAACAACCAGCTCGAATCTGAGCGTGGCGACACGATCACCATTGGCGCCGTCTTCTCGACGCCCTGGGAAAACCAGTGGACGGAGCGCCTGCGCGGTTCGATCGACTACTACAACATCAAGGTGAAGGACGCGATCCTGCGGCCGCAGATCAACCGGATCGTCGCCGACTGCTTCAACTACTACGGCAACAACCCGACCTTCTCGCCGACCTATGTGGCGTGTAATCAGACCCTGATCCGCGGTGGCGGCGATATCCTGCAGCTCGACAACAGGTATCCAGGCGGAATCTACGACCCGGTCAATGATGCATACCCGTTCCAGTTCACTAACCAGGGCCGCATCGAGACCAGCGGCATCGATTTCCAGGTCGACTATGGCTTCGACTGGGAATGGCTGGGCCTGTCGCCGAGCTGGGGCGGAGTGAAGGCCAACGTGATCATCAGCAAGTTGTTCGAATACAAGTCGAAGAGCCTCTCCAGCCTGCCGCTGCTCGATACGGCCGGTACGGTCTCCTACTTCGGCGCGGGCCTGGGCCAGAGCTTCCCGGAATGGCGCGTGACCGGCACCGCGGCCTGGACCTTCGGCGACTTCGACGTGCTTGGCCGCACCCGCTACATCGGCAAGATGGACAACCGCCTGAGCGTCGAGTTCCCGGGCGAAACGTTCGGCGGCACCAAGGGCGTCTGGTACACCGACGTGTCGGCCGGCTGGAAGGCCACCGACACAGTCGAGGTGCGGCTGGGCGTCAACAACGCCTTCGACAAGAAGCCGCCGCAATACTCGCCGAATGTGCAGTCGGGCACTGATCCGTCCGTGTTCGACGTTGTCGGGCGTCGGGTGTTTGCTCAACTGCGCCTTCGCTTCTAGGGGCGAGATGGGGCAAGGAAAGGGGCGGCGGAGAAATCCGCCGCCCCTTTTTCTTGGCCTGGAGGCCTGCGTTTGACGCGGCTGTGGGACAGGCGCCGTACGGTGCTGGCGCTGGGCGCCTCGATGGCGGGCGCGGCCTGCGCAAGCCCTCGGGATGGGCGCCGCGTGCTGGTCAATCTGGCGGGACTGCAACCGCCGACGCCACCGCCGTCCGACGGCGCGGTGCTGGCCGCCGAGGCCGACACCGCGCGACGGATGACCGCGCCGGTGTTCCTCAATGGCGCCGGTCCCTACGCCTTCGTGGTCGACACCGGCGCCAATCGCTCGGTGCTGGCCGCCGAGGTCGCCGCGCGGATCGGCGCGCCGGGCGCTGGCGACGCTGAGATCCACGGGATCGCCGGCGCTGAACCGGCCCCCTTAGCCCTGATCAACCGTCTGAGCGTCGGCGCGGTCAGCTCGAGGCGCGTGCGCATGCCGCTGCTGGCCCAGTCGCGCCTGGGGGCCCAAGGCCTGCTGGGGGTCGACGTGCTCCGCAATCGCCGCGTCGAACTGGACTTCGAGCATAACGAACTGCGCATCGACGACTCCCGCCGTCCGGTTCTCCCGCCCATCGTCGCGCCGGCGGGCGGGCGGATCCCGGTGACCGAGGACGCCGGCGTGGTCACCGTCGCGGCCCGCCAGCGGTTCGGCCAGCTGATCATCATCGACGCCGACGTGGGCGGCCAGCCGGTCACCGCCTTTCTCGATTCAGGCTCGCAGAACACCGTGGGAAATCTGGCGCTGCGGCGCGCGGTGGTGAGCGCAGACCCCGGCCGTCCGGTTCAGAGCATCGAAGTCATGTTGGTCAGCGCCACCGGCCAGTCGGCGCGGGGCGAACTTTCGCCGCTGCCGGCGTTGCGCATGGGCGGCCTGAGGATCGGCGGCCTGTCGGCGGTGTTCGCCGACCTGCACGTGTTCAGGATCTGGGACCTGGAGGAACAGCCGGCGATCCTGATCGGCGTCGACATCCTGCGCCATTTCCGCTCCGTGGCGCTGGACTTCGGCAGGCGCACGGTGACCTTCCGCGCCGGCCGGGCTCTGAACCCGGCCGCCGCAGGGCCCTAGCGGACCGGGATCGGCGCCAGCACCAGCGCCCCCTGGCTGCGCATCCGCGCGCTGGCCAGCTCGTCCATCACCGCCTGGGCCTTGGGGTCGCCCATGACCCAGGCCGCGGCCGCGAGGGTGCGCATTGAGGTCGCCGAGACCCCCAGCGCCTGTTGCAGGGCCTCCAGCGGCGAGGCGCTCGGCGACATGCGCTTCAGATGCGGCACGCCTTCCAGCTTGGCGAGTATCCTGGCCTGTTCGACTGCTTCGTAGAAACCGCCGACGTGGTCGACCAAGCCAAGTTCGTGCGCCTGGGCGCCAGTCCACACTCGACCCTTGGCGATCTCGCGCACCCGCTCGGGCGTCAACTTGCGACCCTCCGCGACGCGGGCGACGAAGTTGTCGTAGATGCGGTCCATCCACCCGGCGAAAGCGGCGCGATCGTCCGGCGTGAACGGCTTGCCCATGGAGAAGGCGTCGGCGTAGGCGCCGCCGACCTGGGTCTCGCGCACGTCGACGCCATAGCGGGCCAGGGCAGGGCCCAAAGCGAACTTGCCGCCGAACACCCCGATCGAACCGGTCAGCGTCGTCGGCTCCGCGACGATCGAGGTCGCCTCCGAGGCGATCCAGTAGCCGCCGGAGGCGCCATAGGTGCCCATGCTGACCACCACCGGCTTGCCGGCCGCCTTGGCCGCGCGCACGCCGGCCAGGATCTGTTCAGACGCGGTGTCCGATCCGCCGGGCGAATTCACCCGGAAGACGATGGCCTTCACGTCCTTGGCCTTGGCGGCATCGTAAAATGCTTCCGACACGTCGTCGGAATAGACCGTCGAGCCGCCCTGGAACGGATTGGCGCCGCCGTCGCGGCCGGTGACGATCGGCCCCTCGGCCTCGATCACGGCGATCGAGCCGACACTGCGGATGGCGTGGTCGCGCTCCTTGCGTGCGCGCTGATAGTCACCGAAATCGACCATCTCGGCGTCGTCGCCGGCTCTCTTCAGCAGGGCCTGTTCGGCCTCGCGGACCTGGCCCACCTTGTCGATCAAACCGTTGGCGCGCGCCTGCTCGGCGACATAAGGCCCGGCTTCGAGGTTGGCGCGCAGCGCCGCCGGCGCCTGCTTGCGGTCGCGGGCGGCGGAATTGATCGCGCTCTCATAGACCGACGTCATCCACGACAGTTGCGATTCCTTGTGCGCGGCCGTGTAGTCGTCATTCAGGTAGCCGTTGACCGCGTTCTTGTACTCGTAGCGCTGCTCGAAATCGGTGACGACGCCGTACTTGTCGAAGAACCGCTTCAGGAACACGTCCTCGGTGCTGATCCCGGTCGCCTGGAGCGCCGCGCCAGGCTGCATCCACAGTTCGTCGGCGGAGGCGCCCAGCATGTAGGTCATCAGCGCCATCGCGCTCGGATAGACGCCCTGGCTGTGGGCGAACACCGGCTTGCCGGCGGCCCGCAACCGCAGGAACGCCAGCCGCAGCTCATCGGCCGCGCCGGGCTCCATCCCGCCCTCGGGCAGGCGCACCAGCACCCCGCGCACCCGTCCATCGGTCTCCGCGCGCTTCAGCGCCTCGATCACCGACATCACCGAAAGCGACCGCCGCCCCAGGCTGACCAGCGGATTGCCGGGGTCCTGGTCGGTGATGGTCTCGCGCAGGTCGAGTTGCAGCACGGCATGAGCTGGCAGCGGCGCCGGCCCGGCCGCTCCGGCGGCCATCGCCACCAGCACGAACGGAATGCCGATCATGAATATCACCAGGCCTGCGAAGACGCCGGCCATCGTGATCAGAAAGTGCTTCATGGATCGGTCCCGCCCCATCGGCTCGAGGAGCACGCTATATCGGGCTTCGGGCGCTTCAAATGAAGCCCTGAGTTTCTCGGGCTAAATTCTGCGTCGTCGATCAGGCGGCGGGACGCTCGAAGCGATGCACGACGCGCGCGCCTTGCCATAGCTCCATGCCGTAATCGTGCGGGTGTTCGGCGGCGCGCGCGGTCGCTTCGGCGTCGTCAGCGCACTCCAGCACGGTCGCGCCGCGCACATGGCCCTCAGGGTCCAGCACGAACAATCGGTAGGTCGCCACTGATGAGGCCTCACCACTCAACCGCGCCTTGAACTGGCTGCTCAACGCATTTTTACGAAAGGTGAGGGCGGGACGGAAGTCTGTTCTTGTTGTGCAGCAAGCTATATTTGCGTCGACTTGGCGACATTGTCATCGCTGAGCGTCGCGGGAGGGTCCTGGGCGTGTGGTCATTGAGCGAATTTTTGCCTTCAGCTGTTCGAAGCCGAAGGGCTTGGTCATCATCTCCATGCCGTCGGCCAGGAACTTGCTTATCGGAGCCGCATCGCCGGTGTAGCCGCTGATCAGCAGCACCTTCGGGTCCGGCCGAACCGCCGGTCGGGCGCGGACTGCGCCTGCGGCGCCTCTGCTTCGGACGCGCCCGTTCGAAGGGGCCTCAGAACCAGGTGCGCAGCCCAAGCCGAACCAGCGTGTTGTCGCGGTCCTTGCCGGCTGCGCGCGCCGCATCGCCGGTGTCGCCCAGCAGCCGCTCGTAGGCCACCTCGACATAGGGCGCGAACTTCTTCGTCACCTCGTAGCGAAGTTGGGCGGCGATCTCGAGATCGGTGAACCCGCTCTTCACGCCGAGCTCCGGCACATCGCGCCCCTGAAGGTTCAGCTCGATCGACGGCTCCAGCACCACCTTCTGAGTGAACAGCAGGTCGAGGCTGTGCTTCAGGCGGAAGCTGGGGTCGCCATCCTCGCTGACGAAGGCGGTCGCCTCGGTCTCGAACTGGTAGGGCGACAGGCCCTGCACGCCGAGCGCCAGGTAGGTGGTCGAGGACGGTTCAAAATCATGCCGGGCGCCGACCTGCACGTCCCAGAATGTCGACACCTGGCGGCTGTACAGCGCCTGGACTTCGGCCTGCTCGACTTCGGAGTCGTGCACCTCGCCCTCGGATTTCAGCCACAGCTTGTTGCGGTCTCCGCCGATCCAGGCCTCGCCGTCCCAGGTGAACAGCGGGTCGCCGTCCAGCTCGGCCACATCGGCCTCGATGCGCGCCATGTGGAAGGTGCGCTGATGGTCCGCCATCGCCATGGCGGAGATGCCGCCGGCGTGCTGGTGTTCCTGGGCCGTGGCGGAAGACGCACAGGCCGCGCCGGCGGCCATCGCGGCGGCCGCCAAGATCATCCGCCTCACTGGGCGCCTCCGTGTCCGGCGTGGTCATGATGGTCGTGAGCGGCCGGTGGAGCGGCGGATGGGCCCATGGAGCCGTCCTCGCGGGCCACCACCACCTGCTGCATCATCCCCGCTTCCATGTGGTAGAGCAGGTGGCAGTGGAAAGCCCACTCGCCGAGTTCGTTGGCGGTGATCAGCACCGAGGCGGTGCGGCCCGGCGCCACGGTCACCACGTGCTTGTCCGGCAGCAGGTCCGCGGGCTGCCCATTCTCAAGCTGCATGAACATGCCGTGCAGGTGCATCGGGTGGGCCATCATCGTCTCGTTGATGAAGGTCATCCGCACCCGCTCGCCATAACGCAGGCGGATCGGCTGGTCCTCGCCGAAGGTCTTGCCGTTCAAGGTCCAGACGAAGCGTTCCATGTCGCCGCCGAGGCGCACGACGATCTCGCGGTCCGGCGGGCGGGAATCGGCGTTCGGCGTCAGGGCGCGCAGGTCGTTGTAGCTCAACACCCGCGATCCGGCCGGCGCGCCGTTCGCCCAGCCGAACACCCGGCCCGAGCCGTCCAGCGTGCCCTCGGGCGACAGCTCGCTCATGCCGTGGCCGGCGGTGGGCTTGCCCATGCCGTAGTCGATCTTTGGCAGCGCGGCGTCGCCCATCATCGCGGCGTGCTCTTCGGGCGTCATGTCCATCTCGCCGGCGCTCGGCGAGGCGGCCTGATGGTGGGCGTGGCCGCCGCCGCTCATGTCCATGCCGGCCATGTCGCCGCCAGACTGCGCGGCGGCCGAGGAGTCGGCGGCCTTGTCCTGCGCTGAGGGCGCGCCGTGGTGGTGGTGTTCCGGAGCGGGGGCCGCGCCGGGAACGGGAGCCGCGGCGGGCGCGCCGTGGTCGTGACCGCCGCTCATGTCCATGCCCGCCATCCCGCCCATCGTGCCCATCTCGGCCATGGTCAGGATCGCGCGCGGACGCATGGCAGGGATGGGGCCGCTGTCGCCGGCGCGCGTGGCCAGCGTCGCGCGGGCGTAGCCGCGTCGGTCGATGGATTCCGCGAAGATCGTGAACGCCTGGTCGGCCTTGGGCTCCACAACCACGTCGTAGGTCTCGGCGACCGAGATGCGCAGTTCATCGACGGTGACAGGGACCACGTCGCGGCCGTCGGCGGCCACAACGGTCATCTTCAGGCCCGGGATGCGGACGTCCAGGAAGGTCATCGCCGAGGAATTCACCAGCCGCAGCTTCACGCTCTGGCCGGGCGTGAACAGGAACGTCTCGTTGGCCTCCGCAGGCTTGCCGTTGGCCAGCAGGACATAGCCGCTGACGTCGGAAATGTCGGTGGGGTTCATCCGCATGCGGCCCCAGTTGGCGCGGTCGCGCCAGGCGGCCTGGAAGCCGAACTTGCCGGCGTCACGGAAGAAGTCGCCGACCGTGCGGCGGCCGGTGTTGTAGTAGCTGGGGTCGACCTTGAGGTTGCCCAGGATCCGTTCGGGGTCCTCGGCGCTGGATTCCGAGAACACCAGCACGTAGTCGCGATCGGTTTTCACCACTGGACCGTTGGGCGGGTCGACGACGATCGCACCGTAGTGGCCGGCCTGTTCCTGGGTCGCAGAGTGGGCGTGGTACCAATAGGTGCCGGCCTGCCGCAGCGGGAAGCTGTAGGTGTAGGTCTGGCCGGGCTTGATGCCGACAAAGCCGTTGAAGCCCGGGACGCCGTCTTCCTTGCTGTCGAGCAGAATGCCGTGCCAGTGCACCGACGAGGTGTCCTTGAGGTTGTTGGTCACCCGCACCGTCGCGGTCTCGCCCTCTCGAAAATGCAGGGTCGGGCCGGGAATCTGGCCGTTGACGGTGATCGCCGGGCCAGGCCGGCCGGCCGTGGTCACGGTCGCCGGAGCCAGCACCAGGTCATACTCCGCGGCCTGGGCTTCGGCCGCCGTGAACAGGGCGATGGCAGCGAGCAGCAGCCGTGGTCGGATCAGGCGGAACACTGTCTTCTCCCTCGAAGCCGGCGCGGGGGCGGGCATCTGCGTACTACGAATTCGACCGGCGCCGCAGAGGTTGAGTCGCGCGGCCAGGCGAACTTATCAGCGGCCTGACTTCAGATGAATTTCATTCGCATCACGCTGGAGCCATAAAGCTTTACGAAGCGGCATCAAGGACGGACGCATGGCGAACCTGGTCTGGCGTATTGGCGACATCACCGTCACCAAGATCGTCGAATTCGAATCGGCGGTCGCGGGCGGTGGCGTGAAGTCGGCGTTGCCGGAGAGCTATCCGGAGACCATCCAGGCGATCCCGTGGCTGTCGCCGCACTTCGCTACCGAGGAGGGTCACCTGCGGTTGAGCGTCCATGCCCTGCTGGTCGAAACGCCGGGGATGCGCCTGGTGGTCGACACCTGCGTGGGCAACGACAAGGTGCGCACAGTGCCCAACTGGAACATGCTGAGCACCGGCTTCCTCGCGGACATGGAGGCCGCCGGCTGGCCCGCCGATAGCGTCGACGGTGTGATCTGCACCCACCTGCACGTCGACCACGTCGGCTGGAACACCATGTGGCGGGACGGCCGCTGGGTCCCGACCTTCCCGAACGCGCGCTACTTCATGGGACGCGTCGAGTACGACCACTGGCGCAATGAAACCGAGAACGGGCCCACCCGCGACTACTCGCGTTTCGCCCAGGTGATGATGAACACCGAGGCGACCTTCCTGGACTCGGTGAAGCCGATCATGGATGCGGGGCTCGCCGAACTAGTGGAGAGCGACGCGCAGATCGCACCCGAGGTGCGGCTGACGCCGACGCCCGGCCACTCGCCGGGCCACGTCAGCGTAGTGCTGGAATCCCGCGGCGAGCGGGCGGTGATCACCGGCGACATGATGCACCACCCCTGTCAGATCGCCCATCCTCACTGGGCCTCTCAGTTCGACACCGACCCCGATGAATCGACCCGCACGCGACACGCATTCATGGCGGAGTTCGCCGACACCCCGACGCTGATCATCGGGACCCATTTCGCCGGTCCCACGGCCGGGCGGCTGGTGCGCAAGGACGGGGCCTTTCGCCTCGAGGTCTAGCCAGACCTATCTCCCGCCCGCGTCGCGGTAGGCGGCCTTGGCGCGGGCGAGGGCGGCGTCCAGCTTCGCCCGGCGCTTCGTGAACTCGGCCTCGACCGTCCGCGCCTCGCGCTCGAGCGCTGCGCGGCGGGCCTCGAGGGGCGCGCGTTCGGCAGCCTCCTGCGAGTCGAGCGCATCGACCGCCGCCTGCGCCGCATCGAGCGCTTTGCGGCTCGGCGCCTTGGCGCGTTTGGGCGCGGCTTTCAAAGCCGCCGCCCAGGTCTCCGCGCCTGCCGGGCCCGCGGCGAACGCGCCTTTCGATCCCTTGTCACGGCGCAACGGGACGCCCGGCGAGGCGGCGGCGGCCCGCTCCAGAACCGGATCCGCGACCAGTTTTGCGAAGCCCTGAGCGAACAGGTTCTGACGAACCCCAAAGGCGTCGAGGGCGGCCTTCTGGTTCGGCGCGGCGACGATCCATTCGTGCACACCGTCGATCTCAGCGGCGTAGGTCTTCAGTCGTGGAGCCATGCAGCGTCAACGCGTGAAACCGCGGTCGGCTTCGCAACCGACGCTGACGCGGCGGCGGCCTTGTGCGCGAGGCGTCGGAGTATAGTGTCGCCGTCAAAAGCGCCGCCGCTCTTCGTGGACGGCAGGCGGTCGTGGGAACAAGGGTCGAAACGCAGTGGCATCCGCTCAAGCCGGCAAATACGAACAGCTCTACGGCGCGTTCCAATGGCGTCTGCCGACGCTCTACAACATGGCGCACGACGTCTGCGACCGGCACGCCGAGGCGAAGCCCGACGCCCCGGCCTTGATCCACGAGCGCACCGACGGCCAGGTGCAGGTCTTCACCTTCAAGAACATCCAACGCTACGCGAACCAGCTGGCCAATGTGCTCACCGCCGAGGGTCTGCAGCGCGGCGACCGGATCATGGTGCTGTTAGGCCAGGATCCTGCCACCGCCATCACCCACGTGGCGGCGTGGAAGGCCGGGATGATGACGGTCCCAACCTCGTGCCTGTTCGGGGCCGATGCGCTCGAGTACCGGTTCAACGATTCCGGCGCCCGCGCCGTAGTCACCGACGTCGCCAACTTCGCCAAGGTCCTCGAGATCCGCGACAAGTGCCCGAACCTCCGCACGGTATTGCTGATCGACGGCCAGGCGCCTGGCGCGATTGGATTCTGGGAGAGCCTGGAGCGCGCGTCTGACCGCTTCGAGACCCTGGCGCTGCCCGTCGATACCCCGGCCTTCATCAGCTACACCTCGGGCACCACAGGCCTGCCGAAAGGCACCGTGCATGGCCACCGCATCCTGCTGGGGCACCGGCCGGGTTTCGAGTTCATGTTCGACTTCCTCCCTCAGCCCGGCGACCTGATGTGGACGCCGGCCGACTGGGCCTGGCTGGCCGGCCTGTTCAGCGTGCTGATGCCGACCTGGGCGGCGGGCGTGCCGGTGCTGACCTACCGTGCGCGCAGCTTCAACCCCGAAGAAGCGCTGCAGATGATGAGCAAGCACAGCGTGCGCACCACGCTGCTGACCCCCACCATGCTGAAACTGATCCGCCAGGTCCCCGACCTCGACCGGTTTGACGTCAACCTGCGGAGCGTCGTCTCGGGCTCGGAGTCGGTCGGCAAGGACCTGCTGGAGTGGGCCTCGGGCGCGCTGAAGGTGCAGGTCAACGAGGGCTTCGGCCAGACCGAGTGCAACATGTGCCTGGGCAACAGCTGGCAGGTGCTGGAGCCGCGCATCGGTTCGCTGGGCAAGCCGGTGCCAGGGATGATCGCCGGCATCGTCGACGACGCCGGCAACCTGCTGCCGACCGGGACCACGGGCAACCTGGCCTTCAAGGCGCCGCATCCGCTGATGCTGCTGGAGTATTGGAAAAACCCGAAGGCCACGGCGGAGAAGTTCGCCGGAGACTGGATGCTGACCGGCGACCTCGGTCGCATGGACGATGAGGGCTACTACTGGTTCGGCGGTCGCGGCGATGACGTGATCACCAGCGCCGGCTATCGCATCGGCCCCGGGGAGATCGAGGACGCTCTGCTGCGCCACCCCGCCGTGGTGATGGCCGCGGCGATCGGCGTGCCTGACGCGCAGCGCACGGAGATCATCAAGGCCTTCATCGTGCTGGCTGACGGCCACGAGCCGTCGCTGGAGCTGGCCGACGAGATCCGCAATTCAGTGCGCGAGCGGCTGGCGCGGCACGAATATCCGCGCGAGATCGCGTTCGTGAAGTCGATGCCGATGACCAGCACCGGCAAGATCCTGCGCCGCGAACTGCGCGAGATGGAAAAGCAGCGGATCGCCGAACAGACGGCGGGCTGAGGCGTATCAAGGAGACGACCTATGCGCAGCGTACCCTACTGGAACGGCGGCGACGCCGAAGCCGAGGCTGCAGCCGAGCGCACCCGCGCGCGGCGCGGCGGCACGTTGTTCAATCTCGATCGCATCCTGCTGCACAGTCCGCCGGCCGCCGCCGGCTGGACCGCTTACATGGGGCCGATACGCAACGACCTGGCGCTGCCGGCCCGCTACCGCGAGCTGGCCATGTGCGCCGTCGCGCAGCTGAACGACGCGCCGTACGAGTTCCACCACCACGCGCCGCTGTTGCTCAAAGCCGGCGCCAGCGCCGCCCAGGTGGACGCCCTGGCCGATGTGGACGCGGCGATCGCGGCGCCCGGGCTGTTCGATGCGGCGGAACTGGCCGTCCTGCGCTTCTCCCGCGACTCCACCCGCCATGTCGCTGTGAGGCCTGAGGTGATGGCCGAGGTTCGTGCGGCGTTCCCCGATCCCCGGCAGACGGTTGAGCTGATCCTGGTGGTGGCGGCCTACAATATGGTCTCGCGCGTGCTGGTCGCCGCCGGGGTCGAGATCGAGGGCGAAGAAGCCTCCGCCTGATCAGCGATAAAAAAGGGCCCGACTTTCGCCGGGCCCTTCAGAATGCAGGCCCGCTCCCGGCCTGCGCCGGGAGCGGGAAGTTGCTTAGGCGGGAACCTTGTCGAGGGCCTTGAGGCCGTTCCGCAGGGTTTGCTGATCGGCGTAGATCTCGCGAGCCGGCTTGGGGAAGCCACCCTTGGGCTCTTCGACGTAGCGCGGATTGATCGGCTTGCGCAGCGACACACCCGCCTTTACCGCCGTCGCCCAGGTGACCTTGCCGGTCTTGAAGAATTCCAGGGCCACTTCGTTGAAGAGCTCCGGCTGGTCGGTCTGGCCCTGGTGGCCGCACTCGTCCGGATAGAAGAACTGGATGTTGGGAACGGAGTCTTCCTGGTTGAAGCCGTTCTCCACCGGGGCCAGCACGTCCTGCAGGCCGAACAGGTAGATCATCGGGATGGTCAGCTTGTCGATCCGGCCCTTGGTCGAGAAGATCTGCATCTGGTTCGGGTCTTTTTGCGACAGCACCTGATCCATGGCGTTGGGCAGCTTGGCCGCGTCGCGCGGCTTGCGCTGATTCAAACCTGCCCTCACGCGCATCTCGACCAGTTCCGGCCAGACGGCCTTACGCTCGTAGATGATGCCGTCCATCAGCTCCTGCATGCCCTCGGCGGTGCCGTCCCAGGGTTTCCTGACGTAGCTGGGGTTCGGGGTGAACTTGCCTTGGGGGCCCATGACCCGCGGCGTTTCGGTGATGTCGCCCAGCGCGCCGGCGATGAACATCACGCTCAGCACGCGCTCGGGATTGCTGACCACGAAGTTGGTCGCCACGTTGCAGCCCATCGAGTTGCCGCTCATGTGGAACTTGTCGATGCACAGGGCGTCGGCGAACATCAGCAGGAAGTCGTTGTTGGCCTTCATGCTGGCGTCGAGATACTCGACCTTGCTGGTGTCCGACAGGCCGTAGCCTGGGCGGTCGGGGCAATAGACGCGGAAACCGTTGGCGGCCAGGTAGGGCGCCATGAAGCGCCAGCCGGCGGTGCCGGAGGAGCCTTCGATCCCGCCATGCAGCAGGATCACCGCCGGGCCCTTGTCGCCCGCGGTCACGTAGTGGGCCTTGCGGCCGTCGGCCAGGCGGACCCAGCGGCTCGCCAGACCTGGAATGTCGATGATGCCTTCGTCGGTCAGCGTGCGCTTGGGCGCAGGTGTGTTGTCAGCCATCTTGAAGTCTCCCTGGGGAATTTGGACGCCACCCGTGCGCATCTGTGCGCGCCGCTAATGGTAAGGCCATTTTAGCGGATTGACGGGCTTTGGCTACCGCAGAAGTGGAGCCCGTCTCTCAGGCGTCGAGCATCGGGGTGACGCGGGCCACATGGAAGGCTCCGCTGACTGACAGCACGATCCAGTCGCCGGGGCGTGCGACTTTGAAACCGTCGGCCGTGCGGACCTGGACGGCGCCGGCCTCGTCAGGCGCGCGCGCCGCGTCGCCCAGCCACGCCCACAGAGCACGCCAGCCGCGCGGGTCGGCCGCAGAAGGGACGCGCAGGGCGGCGCCGTGGTCGAATCGCTGTTGGGACGAGGATCGGGACATTCGGGCGAGGTGAGCCTGTGTCGGTGACCGAGGTCTTAACGCACGGCGGTTTTCGCGGGCCGGCGCAGCGTCTCGCGTTCAGTGCAAGGTGGCGTGCACCGGCTCGGGGCCGTTCCAGGGATCATCCGTGTGGAAGGTGTCCCCGTGGTCATCGACCTCGTCCGTCAAGTGCGCCGGCAACGGCAGACCGGCGGCCGCGAGGCTCGCACCCAGGGCCCGGCCCAGCACCATATCTTCGCATGCATCCAGCGTGATGGGCTCGAGCAGGCGTTCTCCCATTTTCATGGCGATCGGGGCGACGCCGGTGGCGGGCGCCAGCCGCTGCTCATCGTTCGACATCCCGCCGCAGCACGCGCACTGGATGCGGATAATTCCGAATAGCGGATTTCCGGCGCAAAACGGCGACGCCTGATCCTTAGGCGCCCGACCTGATCACTAGCGATCGGGGCGGCTCACCGTTGACCTCGGGCCGATGCCCAGCAATGTCGCCACGGGGGCGGCCAAGGCGACCATGAAGGTTTTGATCATTGACCCGGACGAGGCTCGCGCCGCCCTGGTGGCGGAAGGGCTCGCCGACGTCCATCCGCTGGAGGTCCACCGCGCAGCGACGTTCGAGGCGATCGAGGGCGATCTGCCCCTGATGGCGCCGGACGTGATCGTCATCGCCTGTGAAAGCCCCGACCGCGACACGCTGGAGAGCCTGCGCGACGCCAAGGGCGAAAACGCGCGCCCGGTGGTGATGTTCGTCGACCGCTCGTCGCCGGGTCTGGCGGAGGCCGCCATCGAGGCGGGCGTCGCCGCCTATGTGGTCGACGGGCTCTCCCCGGCCAGGGTGCGCTCGGTGCTTGAGGTGGCGATGAGCCGCTTCGAGCTGATGCAACGGCTGCGCAACGACCTGGACAAGGCCCGCGCCGATCTCGCCTCGCGCAAGGCGATCGAGCGGGCCAAGGGATTGCTGATGAAGGAGCGCGGCCTGGACGAAGCGCAGGCCTACGGCGTGCTGCGCAAGCTGGCCATGGACGCCGGTCGGCCTTTGGGGGCCGTGGCCAATGACCTGCTGACCTTCGCCGGCGTGCTGAAAGGCGGAACCAAATGACCCTGCCTTCAAGGCCGTTGCGTCTGGGCTTCATCGCGCTGTCGGACTGCGCGCCGCTGGCGGTCGCCCAGGAGAAGGGCTTCTTCGGACTCGAGGGCCTGAACGTCGAACTGAGCCGCGAAGCCTCCTGGGCCAACATCCGCGACAAGGTGGCGATGGCGGCGTTGGACGGGGCGCACATGCTGGGGCCGCTGCCGATCGCCGCCCGGTTGGGCCTCAGCGGCGAGCCTTCGGCGATGATCGCGCCGATGTCGCTGAACCTGAACGGCAGCGCGATCACCGTCTCCACGGCCCTCGCCGAGGCGATGCGCAACGCCGATCCGCAGGCGATGGATGCGCGGCCAAGGACGGCGCGGGCTCTGGCCAGTGTTATCGCCCAGCGGCGCGAGGCGGGCGCGGCGATGCTGACCTTCGCCGTGGTGTTTCCGTTCTCGGTCCACAACTACCAGCTCCGCTATTGGATGGCGGAAGCGGGCATCGACCCCGATCGCGACGTGCGCATCACCGTGGTGCCGCCGGCGCGGATGACCGCGCGAATCGCGTCGGGCGATATCGACGGCTTCTGTGTCGGCGCGCCGTGGAACGCCCAGGCCGTCGCCGATGGGCACGGCGAGATCGTGATCTACGCCGCCGAGTTCTGGAGCGTCGGCCCGGACAAGGTGTTCAGCGTCACCGAAGGGTGGGCGGCCCGCGAGCCGCAGGCGCTGCAGTCGTTGCTGCGCGCGCTGATCCAGGCCGCCGCCTGGGCCGACGAGCCCGGCAACCGTGCCGAGCTGGCGTCGATCCTGGCCCACCAGCGCTATGTGGATGCGCCGATCGAGACCGTGGCCCGCTCACTGGTCGGCTCGCCGCCGTATTCGCGTGAGGAGCCGGGTGCCGACAGCCGCGACTACATCATCTACCACCGCTACGCGGCGAGCTTCCCCTGGCGCAGCCACGCGGTGTGGTTCCTCACGCAGATGCTGCGCTGGGGCCAGATCGGCCCTGACGTGGACATCGCCGCCGCGGCCGAGGCGGCCTATCGACCGGACCTCTATCGCGCGGCCGCGGCGTCGCTGGGCGAACCCGCGCCGATCGTCGACGAGAAGGTCGAGGGGCTGCACACGGGACCCTGGACGCTCGACGAGGCCAGCTCGCCGATCGCCATGGCGCCGGACCTGTTCTTCGACGCACGCCGCTTCGACGCAGCCCAGCCGCAGCGCTACGCCGCCAGCTTCGACATCGGCCGCTTTCGTGAGGATTAGGCATTACAGCTTAGCTGTGGCGCTCAATCTGTGTGCGTTGCAGCGCAAACAGGCGCCCAGACGCTGAGCAAACACTCCCGCCAAGGCGTTTTGGCCGCCAGACACGTACTTCGCTATTGCGAGATGAGACGGGCAATGGACACCTGAACTCGACAGCGCGGGGCAAAGGCGTCCCGCGACAGGTCCCGAGAGGGGCCGCCGGGGCGTAGCCGCTCCGGGACCAGATGGACACCGACGTCCGCGTGAGGCCGCAAGGCTTCGCCGGGCGTCTTTTTTTTTGGCTTGGGGGATAGGCCGGAATGAAGACGAGAGGGATTGCGCGCTGCGGCGCGCTGTTGGCGGCGATGGCCTGGGCGGGCGCGGCCGCGGCGCAGGCGCCGGCAGCGGAGCCGCCGGCGGAGGATGGACTGGGCTCCGAGGCGGCGGCCGAACCCGCGCCGCTGGCCGAGGCCGCACCGGCTGAAGCCCCTGCGCAAACCGCGGCCACCACAATCAGCGACGCGATCGCCGGCGGCAAACTGCTGCTTGAGGTGCGTGGCCGCTATGAGAACGTCGATCAGAAGAACACGCCTGCACTGAGCGAGGACGCCGACGCCTTCACGGTGCGCACCCGCCTGGGCTGGGAAACCGCCGACTGGAACGGCCTGCGCGGCCTGATCGAGTTCGAGGACGTGCGCCAGGCCGGCGGCGAACACTTCGCCGTCAACGTGCCAGGCGCGACCACGGCGCCGCTGAACGGGGCAAACAAGGCCAAGTATCCGCTGATCAACGATCCGGACGTCACGGAGCTCAACCGCCTGCAGCTCACCTGGACACCGAACGCCATGTTGCAGATGACAGCTGGCCGCCAGCGGATCCTGATCGACGACCAGCGGTTCGTGGGCAATGTCGGCTGGCGCCAGGACGAGCAGACCTTCGACGCCGTGCGCTCCGACGTCGCCTGGGGCCGGTTCAAGGCCACCTATGCCTATCTCGGCCACGTCAACCGGATCCTCGGCGAGGACCGCGACTGGGACAGCGACAGCCACCTGTTCAACGCGACCTGGTCGCCGGCGGAAAGCCTGCGCCTGCAGGGTTTCGTCTACGCGCTGGAGTTCGGCAATTCCGCCGCCAACTCGTCCATCACCAAGGGGGTGAAGGCGTCGGGCAAGACCTGGGTCGGGCTCTACCAGCTGGCTTACAACGCCACCTACGCGCGCCAGAGCGACTACCGCAGCAATACGGCGGCCTATGACCTCGACTACCTGGGCGTCGATGTCGCCGGGACCTTCGACATCTATACGGTGAAGGCCTCCTGGGAGTCGCTCGAAGGGAACGGGACGCGGGGCTTCACCACGCCGCTGGCCACCACCCACGCGTTCCAGGGCTGGGCCGACGCCTTTGTCCAGCCGCTGGGCGGGAACAAGGGCTTTGTCGACGGGATCGAGGACCTGAACCTCGCCTTCACCGCCAGGCCGCGGTTCCGCATGGCCTATCTGTTCAACGCCGAGCTGATCGTCCGCTACCACGACTTCGACGGTCAGCGGACGGGCGCCGACCTCGGCCGCGAGTGGGACGCCCAGCTGCAGGCGGCGATCACGCCCAAACTCAGCGCGGCGCTAAAATACGCGGACTTCGAGCGCGAGGCGCGCGTGCCGCTGGGGGCCGCTGCGCCGCCGCCCTCCCGCACCAAGGTGTGGCTGACCCTCGAATACAAACTCTGACCATCCCGCGCCAAGCCCACAGCTCACGGATCACATGACCATGACCAACGACATCACCAAGCGGGCCGCGACCTCGGGCCTCACCCGGCGCGGCGCGATCACCGCGACCGCTGCAACGCTCGCCGCGGCCAAGGCGGCTTTGCCCTCTGGCGCGTTCGCCGCGGGGGCGGGCCCCGAGGTCAGCAAGGCGAAGCTCGGCTTCATCGCGCTGACCGACGCCTCACCCCTGATCATCGCCAAGGAGCGCGGCCTGTTCGCCAAGCACGGCATGCCCGACGTGGAGGTGCTGAAGCAGGCCTCCTGGGCGGCGACCCGCGACAACCTGGTGTTGGGCTCAGGCGGCGGCGGCATCGATGGGGCGCATATCCTGTCGCCGATGCCCTACCTGCTGACGGCGGGCACGATCAGCGGCGGCAAGCCGGTGCCGATGAACATCCTGGCCAGGCTGAACCTCAACGGCCAGGCGATCTCGGTCGGCAACGACTTGAAGGCGGTGAAGGTCGGGCTGAACAGCGCCGGCGCCAAGGCCAAGTTCGCCCAACTGAAGGCGGCCGGAAACACAGCCAAGGTGGCCATGACCTTCCGTGGCGGGACCCATGACCTGTGGATCCGCTACTGGCTGGCGGCCGGCGGCATCAACCCAGAGACCGATGTCTCGACCATCGTGATCCCGCCGCCGCAGATGGTCGCCAACATGAAGGCTGGCACCCAGGACGCCTTCTGCGTCGGCGAACCGTGGAACGGCCAGTTGGTCAACCAGAAGGTCGGTTACACCGCCTGCCTGACCTCCGAAATCTGGATGAACCACCCGGAGAAGGCGCTCGGCATGCGCGCCGACTGGGTGGCGAAATATCCCCGGGCCGCCGAAGCCATCACCGCCGCGGTGATGGAGGCCCAGATGTGGTGCGACAAGCCGGCCAACAAACAGGCGATGTGCTCCATCGTTTCGGGCCGCCAGTACATCAACGTGCCGATCGGCGACATCCTGCCCCGCCTGCAGGGCACGGTGGACTACGGCGACGGACGTGCGCTCAAGGGCTCCGGCCATGTGATGAAGTTCTGGGCCGACAACGCTTCGTTCCCTTGGAAATCGCACGACCTCTGGTTCCTCACCGAGGATGTCCGCTGGGGCGTGCTGCCGGCCTCGACCAACAAGATGGGCCTGGTCAACAAGGTCAATCGTTCGGACATCTGGCGCGCGGCGGCCAAGTCGCTGGGCGTGGCCGCGCCCGCTGGAGACAACCGCGGGCCGGAGAAGTTCTTCGACGGCAAGGTCTTCGACCCGGCGAACCCGGCCGCCTACCTCGCCAGCCAGCCCATCAAGAAACTCGTCTGATGCGCGTGAAAGGAGCCGCCTCATGAGCCTGCCAGCCCTGAAACTGCATCCTGAGTTCGCGCCGACCCCTGCCAAACCGGTGACGCCCGCCGCGATCCTGCCGATGCCGCGCAAGAGCGTCTCGGCCGGGCGGGTGGCGCAGACGCTGCGCGAGGCCGCCGCCAACCTGCTTCCGCCCCTGATCACGCTGATCGCAGTGCTGTTGATCTGGCAGCTGGCCGCCGGCGACGCAGCCGGCGGCCTGCCGTCGCCCAGCCGCATCTGGATGGAATCGCACGACCTGATCCTCAATCCGTTCTTCGATCACGGGGGCACGGACAAGGGACTTTTCTGGCACACCCTGACCAGCCTGCGGCGCGTCGCGGTGGGCTTCGGCCTGGCCGCGGTCGTGGGCATTGCGCTGGGCATGCTGGTGGGGTCCAGCAAGCTGGCGCACCGCAGCCTGGACCCGATCTTTCAGGTGCTGCGGACCATTCCGCCGCTGGCCTGGCTGCCGATCTCGCTGGCCGCCCTGCACGAGGCCAACCCCTCGGCGCTGTTCGTGATCTTCATCACCGCGATCTGGCCGATCGTCATCAACACCGCGGTCGGCGTCCGCAACATCCCGCAGGACTATCGCAACGTCGGGCGGGTGTTGAGGCTGTCGCCGATCGAGCACCTGTTCACCATTCTTCTGCCGGCGGCGACGCCCTACATCTTCACCGGCCTGCGCATCGGGGTCGGCATGAGCTGGCTGGCGATCATCGCCTCGGAGATGCTGCTGGGCGGGGTCGGCGTCGGCTTCTTCATCTGGGACCAGTACAACGCGTCCCGCATCTCCGACATCGTCGTGGCCCTGGTCTGGGTCGGTCTGGTGGGCTTCGCCCTCGACCGCTTCATCGCCCTCGTCGGCCACATCGTCTCGCGCGGCACGGCCGCGAACTGAGGATCAGACCCATGTCCAAATCCTATCTCTCCATCGAGAACCTGTGCGTCAGCTTCCGCAGCGGCTCAAAGGTCTCGGAAGTGCTCCGCGGGGTCGACCTGCAGATCGATCGCGGCGAGTTCGTCTCGATCATCGGCCACTCCGGCTGCGGAAAGTCGACCATGCTCAATGTCGTGGCCGGGCTGCTGCCGGTCTCCACGGGCGCAGTGATCCTCGATGGCGAGGCCGTCGAACGACCGGGGCCGGAGCGGGCGGTAGTGTTCCAGAACCACTCGCTGCTGCCGTGGCTGACCGCCTACGAGAACGTCCGCCTGGGCGTCGACAAGGTGTTCCGCGCCACCAAGTCGCGCGCCGAGCGACACGAGTGGACGCTGCACAACCTGGCGCTCGTGCAGATGACCCACGCCAAGGACAAGAAGCCGCACGAGATCTCCGGCGGCATGAAGCAGCGGGTGGGTCTGGCCCGCGCGCTGGCCATGGAGCCCAAGGTGTTGCTGCTGGACGAGCCGTTCGGCGCCCTGGACGCGCTGACCCGCGCCAACCTCCAGGACAGCGTCATGGAAATCCACGCCCAGCTGAAGAACACCGTGCTGATGATCACCCACGACGTGGATGAGGCCGTGCTGCTGTCGGACCGCATCGTGATGATGACCAACGGCCCGGCCGCCAGCGTCGGCGAGATCGCGCACGTGGACCTGGCCCGTCCGCGCAATCGCATCGCGGTGGACGCGACGCCGGCCTACATCCAGGCCCGCCACGCGGTGATCGAGTTCCTCTACGCCCGGCACGCCGCGGTGCGCGCCGCCGCCTGAGGGCTCAGCGCGCCAGCGACGCCAGCAGGAGGACCAGCAGGACCAGCGCCGTAACCTGCCAGAACCGCAGCGGATCACGCTCGTAGAGACTGGGCCGCCCCCGGCGCGCCGGCGCGCCGCGGATCGCGCCATTCTCCAGCTCGAACGCGAGTTCGAAGGCGTCCTGGAAACGGTCCTTGGGATCGACGGCCAGAGCCTTGGCCAAGGTCGCCTCCAGCCACGCCGGCAGGTCGGGACGCGACGCCGACAAAGCCTGTCTGCGGCGGTGCCGCGGCGAGGTGAACGGCTCGATCTCGCCGTAGGGCAGCTTGCCGCCGGTGAACATCGCGAACGCCGTCACGCCCAGGGCGAAGATGTCGGCGCGTTCGTCGCCGGGGTCGCCGGCGAACAACTCCGGCGCCATGAAGCTAGGCGTGCCGGGGATGTCGGCGCCCAGCTCCGCCTCGAGGTTCGGCAGGCGTGCGACGCCCAGATCGATCAGTTTGAGGCCGCCGCCGGCCTCCAGGATGACGTTGTCGGGCTTGATGTCGCGATGGATCACGCCCGCGCGATGCAAAGAGGCCGCCGCCTTGGTCAGCTTGATGGCGATGTCCAGCCCGTCCTCGAAGCTCACAGGTGGGCGACGCGTCAGCCGCCGCTCGAGCGTCTCCCCCGCGTAGAATGGCTGCACCAGGTACAGCGACGTGCGCCGCCCGACCGGGACGTCGAGCACGGCGCCGACGAATGGGTTCTGTACGCGGCTGGCCACCCACGATTCGCGCAGGAAGGCCGCGCGCGCCTGCGCCTCGGCGCCCAGCACCTGAGGCTTGGGGAACTTGACCAGCAGCACCGCGCCGTCTGTTTGGTCGAGTGCGCGAAACACCCGGCTGTAACGGCCATTGGCGAGCAGCGCCTGCAATTCGAAGCCATCCACCGTCTCTCCGACCTGCGGCGGCTCACGCATAGGCAGGTCCGCCACGTCCTGGCTCAGGCCCATGACGTCGGCGGCAGGCAGATCGGGCACGTCCAGCACCAGGGCGGTGGCGTTGTCGTCCGAGCCCGCGTCCAGCGCCGCGCGCACAAGGCGGCGCGCTGTCTCGTCCGGCGCGTCGCGTCGCGCCATCTCGTCCTCGATGCGCCGGTCCGACAGCGCGCCGTGGACGCCGTCGGTGACCAGGGCGAGCCGGTCGTGAGGTTGCAGTTCGTCACTGGCGTAGTCGATGCGCACCGTTTCCTGGGCGCCGATCGCGCGGGTCAGGACGTTGGTCTGGCCCTCCGCCCGGTGGTCTACCGTGAGCCTGGTGAGACGGCCGTCGCGCAGGCGGTACAGTCGCGTGTCGCCCACGTGCAGCACATGCAGGCGCCGGCCGCGCAGGATCGCCACGGTGAGCGTGCAGCCCATGTGCTCCAGCGCCGGGTCCATGCGGCCCTGGGCGTGGATCCAGCGGTTCGCGCTCTCGATGGCGTGGCCCGCGGTGCGTCGGACGCTCTTCGCCTCGCTTTGACTGAGATAGCCGTCCAGGGTCTGGCGCACGGCCAACTCGGCAGCGACGCGTCCGCCCTTCGCACCCCCGATTCCGTCGGCGATCGCCGCAGCGACGCCGGTGGCGCGACCCGGCGGCTCGGCCAGCACGGCGGCGAAATCCTCGTTATGTGGCCGCCGCCCGGCCTCGCTGGCCATGCCGCTCAGCACCTGCGGGGATGTCTGGGTGTCGTCCATATCGCTCGGAGCGCACGCGCAAGCGTCGCTGTCCAGCCCCTGGCGCCTGCATTCAGGCGCCGCTACGCCAGCCGCGCCTGCTTTTTGCGCATAGCCGGCTGGCGTTGGTCCGTTCTGCGATCCGGGCGAAGCGTCACCGCAGATGGGCGTCTAGAGCCAGCTCTCTCGGCGAACGTCTCGCCCGCGCCAATGGCGACGCGGGCTCCCAGGCCGCTCTGGACGATCACGCCGCTCCCGTCCCAAAGCGCCCGGCCTCCGGGGTCGCCCAAGCAAGAGCGCCCACATGATCGGCAAGGATTTCCTCAAGGCCGGACACACGCCCACGTTGGCGTCAGCCTTCTTCTACTTCGACATGAGCTTCATGGTCTGGGTGCTGCTGGGCGCCCTCGGCGTGCAGATCGCCAAGGACCTTGGCCTCGACGCCGCGGAGAAGGGGCTGATGGTCGCCATCCCCGTGCTCGCCGGCGCCATCCTGCGTATCGTCAACGGCGTGCTGGTCGATCGAATTGGTCCCAAGCGCGCCGGGATCATCTGCCAACTGGTGGTGATCGTCGGGCTACTGACCGCCTGGCTGATCGGCGTGCAGAGCTACACCGGCATTCTCGCCGTGGGCCTCGTTCTCGGGGTCGCGGGTTCGTCCTTCGCTATCGCCTTGCCGCTCGCCTCGCGCTGGTATCCGCCGCAATACCAGGGCGTCGCGCTGGGCATCGCCGGGGCCGGCAACTCGGGCACCGTGTTCGCGTCGTTGTTCGCGCCGGGTCTCGCCAACCTCTATGGCTGGCAGAATGTCCTGGCCTTGGCGACGATACCGCTCATCGTCGCCTTCATCGTCTTTGTGATCTTCGCCAAGGACGCGCCTGACCAACCGGCGCCGAAGTCGCTGGCCGAATATCTGTCGGTGTTGAAGATCCCCGACGCCTGGTGGTTCATGCTGTTCTACGGCGTGACCTTTGGCGGTTTCGTGGGGCTGTCGTCATCCCTGACCATCTACTTCAACTCCGAATATGGCCTGACCCCGGTGATCGCAGGTTTCTTCACCGCGGCCTGCGTGTTCTCCGGCTCGATGGTGCGGCCAATCGGTGGTGCGCTGGCTGACCGCATCGGCGGCATCCGCACGCTGTCCATCATGTACATGATCGCCGCGGTCGCCCTGGTGGTGATGAGCTTCGGCCTTCCTGACGTGCGCGCCACGCTGGTGGTGATCATGATCGGGATGGGGGCGCTCGGCATGGGCAACGGGTCCGTGTTCCAACTGGTGCCTCAGCGCTTCCGCAACGAGATCGGCGTAATGACCGGCATGGTCGGCATGACCGGCGGCATCGGCGGCTTCTACCTCGCGTCCAGTCTTGGCCTCTCGAAGCAGCTGACCGGGACCTACCAAGCCGGCTTCCTGGGCTTTGCGGCGCTCGCCCTCGTGGCTCTGGTCGGCCTCACGATGATCAAGAAGACCTGGCGCACGACCTGGGGCGCAGCCTCAGCGACCTTGGCCAGGGTGTAGCACGCACGCGGGGCGCCGTGCTCAGCCCGGCGCCTAAATACCGGGCTTGAACGAGGCAGGGCGTCAGGAACGGTCGGCTCCACGCTGCAGTGCGAAGCGAGCATGTTACGAGAAGCAGCGTCTCGGGCAACGAAGCTCGAAGCGCGGCAGGGTTCCCCAGGGGGACCGGAGCGCGCGGCGCGCACTCTTCCGGGCAACGGCGTCCATCCGAACAATTTTCGCTCCGCGCCTGCGCGGGGCTGTCAGGCGGAGATGTCGATGCCCAAGGAACGTCTTGTCGTGGTCGGCAATGGGATGGCCGGCTGCCGCGTGATCGAGGAAGTGCTGAAGCGCGATCCCGAACGCTACGAGATCACCGTCCTCGGGGCCGAGCCCCGCGTAAACTACGACCGCATCATGCTGTCGCCGGTGCTGGCCGGTGAGAAGGCGTTCGAGGACATCGTCATCAACGACGCGGCCTGGTATCGCGACAACGCCATCACCCTGCACGCCGGCCGCGCGGTCCTGCGCGTCGACCGAGAGGCCAGAACGATCGAGGCCGAGGGCGGTCTGACGCTGGCCTATGACCGGCTGATCCTGGCCACCGGGTCCGATCCTGTGCGCCTGCCGCTGCCGGGGGCGGACCTGGCGGGCGTGGTCACCTTCCGCGACCTGGACGATGTCGAGACGATGGTCGCCGCGGCCGACGCCGGCGGCCGCGCGGTGGTGATCGGCGGCGGCCTGCTGGGGCTGGAGGCCGCCTACGGCCTGGTGCGCCGCGGCATGGCGGCCACCGTCGTCCACCTGATGGACGTGCTGATGGAACGCCAACTGGACGAGGCGTCCGGCTGGCTGCTGCGCGAGGCGCTGAGCCAGCGCGGCGTGGAGACGGTCCTGGGCGCCCAGTCCGAGGCGATCGTCGGGACCGACGGCCGGGTGTCGGGGTTGAAGCTGAAGGACGGCCGCACAATCCCCTGCGACCTTCTGGTGATGGCCGTCGGCATCCGGCCGAGCATCTCGCTGGCCGCCCAGGCGGGCCTGATCTGCGGACGCGGCGTGGTGGTCGACGACGGCCTGCGCACCTCCGATCCGGCGGTGTTCGCGATCGGCGAGTGCGCCGAGCACCGCGGTGTCGCCTACGGCCTGGTGGCGCCCATCTGGGAGATGTGCCGCACCCTGGCCGACGTGCTGACCGGCGACGAGGACGCGGTCTACGAAGGCTCATTGCTGCAGACCCGCCTGAAGGTCTCCGGCGTCGACGTGTTCTCGGCTGGGAAGTTCTCCGGCGGCGAGGGGTGTGAGGACGTGGTGTTCCGCGACGCCGGCCGCGGCGTCTACAAGCGTGTGGTGATCGAGAACGGCAAGGTCGCCGGTGCGGTGCTGTTCGGCGACGCCGCCGACGGCGCCTGGTATTTCGACCTGATGAAACGCGGTGAGGATGTCACCGCGCTTCGCGACACCCTGATCTTCGGCCAGGCGATCACGGAGGCCCTGCGGGGGGTGGACCCTAAGAGCGCCGTTGCAGCGATGCCCGACAGCCAAGAGGTCTGTGGCTGCAATGGCGTTTGCAAGGGCGTGATCACCACGGCGATCACCGACCTGGGCTTGAAGACCATCGAGGCCGTGCGCGCGTTCACCAAGGCCTCGGCGAGCTGCGGCTCCTGCACGCCGCTGGTCGAGCAGATCCTCACCCTACAGCTGGGCGACGCCTTCGAGGTCCAGACCGGGCCCAAGTCGGTGTGTGGCTGCACCAGCCACGGCCACGGCGTGCTGCGCAAACGCATCCTGGAAGAAGAGCTGAAATCGATGCCGGCGGTCATGCAGGCGCTGGAGTGGTCCACCCCGGACGGCTGCCCGACCTGCCGCCCGGCGCTGAATTACTACCTGCTGGCCGCCTGGCCTGGCGAATATCGCGACGACAAGCAGTCGCGGTTCATCAACGAGCGCGCCCACGCCAACATCCAGAAGGACGGCACCTATTCGGTGGTGCCGCGGATGTGGGGCGGCGTCACCAGCAGCCTGGAGCTGCGCGCCATCGCCGACGTGGTCGACAAGTTCGCCATTCCCACCGTGAAGGTGACGGGCGGCCAGCGCATCGACCTCTTGGGCGTCGCCAAGGACGACCTGCCGGCGGTGTGGGCCGATCTGAACGCGGCGGGCATGGTTTCCGGCCACGCCTACGGCAAGGCGCTGCGCACGGTGAAGACCTGCGTCGGGTCCGACTGGTGCCGGTTCGGAACCCAAGACTCCACTGGCCTGGGCGTCAGGCTCGAAAAATTCATGTGGGGGTCGTGGACGCCGGCAAAGGTCAAGCTCGGGGTGTCCGGCTGTCCGCGCAACTGCGCTGAGGCGACCTGCAAGGACATCGGCGTGATCTGCGTCGACAGCGGCTACGAAATCCACATCGGCGGCGCGGCCGGCCTGCACATCCGTGGCACCGAGCTGCTGACCAAGGTCGCCGGCGAGGACGAGGCGGTGTGGGCGATCTGCGCCATCACCCAGCTCTACCGCGAGGAGGGCTGGTACCTGGAGCGGATCTACAAGTGGATGGACCGCGTCGGCCTGGACACCATCCGCGCCCAGATCGAGGACGCGGACCTGCGCAAGGCGCTCTACGACCGCTTCGCCTATTCGCAGCGCTTCTCGCGCATCGACCCCTGGGCCGAGCGGGTGGCCGGGCGCGACGGCGACGAATTCAACCCGCTCAGCCGGCGTTTGGAGTTCGTAGGCGCATGAATGCGATGCTGATCCCTGCGACCGGCCTGTGGACCGACGTCGGCGCAATCACCGATATCCCGCGCCGCGGCGCTCGCCGGGTGCCGACGCCCGGCGGCGACATCGCGGTATTCCGCAGCGGCGACAACGAGGTGTTCGCCCTGCGCGACCGCTGCCCGCACAAGGGCGGCCCGCTGAGCCAGGGCATCGTCCACGGTCGTTCGGTCACCTGTCCGCTGCACGGTCTGGCCATCGACCTGGCGAGCGGCGAGGCCCTGGGCGCTGACCGTGGCCAGGGCTGCGCCCCGGTGATCCCGCTGCGCATCGAGGAAGGGCGGATCCTGATCCGCACGGACGGTTGACCGAGGTCCGGACCGCCTGTCCCTATTGCGGCGTCGGCTGCGGGGTGGCGGGCCGGGCCGGGCCTGGGCGCGTACTGGACGTGAAGGGCGACGCCGATCATCCGGCCAACTTCGGGCGGCTGTGTTCGAAGGGTTCCGCGCTGGGATCCACGGTCGGCCTTGAGGGCAGGCTGCTGCTTCCCGAGGCTTTCGGTCAACCGGTTGGCTGGGACGCGGCCACCGCGTTGGTCGCCGACCGATTCTCCCGCGCCATAGCCGAGCATGGCCCAGACAGCGTCGCCTTCTACGTCTCCGGCCAACTTCTGACCGAGGACTACTACGCGGCCAACAAGCTGATGAAGGGCTTTGTCGGCTCGGGCAACATCGACACCAACTCCCGGCTCTGCATGGCGTCGGCCGTCGTCGCCCACAAGCAGGCGTTCGGCGCCGACCTTGTCCCTGGCTGCTACGAGGACCTGGACCTCGCAGATCTTGTGGTGTTCAGCGGCCACAACGCGGCGTGGACCCATCCGGTGCTGTTCCGCCGCATGGAGAAGGCGCGCAGCCACGGCCAGCAGTGGATCGTCATCGACCCGCGCCACACCGACACCGCCGAGGGCTGCGACCTGTTCCTGCCCATCGCGCCGCAGACCGACGTGCGGCTGTGGAACGGCTTGCTCGCCTGGCTGGACGCCCAAGGCGCGGTGGACCGCGACTTCGTCCGCGACCATGTGGCCGGCTTCGACGAGACGCTGGCCGACCTGGCGCGCGACGACCAGGGCCTGGACGCCGTCGCCCGCGACTGCGGCCTCGAACCGTCGTCGGTGGAGGCCTTCTACGTGGCCTTCGCGAACAGCACGCGCACGGTCAGCCTGTTCAGCATGGGCTCCAACCAGTCCGCCCAGGGCGTCGCCAAGGGCCTGGCGGTGATCAACGCCCATCTGGCCACCGGCAAGATCGGCAAACCGGGCGCCGCGCCGTTCTCGATCACCGGCCAGCCCAACGCCATGGGTGGGCGAGAGAGCGGCGGCATGGCCTCGACGCTCGCCGCCCACATGGACTTCAGCGAGGCCGAGCGTGACCGGGTGCGCCGCTTCTGGCACGCGCCGGCGCTCACCGAGAAGCCCGGCCTGAAGGCCGTCGACATGTTCGAGGCGGTCCACGACGGCCGCATCAAGGCGCTGTGGGTGATGGCCACTAACCCGGCCGTCAGCATGCCGCGCGCCGGCCGCGTGCGCGAGGCTCTGGCCCGCTGCCCGTTCGTGGTGGTCTCCGACTGCATGGCGCAGACCGACACGCTCGAGTTCGCCCACGTGAAATTGCCGGCCCTGGCCTGGGGCGAGAAGGAAGGCACGGTCACCAACTCAGAGCGCTGCATCAGCCGTCAGCGGGCGCTGTTCGACGCGCCAGGCGAGGCGCGCGCCGACTGGCGGATTGTCGCCGACGTCGCCCGCGCCATGGGGCATGGCGAGGCGTTCGCCTGGACGACGCCCGCCCAGGTGTTCGCCGAGCACGCCGCGCTCACCGCTTTCGAGAACGACGGCGCACGGTTCCTCGACCTCTCCGGCCTGACCCGGCTGGACGAGGCAGCCTACGCCGACTTCGCGCCGGCCCAGTGGCCGGTCAGGACGCGGGGCGCGAACACTGCGCGCCTGTTCACCGACGGCCGGTTCCAGACGCCGGACGGCCGCGCGCGCATGGTCGCCGTCGCCGCCAAGGGCCCGGCGCGCGCCGTCAGCGCCGAATGGCCGCTGTCGCTGAATTCCGGCCGCGTACGCGACCATTGGCACACCATGACCCGCACGGGCCTCGCCCCCGAACTCTGCCGCCACGCGCCCGAGCCGATGGTCGAGGTGCACCCCGTCGACGCCGCACGCGCTGGACTGACCGAGGGCGAACTGGCGGTGGTCGAGACCACGGCCGGTCGCGCGGTGGTGACCGCGCGGATCAGCGAGCGCCAACGGCCGGGTTCGCTGTTCCTGCCCATGCACTGGACCGACGCCTTCGCGCCGTCCGGGCGCTGCAATCCGCTGGTCGAGGCCGACGTCGATCCCGCCTCCGGCCAACCCGAATTCAAGCACACGCCCGCGCGGGTGAGCCCCTACGGCGAAGCCTGGCGCGGCTTCTTCGTCGCCCGTGAAGCCTGGACGGCGCCGGAGGGCCTGGAACTGATCTGGCGGCGCACGCCCTACGATGGCTGCCAGGTCCACGAGTTCGCCGGCCAGGGCGGCGCGGCGGAGCGCGAGGCCGTGGTCGAGGCGTTGATGCGCCACGCCGAGGGCGAAGTGCTCACCATGGACGATCCTGCACGTGGCGCGCTCCGCCGTGCGACGATCACCGAGGGTCGGGCGGAGCGCGTGCTGGCGATCGTCGAGATGGGCGGGTTGCCGGCCCGCGGCTGGATCGCCGACCGCTTCCTGGACGACGCGCTGGAGCTGGGCGACCGCATCGCCCTGCTGGCCGGTCGCTCGGTCGACACCATCGACGTCGGCCAGATGGTCTGCGCCTGCCTGAAGGTCGGGACCAAGACCATCGAGGCGGCGATTGGTGCTGGAGCGCGCAACCTCGACGCCGTCGGCGCGGCCACCGGCGCCGGAACCAACTGCGGATCATGTCGCCCCGAGATCGCGCGTCTGCTCGCCACCATGCCGAATGAGGCCCTGAATGTCGCCTGATGCCGGATGCGTTCTGCTGGTGGGCGCTGGCCCCGGCGCGGCCGACCTGATGACCGTGCGTGCGCTGCGCGCCGTCGAGGGGGCCCAGGCGCTGCTCTACGACGCGCTGATCACCGAAGAGGTCCTGGCGTTGGCGCCCAAGGGCTGCGTGCGCATCCAGACCGGCAAGCGATCTGGCAAAGCCAGCATGGACCAGGGCGAGATCAACCGGCTGATGCTGCGTCTGGCGCGCAAGGGTCTGCGCGTCGTGCGGCTGAAGGGCGGCGATCCGTCGGTGTTCGGTCGCTCGGGCGAGGAGCGCGCCTTCCTGGAAGCGCACGGCGTCGGCGTGGAGATCGTGCCGGGCGTCACCGCGGCGAGCGCCGCAGCGGCGCAGTTCGCCTTTCCGCTGAGCCATCGCGGCGAGGCGCGGCGCGTGACGTTCGCCACCGCGCGCGTGCAGGACGGGGCGCTGGTCGAGGGCGGCTGGGCCGGCCTAGCCGACGCCCAGACGACGGTGGTGCTGTACATGGCGCGCGATGCGGCGGCTGCTGCGGCGGGCCGGCTGATGGCGGAGGGCAGGGCAGGCGACACGCCGGCGCTGGCGGTGGAGAACGCCGGCCGATCCCAGGCCCGCGCCGTGGCCTGCACGCTGGCCCAGCTCGGCGACGCGGTGGCGGACGCAGGCTTCGACGGCCCGGTGGCGTTGATCGTCGGCGAGGCCTGCGCCCAGGCGCGGAATGTCCAGGCCTACGCCGCACCCGCCACGGCCAGCGGGCGCCTCAGCCGCGCCGTGTGATGATGTAACCTGTTCCGCGGGCTCGCGAGCGTCGCTATAGAGCAGGGTGATGAGACCGCACCGTTCCCTCTGGCGTGACCTGCGCGGGCTGTTCGCGGCCCTGTTGCTGGCCGTGCTGGTCGGCGGCGCTGCGCTAGACGGCGTGCAGTGCGCGGCCGAGGGCGTGGTCACGCAGGATCAGTCTGCGGCGATCGTCATCGACGGCGAAGCGGGGCACGCCGAGGCGGGCCACCCTTGCGAAGGTGCAGGGGTCTGCGGCCACGGCCATAGCCACCAGTCGCCGACGCCGTCGCTGGTCGCGGGTGTCGCCCCGCCAGCCGGCGTTTTCGCCGAGGCCACCGCCAATCTCGCCACCCAGCGCCTCGCGTCTGGCCGTATCCCCGGACTGCCCGAACGCCCTCCGAAAGTCAGCCTCGCGCACGACGCCTGAGCCCGCGCGCGCCTGACGCGCGCATCTGACCTTCGGAGATGAGATCCATGACCTCGCCGTCACGCGCGCATCTGCGCGCACGGCCGCTGACCGCGCTGGCGGTCCTGGCGCTTTGCCTCGTCCAGGCGCCAGCCGCCCTCGCGGCGCCGCTGAGCCTGGAAGAGGCGCTGGCGCGCGCGGCCGGCGCGGCGCCGGGGCGTGGCGTCGACCAGGCCCGTGACGCCGCCGCGCGCGCCGCCAT
>NZ_JAUYQL010000009.1 GCF_030697305.1 Phenylobacterium sp. | reverse complement strand
TATGCCGATAGGTAGGCCATTTATGGGGTAGGGCGCGGCTTCCGCAAGCAAGTTGAGAGTATGTCGCAAAAACCGAACTGGCTGCGCGCTCATGGAACCCCCTGGAAGAGCGCAGCCGAACGGGCGGTCTATCACAACCCGTGGATCCGCCTGACCGAGCACGACGCCGTCGCGCCCACCGGGCGCGCAGCGCTGTACGGGGTCGTGCGGTTCGCCAACCACGCCATCGCCATCCTGCCCGTGCATGATGACGGAACGATCATCCTGGTCGGCCAGAACCGCTTTCCGCTGGGCGACTATAGCTGGGAGATCCCCGAGGGCGGCGCGCCGCTCAGCGAAGCGCCTTTGGTCGGCGCCCGCCGCGAACTGCGCGAGGAGACCGGCCTGGAGGCGGCCGAGTGGCGCGAGGTGCTGCGCCTGCAATTGTCCAATTCGGTCACCGACGAGCAGGCCTTCGGCTATCTGGCCACCGGCCTCAGCCCCGCGTCCGGCGGGGCTGCGCCAGACGAGACGGAGCAGTTGGCCACCGTGCGCGTTCCGTTCCGCGAAGCGCTCGACGCGGCGCTGGCGGGACATATGCGCGACGTCTTAACGGTGGTGATGTTGCTTCGCGGCTACCATATGGCGCGTGAGGGAGCGTTGCCGGACGCATTGGCGCGGGCCATGTTAAGGTAAGGCTGAGGGATCAAGGAGTTCAGCATGGGTCGTGAAGAGCCGAAGAGCCAGCGCCTGGAGGTCATAGACCCGGCCACGCCGCCGCCGGTCTGGCCCTCCCTGCGCAACGAGGCCGAGCGCGCCGCGCGCAGCGAACCTGCGCTGGCCTCGCTGCTGAACGCAGTGGTCCTCAGCCACAACAACCTTGGCGACGCCCTGTCCTATCAGATCGCCCGCAAGCTCGGCGACCAGGAGCTGCGCGCCATGAGCCTGCGCGAACTGGCCGACGCCGCCTACCGCGCCAATCCGCACCTGGTGGACATCGCCGAACTCGATCTGAAGGCGGTGTTCGAGCGCGACCCGGCCTGCAAGGGCTACGTCCAGCCGTTCCTGTTCTTCAAGGGCTTCCAGGCTCTGCAGACCCAGCGCGTCGCCAACTGGCTGTGGAACCAGGGGCGCGAGACCATCGCCCTTTATCTGCAGAGCCGCATGTCCGAGGTGTTCCAGGTCGACATCCATCCGGCCACCAGCATCGGCCACGGGGTGTTCATCGACCACGGCACCGGCATCGTCATTGGCGAGACCGCGGTGATTGGCGACAACGTCTCGATGCTGCAGGGCGTGACCCTCGGCGGCACCGGCAAGGAGCGCGGCGACCGCCACCCGAAGATCGGCAAGGGCGTGCTGTTGGGCGCCAACGCCACAGTCCTCGGCAACATCATCATCGGCGATTACGCCAAGGTCGCTTCGGGCTCGGTGGTGTTGAAGCCGGTTCCCCCTGGCTGCACCGCGGCGGGCGTGCCGGCGCGGCTTACCAACTGCCCGACTTGCGCCGAGCCCGCGCGCAGCATGGACCACACGCTCGCCGAAGAGGTCTACGACTACGTGATCTGAGGTAGGAATGCAGCAAGCGAGCCGCTAGGTTCGCCTCGCTGAGTCCCCAAGGAGCCCCGTCGTGGACGAGAAAACCATCCGCAAGGTCGAAGGCCACCTGCGCGGCTCCTTCGCCAACGCCCGAATCACCCTGGTGCCCAGGCCGAAGCAGAAGGACTCCTGCGAGGTCTACATCGGCGAGGAGTTTATCGGCGTGGTCTATCAGGACGAGGACGAGGACGGCTCGTTCATGTTCGAGATGGCCATCCTGGCGGAAGACTTGTCTTAACCGCGGGATAGATGGGGCCGAGGCGGCAAACCGCGGAGCCTTTCGACCCCGCGGTCTTCAGCGCCTCAGAGAACGCTGAGCATCTCGGCGACCAGCGGGTGGCGGACGATGTCGCGGTCCTGCAGGCGCACCACCGCGATATTGTCGATCGCCTCCAGCTTCGCCGCCACCGGCCCCAGTCCCGATAGCTCAGGCAGCAGGTCCGACTGGTTGGGGTCGCCGGTGACCACCATGGTCGAGTGCCAGCCCAACCGGGTCAGCAGCATCTTGAGCTGCACGTAGGTGCAGTTCTGCGCCTCGTCGATCACCACGAAGGCGTTGTTCAGCGTGCGCCCGCGCATGAAGCCCACCGGCGCGATCTCGATCGCGCCTTCGGCCATGAGAGCGCGCACCCGCTTCATCGACAGCCGGTCGGACAGCGCGTCGTAGAGCGGCCGCAGATAGGGGGCGAGCTTGTCCTCCATCTCGCCGGGAAGGAAGCCGATTGATTCGCCGGCCTCCACCGCCGGGCGCGACAGTACGATGCGGCCCACGCGGCCGGCCTCCAGCGCCTCCACCGCCTTGGCGATCGCCAGATAGGTCTTGCCCGTGCCTGCCGGGCCAAGCGCCAGGACCAAGTTCTTGGCGTCTACCGCCGCGATCATCTCTTCCTGCCCAGGAGACTTGGCCTTGATGGTCTTGAGGTAGCCCTGTTCCCGGTCGTCGTTGGAATGGGAGAGGGGAGACCAGGCGCGTTCGATCGGCAGGCGCCGGACCTTGTTATCATCGTCGAACTGACCGGCGTCGAACGCGCCTTCGCGCACGTGGCGTTTCACAGCTCGCTTGGTCATCAAGGCCTCCATGGGGACAAGAAAAAAGGGCGTGTCCGCAATGGACCGCCCTTTGGGAACGACGCTTTGACACAGGGGCGGCGGCACGCGCCGCCGGGTGGCTCGTTTGGACCTGACGCTGGCGACGGGCAGAGCCGTCGGAACGACAAACGCGGCACCCTTTGCTCCGACTAGAGGAGACCGCGCCCGAAAGCCGGACGCGGTGGGATGCGGAAGGGCTATCGACCCCCCGAATCGCCTGACTAGAATAAGCGTAGCGGCGCTTTATGAACGATTAAACGCGACGTTCTGTCCGAGAAACGGGGTGGAAAGATGGGTGCTTATAACTTGGGCGGCATAGCGCCGCAGTTGCCCGAAGACGGCGAATATTGGATTGCGCCTAACGCTGTCGTGATCGGCCGGGTGATTCTCAAGAAGAACGCATCGATTTGGTTCGGCGCAACCGTGCGTGGCGACAACGACGTCATCGAAATCGGCGAGAACACCAATATCCAGGACGGCTCGGTGCTGCATACCGACGCCGATGTCCCCCTGACCATCGGCGCCAACGTCACCGTCGGCCACATGGTCATGCTGCACGGCTGTACGGTGGGCGAGAATTCGCTGATCGGCATAGGCTCGATCGTGCTCAACGGCGCCCGCATCGGCCGCAACTGCCTGATCGGCGCCAACTGCCTGATCACCGAGGGCAAGGAGATCCCCGACAACTCCCTGGTCATGGGCGCACCGGGCAAGGTGGTGCGCGAGATCAGCCCGGCCCAGGCCGCGACGCTGTCGCGATCGGCCGTGGGCTACGTCGCCAACTGGCGGCGCTACAAGGCCGGGCTCGCCCCGCTCTGAACCTGACGTCAGGCCATCCGCCGCCCGTCCAGGGTGGCCAGGCGCAGGCGCGGCGCCTCCTCGTTGGCGGCGCCGGCGCTGCGGATCGTGCGGATCTTCATATCCAGCGCCAGGCGCCCGCCCAGTTTCGCGGTGAAGCCCAGTGGCTGATACAGTCCCAGGAACCGGTCTTGCGCGCCGGCCACGCCGGTCAGCGGGGCGAACAACACCTCCATCGGCATCTCCGCGCCATCCGCGCGAACCTCGCAGGTGGCGACGATCGGCTCAGGGCGCAGCCGCGCCTCCTCGAGCGCCGCGCGCAGGCGGAAACGGTCGGCCTCGGCCCACAGCGACAGCGCATTGCGCGCCCGCAGGTCGCCGCCGTGCAATTCGCTGAGGTAATCGCCAGCCAGTCGCACGGGGTAGACCCCAGAGGCGCTGCGCCCGAGGATGAACACCCGCGAGATGATGTCCGCGAATTCTGACGGATCGACGTCCGCGCGGGCCGGGCTTTCGCCCGCCCGACTGCGGCTTCGCCAATAGTCTATCAACCGTTCTGTTGTTGAATGGAACATCGACATCGAGACGCACGTCCGGTTTCGCGGCCTTCGCTGCGACCGCACAGGCCTTGCAGAACGATGCGGACCAACCGCCAAACGTCCCGCTCCGGGACAGGCGCGAGGTCGGGGTCAGGGCGTTTTCGAACGCCGGGGCCTGTCGCTGAGACGACGGACGTTTGAAGGAGGGGCCGTCTTATGAAGGCGCGAATCACACTGCTGGGGCTGGCCGCGGGCCTGGGCCTGTTCTTCGCGGGCGGAGCTGCGCTGGCGCAGTGCTGCGCGCCACCGCCGCCCACCTGCTGCGCGCCGCCTCCGCCCCCCAGCACGCCGCCGTGCTGCACGCCCGGGCACAACGTCAACATTCCAGGCGTCAACGTCTTCGTCGCCCCGACCGTTGTGGTCAACGCCAGCGCCAGAGCTTCCGCCGGCGCATCGGCGGGCGGCGGTGCGGGCGCGATGGTGTTCTTCGGCGGCGGTGGTGGCGGCGGCGGTTATGCGCCCCCCTCGGCCACCGGCCTGATCTCCGGCCTCAACGTCGGCGGCGGCGTCAAGCGCGTCGCCTACCAGGCCACCCGCACCCGCACCAAGCGCGTGGTCATTCAGGCCGTCTGCATCGACGACCGCCAGATTCCGCACCCGGCCTCCCAGGTCCGCGCCGACCGTGAAATCAACGATCTCTATGACGGCGAACTCTATCGCTGCATCGCCGGGGCCAGCCTACAGGCGACGATCTCGGAGTACGAAGGCCGGATTGACTTCTCCAAGGGCGAGACCATGGCCTGCGCCAAGGGCCAGGCGCTATACCACGCGCCCGGCGGCAAGGTGGATTGCCGCCGTCAGAAGCCGGCCCGCGACTGCAACGAACGCTCCCTGCTCCGCCGCTTCGGCGCGGGCGTGAAGATCCTGACGATGACCGTTGTCGAGACCTACACCGCCTACCGCGAGGAACAATCCGAAGCCGTGCTGACCAGCATGAGCATCGACGGCGGCGTCGGCGGCGTGGCCTACTAGGCGCGGCCGA
>NZ_JAUYQL010000054.1 GCF_030697305.1 Phenylobacterium sp. | reverse complement strand
TCTCCAGCAGCAGGCCCAGGCCGAAGCCGTCGACGCCGCTGTTGTTGGAGATCACGGTGAGGTTCTTGACGCCCGAGGCGCGGATCGCCGCGATCAGGTTCTCGGGGATGCCGCTGAGGCCGAAGCCTCCCGACATGATCGTCATGCCGTCGAAAAGCAGCCCGTCCAGCGCTTCGGCGGCGTCCTTATAGAGCTTTCTGGCCATGTAGCCGTGTTACGCGGCGCCGCAGCATTTGCAAGCCTGCAGCCATGAATTGCCCCGCGCGAATCCTGGAGCGAACGTCCATAATCCACGCATGGTGCAAACCTTGACCACCAACGCTCGCCGGAACGGCGCCTGAATGGATCAGCATTCGATCCTGCTGCAGGCGCTGGTCTATCTCGCCGCCGGCGTGATCTCGGTGCCGATCGCCAAGCGGTTGGGCCTGGGCTCGGTGCTTGGCTATCTGGTCGCCGGCGCGGCGATCGGCCCCTATGCGCTGAACCTGGTCGGCGAGGCCGGCGACGTCATGCGCGTCGCCGAGTTCGGGGTGGTCATCCTGCTGTTCCTGATTGGGCTGGAGGTGCGTCCCGCGCTGCTGTGGCGCATGCGCGGCGCGATCTTCGGCCTCGGCGGCGCGCAGCTCGTCGGGACCGCTGCGGTGCTGGCCGCGGCCGGCATGGCGATGGGGCTGGACGGACGCACGGCGCTCGCCGCCGGCCTGATCCTGGCCCTGTCGTCCACCGCCATCGTCCTGCAGAGTCTGGAAGAGAAAGGCCTGCGCCAGGGCGCGATCGGCGAGGCGGCGTTCGGCGTGCTGCTGTTCCAGGACTTGGCGGTCATCCCGCTGTTCGCCCTGCTGCCGTTGCTGGGCTCGGGCGTCGGCCACACGGAGGCCTCGGGCCACGGCTCGGCGCTGCTCGACGGCCTGCCGGGCTGGGTCGGCGCGCTGGCGGTGATGGCCGCTGTCGGCGTCGTGGTCGTCGGCGGTCGCTATCTGACCCGGCCGATGTTCCGGTTCATCGCCGCGGCCAGGCTGCGCGAGATCTTCACCGCCTCGGCCCTACTGCTGGTCGTGGCGGTCGCCGCCCTGATGCAGCTTGTCGGCCTGTCGCCAGCCCTGGGAGCCTTCCTGGCCGGCGTGCTGCTGGCCGAGAGCGAATTCCGCCGCGAGCTCGAGACCGACATCGAGCCGTTCCGCGGCCTGTTGCTGGGCCTGTTCTTCATCACCGTGGGCGCGGGGCTGGACTTCGCCATGGTCGCCGCCCAGCCGCTGCTGCTATTGGCCCTGGTCGGCGGCCTGATGTTGCTGAAGGTGCTGGTGATGTTCGCCGCGGCGCGGGCCGCGCGCCTGTCGCCCCGCGACGCTGCGGCGACCGCCGTGGCGCTGGCCCAGGGCGGAGAGTTCGCCTTCGTGCTCTTCGGCTTCGCACTGGGCGCCGGCGTGCTGGGCGCGGAGCAGGCCAAGCTGCTCACCGCCGTCGTCGCCCTGTCGATGGCTTGCACGCCGTTGGCCATGGCGGCGTTCGAGCGCTGGGTGCTGAAACATCCCGGCGCCGGCCTCGCCGAGCCCGAGGACACGCCCTACGACGACGGCGCGCCGGACGCGATCATCGCCGGGTTCGGCCGGTTCGGGCAGGTCACGGCCCGTCTGCTGATCGCCAACGATTTCCGCACCGTGACACTGGACGCCAGCATCGAGCAGATCGACACCCTGCGCCGCTTCGGCATGGAGGTTCACTACGGCGACGCCAGCCGCCTGGACCTGCTGCGCACCGCCGGCGCCGAAAAGGCCAGGCTGCTGGTGGTGGCGATCGACGACCGCGACAAGGCGCTGGAGATGGTGGAGATCGCCCGCCAGGCTTTTCCGCATCTGACCGTGCTGGCCCGCGCCTGGGATCGCCGCCACGCCTACGAGCTGCTCAGCAAGGGCGCCCACGAGGTGGAGCGCGAGACCTTCGAAGGCGGCCTTTCGATGGGCCGCCGCGCGCTCAAGCGCCTGGGCCTGAGCGACTACCGCGCCACCCGCGCGGCGACCTTATTCCGCCAGCACGACCGCACGCTGTTCGATCAGCTCGCGCCGATCTATGGCGAGGAGGAGCGCTTCATCCTCGCAACCCGTGCGTCGCGCGAGACCATGGACCAGCTGCTGCGCGCCGAGATGAGCCAGGTGGCCGAAGACGAACGCGTCGCCGAGGACGCCGGAAAGCCGACCGTTTAGGAGCAAGCCCGTGCCCTCCCCCGCCATCGTCCCGGTGTCCTTTGCGGACTTCGACCGCGACTTCGAGCGTTTCAGCCAGTCGCTGGGCGCGTCGTTCGAGCGCTATGGCTTCGCCGTGGTGGCCGACCACGAGCTGCCGGCCGCGCGGCTCGATGCGGCGCTGGGCGCGATCAAGGCCTTCTTCGCCATGCCCGAGGACGTGAAGCGCCGATACATCACAGGGGCCGGCGGACAGCGCGGCTACACAGCGTTCGGCATCGAGACGGCCAAGGGCGCCGCCCACCACGACCTGAAGGAATTCTGGCACGTCGGCCGCAACCTGCCGACCGGCCATCGCTACGCCGCCCAGATGCCGGAGAACGTCTGGCCCGAAGCGCCGGCTGACTTCCGGGAAGAGATGACCTGGCTCTACGGCGCGCTGGACGCCATGGGCGCCCGGATCCTCGAGGCCATCGCCGTCTACCTGGGGCTGGAACGAGGGTTCTTCGCGGCCACGGTGTCCGAGGGCAACTCCATCCTGCGGCTGCTGCACTACCCGCCGGTCGCCTTCGACGGCCCGCACGTTCGGGCCGGCGCCCACGAGGACATTAACGTCATCACCTTGCTGCTGGGCGCCGAGGAGGCGGGCCTGGAGGTGCTGGATCGCGACGGGCACTGGCTGCCGATCAATCCGCCGGAGGGCTCGCTGGTCTGCAACATCGGCGACATGCTGCAGCGGCTGAGCAACCATCGCCTGCCGTCGACCACCCACCGGGTGGTCAATCCAGCGCCGGAACGGCGAGGCGTGGCGCGCTACTCGACGCCGTTCTTCCTGCACTTCAACCCGGACTACGAGATCGTCACCCTGGCCGGCTGCGTGGGGCCAGACCGACCCGACCGCTATCCGCAGCCGATCACCGCAGACGACTTCCTCAAGGAGCGCCTGCGGGAGATCAAGTTGCTCTAGCCTAGTGCGATAGCCGCAGGCTGTTGATGTCGGCGCCGATCGCCTTGAACGCATCCTTCAACGCCGTGCCGCTGGTCGGCAGGTAGACGTGGTCGGGATCGGTGGCGCAGCCGTTGACGAAGTTGGTCGCCGTGGTGTCGCCGGTGATCTGGAAGCCCACGGTGTAGACCACGATATTGGCGGTCTTCATGTTCTCACACAGCGCCGCGGCCTGGGTGAAGGTGCTGCCGTTATTGCCGTTGCAGTTGATGTGATCCTTGATGCTGCCGCTGCCGGACAGCGAGTCCTGGGCGATCACGCCGTTGCAGTAGGTGGTGTTCAGCGCGCCGTCGGTCATCACCACGACCGCCTTCATGGTGTCGGGCGAGTTGTAGGCCGCGGGCCGGCTGGCGGCCGGGAAGATCGCGCCGAAGGTCGGCGAGACCATGTACCAGCCCCACGCCACGCCCGTCTGGCCGGCGGTGGAGCCGCCATCGTCGAGCAAGCCGATCGCGGCCTTGATGGCGGTCCTGTCCGACGACAGCGGAATGATCGTGTGGCTGATGCACGGGTTGGGCGTGTTGACCGTGGTCCCGGCCACCAGGTTGTCGCCGTCCGCCGCGTAGTTGAAGCCGACCGGCGTCGTGCTGGGCGCCACATCCGTATTGACGTTGGCCAGGAAGCGCTCGCTGACGCAGCTGGTCTTCTGGAAAATCTTCACCGCCGTCGAGTCGCCATTGGTGAAGCGCATGTACTCGCAGCCGTAGGTCGTGCAGTAGGCCGTGGTGCCAGAGGCGTAGGCGGCAGTTGGCCCGCTCGCGAAGAACAGGTTGAAGGTATTCGCCGCCTTGCTCCGCACGATGCCGACTATATCGCGCAGCGCGGTGCCGCTCGGGTTGTTGATATAGATATAGTCGTTGACGTTATAGCCATGGGCCGTCGAGGTGAACTGCGCGCTGCAGTCGGTGCGCACGCACTTCGTCACCTTGCCGCCGGACGAATAGGCGGTGAACGCCGAGCCATTGATGCCCTGGAGCTGGAAGGTGTTCGTGGTCTTGTTGGCGACCACGTACGGCGTGCCGTTGATCTGGGTCATGCCGCTGACGCCGGTGATCAGCACAGTGTTGCCGTTGGCGAACCCGTGGCTGGTGGCCGTGACGACGACCGGACTTGCGCGCGTGGCGCCGCTGATCGTCTTCTGCGTCCCCGAATACCAGCTCGAGTAGGCGGTGACCGCCTTGGTGCCGACGACAGCGCCACGGGCGGCGTCGCCATAGGTCCCGGGATTGACCCCCATCGACCACGGCACCACCGCGACCTTCGAATAGAACGGCGTCTGCTGGGTGCGCACGACGATGTCCACGAGGCTCTGGGCGGCGGTCCGCAGGTCGGAGATCTTGGTCCCGGACATCGAGCCGGTGATGTCGAGCACCAGGGCGACCTCGACGTTCTTCGATGAACGGATCACCTCAGTGTTGACGCTGACCGGGTGCGGCGACCAGAACCCGGGGGCGAGCGCCACCGGCGTGACCGACGCGCTGCCGACCACCTTGGTGTTGTTGTCGGTCAGGTGGAAGTCGGACGACGTCAGGGTCGAGCCGCGCACCAGGTGGAGGTTGGCGAGGAGCGCCTTGCCGGCCAGGGTGTTGATCTCGGCGTCGGTCTGGGCCGACGAACGCGCGGCGTAGAGCGCGGCGGCGTCGACCGCATCTTGCAGCTTCGCGCGCTGTTCTGTGGCTGTGTAGACGTCGAACAGGCCCAGGATCATCGGCGCGAGCACGACGACGGCCAGGGCGAAGATGATCGCCACCACGCCGCGCTCGTCGCGCATTCCGTCCTTCAACCGACTGCGCCCGCCCAGTGCGGCGGCAAGACGCAATATCGCTTGGATTCGCTGGCCCACGCCCAATCCCCGATCCTGTTTCGGGGCGATCCTAACCTCGACGCGGTAAACGAACGGCCCATAGACAGGGTAAATTTCGCTTTAGAATGTGAGACTTAAATTCTTCTGTCGGAAACCCGACAGCCGTTTCGAGGCCTCGCGCGTTCGGTGGAGGCGACCCGCCAACAAAAGGTTTCCCCATGACACCGCCGACTTCCCCAGACGACCTGAAGGGCGCAGCGCGCAAACTGATCCGCGAAGCTGCGCTGGTGGACGGCGCCTGGATCTCGGCCGGCGATGGCGCGATCGCGGTCGAGGACCCGTCCGAGCAGACCATCCTCGGCCACGTCCCATCGTTGACGGCGGATCAGGTGGACGAGGCCATCGCCGCGGCGGCCGACGCCTTTCCCGAATGGTCGCGGCGCAAGGCTCGGGAGCGCGGCGAGTTCCTGACGCGCTGGGCGGCGCTGATCACCGCCAACGAACAGGCGCTTGGGGCGCTGATCTCGTTGGAGAATGGCAAGCCGTTCGCCGAAGCGGTGGGCGAGGTCCGCTACGCCAACGCCTTCATCACCTGGTTCGCCGGCATCGCCGAACACCTGGACGGTCGCGCGATCGACAGCGGCAATGCACAGGACCTGATCCTGGCGTTCCGCGAGCCGGTCGGGCCGGTGGCCGCGATCACGCCGTGGAACTTCCCGGCCGCGATGATGACCCGCAAGGCCGCGGCGGCCTTCTGCGCCGGCTGCACCCTGGTCCTGAAGCCGGCCTCCGCGACGCCATTCACCGCCCTGGCGCTGGCCGCCCTGGCGTTGGAAGCCGGCCTGCCGCCGGGCTGCTTCTCGGTGGTCAGCGGCGCGCAAAGCGTTGTGGGCGCGCGTCTCACTGGATCAGCGGCGATCCGCAAGCTGTCGTTCACCGGATCCACCGAGGTCGGCCGCCTGCTCGCCGGCCAGTGCGCGCCGACCCTGAAGCGGTTGTCCATGGAGTTGGGCGGCGCGGCGCCCCTTCTGGTGCTGGACGACGCCGACCTGGAGCTGGCGGTGGCGGGAACCGTCGCCGGCAAATTCCGGGGGGCCGGTCAGACCTGCGTCTGCCCCAACCGCATCTATGTCCACGAGAGCATCCACGACGCCTTCCTGGAACGGCTCACCGAGCGCGTCGCGGCGCTCAAGGTCGGCAAGCCGTTCGAGCCCGGCGTGGAGATCGGCCCGTTGATCGACGCCAAGGCGGTGGAGAAGGTCGAGACCCACGTGGCGAAAGCCCTTGCCGACGGCGGCCGAGTGCTGACCGGCGGCGCGCGGCATGACCTGGGCGGGCGCTTCTTCCAGCCGACGGTGATCGCCGGCGCGGACGACGCGCTGTTCACCTGCGAGGAGACCTTCGGGCCCGTGTGCCCGGTGTTCAGCTTCCGCGACGACGATGAGGCGGTGGCGCGGGCCAACGCCAGCGAGTTCGGCCTGGCGGCCTTCGTGTTTTCGGAGAGCCTGAACCGCGCCATGCGGGTCGGCCGCGCCATCGATGCGGGCATCGTCGGGGTCAACACCGGCCTCGTCTCCAACCCCGCGAACCCGTTCGGCGGGGTCAAGCAGTCAGGCTATGGGCGCGAGGGATCGGCCTACGGGATCGACGATTATCTACAGGTGAAGTCGCTGACGCTCGCCCTGCGCTGATCGCACCCGAAAGGCGCAGCGGGGGCGATTGACGACAGCGTGGCTTTGCCATCCCATCCGGCTGGAATGTCGGGGATCATCGGATGAGCACGGGCGACGAAACCCCGCAATCGCCTGCGGCGGCGCAACCTGAGCGGCGCGCTGCGTGGTGGCGTCGGCTGGGCGCGCGCGGCGCCGTCCTGGCCGCCGCTGGCGTGGTGCTGGCGTCGTTCGGCGGTGGCTTCCTCACCGCCAAGGTCGCCGACGGCGACCTGTTCGCCAAGGCGCCCGCAAGCGCCGAGCCCGGCGCCTCCGGCTGGTCGCTTTTCGGCAAGCCCCGCGGCGTCAAGGCCGCCCGTCGCGGCGTGCCCAAGCCCGAAGGCTTTGCGGTGTGGCGCTCGCGCATCGACACCGCCCAGGCCCAGCCGCTGGCCTGCGTCGAACTCACCCGTCCGCTGGACCCCGCCAAGCCCTACGCCGACTTCGTGCTGGTCTCTCCCGACCTGGGCGCCCAGCCAGCGGTGTCGGTGAAGGGCGCGGAGCTGTGTGTCGCCGGCCTCGGTTTCACCGATCGCCGCATCACCCTGCTCAAGGGCTTGCCCGGCCGCGGCGGCGAGACCCTGGCCGCCAACGCCGATGTCGACTTCACCTTCGGCGAGAAGCCGCCGTTCGTGGGCTTCGCCGGCGAAGGCGTGATCCTGCCCCGCGAACAGTCGGACGGTATCGGCATCGAGACAGTCAACGTCAGCCGCCTGGCGATCGAGGTCTGGCGCGTCGCCGATCGCAACCTGGTGCGCAAGTCGATCAGCGCCCCCGACCCCACCAGCGAAGGCGACTATCCAGGCGACTATGGCGACGACAGCCCCGACGGCGAAGGCCGACGCGTCTGGAAGGGCGAGATTGACGTCGCCAGCCAGGCGGGTCAGCGCGCCACCACCGTCTTCCCCCTGGGCGCGGTGCTCAAGGAGATGCAGCCCGGCGGCTATGTGATCAAGGCGCGCGACGCCTCGGGCGGGCGCTCGCTGAAGGCCGGCGAAGGCGACGAGGATGACGGCTACGATCCCAATCCGCCGGCCCAGGCCCGCCGTTGGGTGATCTTCACCGACATGGCGTTGTCGGCCTACGACGGTTCCGAAGGGCTGGACGTGGTCGTCCGCTCCCTGCAGACCGCGAAGATCCTGCCAGGCCTCAAGGTGGCGCTGGTGGCGCGCAACGGCGAGACCCTCGCCGAGGCCAAGACCGATTCCGTCGGCCGTGTGCGCTTCGACCGCCCCCTGCTGGAGGGCGAAGGCGCGGGCGACGCCAAGATGGTGATGGCCTACGGCGCCCAGGGCGACTTGGCCGTGCTGGACCTGGAACGCGCGCCGGTGGACCTGTCGAAACAGGGGATCGGCGGACGCACCGACGCCGAGCCGGGCCGCGCGGCGGCCACCGCCGTCGACGGCTTCGTCTACGCCGACCGCGGCATCTACCGCCCAGGCGAAACCGTCCACCTGAACGCCCTGCTGCGCGACCGCGAGGCGCGTGCGGTCAAGGACCGCGCCGGCGTGATCATCGTCAAGCGACCCTCTGGCGTGGAGTACAGGCGCTTCCGCTTCGAGCGCACGCCGTTGGGTGCGGCCGCCGCCGACATCGCCCTGCCCAAGGCCGCGCCGCGCGGCCGCTGGAATGTCAGCGTCGAGATCGACGGGCTGGAGAACCCGGTCGGCAGCTTCGCCTTCGCGGTCGAGGACTTCGCACCCCAACGCCTTGGCGTCACGGTCACCGGCCAGGACGCGGTCCCGATCGGCGCAGGCGAAACCCGCGCCGTCGAGGTCGCCGCACGCTTCCTCTACGGCGCGCCCGGCGCCGGCCTGCAGACCCAGGGCGAAGCGCGCCTCAAGGTCGACACCGACCCGTTCCCGCAGTTCGCGGACTACCAGTGGGGCGACCAGCGCGAGCCGTTCGCCGAGAAGTTCATCGCGCTCGGCGAGACGGTCACCGACGCCGAAGGCCGCGCGGTGCTGAACCTGTCCTCTGAAGAGGCCAGCGACACCACCCAGCCGCTGATCGCCGCCTTCACCGCCTCGGTGTTCGAGCCCGGCGGCCGGCCAGTGCGCGAGGCGGTCTCGCTGAAGGTCCGCACGCAACCGGTCTATCTGGGCGTCAAGGTCGACCAGGGCGAAGCCTCGGGCCGCGGCGATCCCACCGTCAGTTTCGACGTCATCGCCGCCGACCGCACAGGCCGGCGCATCGCCCAGTCCGGCGTGTCCTATTCGCTGGTCGCCGAGAACTGGGACTACGACTGGTTCCAGCAGGACGGCCGCTGGCAGTGGCGGCGCACCAGTCGCGACGTGGTCGTCCAGCGCGGAACCCTGAACGTCGGCGCCGCCCAGCCGGCCCGTGTCTCGCGCCGCCTCGGCTGGGGCGATTATCGTCTGGAGCTGACCAGCGCAGAAGGCGCCAAGAGCATCGTGCGCTTCGCCTCCGGCTGGGGCGCGCCCGCCAAGGACGTCGAGGCGCCCGACTTCGTGCGCGTCAGCGCCGGCGTGAAGGCCTATGCGCAAGGCGACACCGTCGAGATCACCCTGAAGCCGCCCTATGCCGGCGAGGCCCAGGTGGCGGTGGCCACCGACCGGCTGATCGACTTCAAGACCGTGACGGTGGGCGCCGACGGCGCGACCGTGCGCCTGAAGACCAACGCCGCCTGGGGCGGCGGCGCCTATGTGCTGGTCAGCGTCATCCAGCCGCGCGATCCGGTCGCCTCGCCCAAGCCGAAGCGGGCGTTGGGGCTGGTCTACGTGCCGCTCGACCCGAAGAACCGCAAGCTGACGGTGGAGCTGGGGACGCCGGCCAAGATCGACGCCAAACAGGCGCTGGAGGTGCCGATCACCATCAAGGGCGCCGGCTTCGCCGGCCGCGCCCGCGTGACGCTCGCCGCCGTCGACGAGGGCATCCTCGCGCTCACCCGCTTCGAGAGCCCTGATCCGGTCAAATGGTACTTCGGCAAGCGGGCGCTGACGCTCGACTACCGTGACGACTACGGCCGGCTGCTGGACCCGAACCTGGGCGCGCCCGCCAACGTGAACTTCGGGGCCGACGAGATCGGCGGCGAAGGCCTGACCGTCACCCCGATCCGCACCGTGGCCATGTGGTCGGGGCTGGTGGAGACCGGCCGCGACGGCAAGGCGGTGATCCGCCTGCCGGCGCCCGACTTCAACGGCGAGCTGCGGCTGATGGCGGTGGCCTGGACCGACGAGGCCGTCGGCGGCGCCTCCAAACCGTTGACCGTGCGTGAGGCCGTGGTCAGCGACCTCGCCCTGCCGCGCTTCCTGGCGCCCGGCGACCGCGCCTTCGCGACCCTGGAGCTGCACAATCTCGAAGGCCGTGTCGGCGCCTATGTCGCCGAGATGACCTCGAAGGGCGGCGTCCTCGCTCCGTTCCGCAAGGCCTTCCAGCTGGCGCTCGGCCAGCGGATCGCCGAGCGGATTCCGTTCAACGCGCCTAACCGGGCCGGGATCGGCGAGATCGGGTTCAAGGTCACAGGTCCGGGCTTCAGTTCGGCGCGCGACTACCCGATCCAGACCCGATTGGGCTGGAGTCCGATCACCCGCACCACCTACGCCCTGCAGAAGCCCGGCGAGGCGTTCACCCCAGCCTCGGCGCTGCTGGGGGGCCTGGCGGCTGGCGATGCGACGCTACAGGTCAGCTACTCGCCGTTCCGCGGCTTCGACCCCGCGCCCTTGGCCAATGCGCTGAACCGCTATCCATACGGCTGCACCGAACAGCTCGTGTCGGGCGCCTACCCACTGCTCTACGCGGGTCAGACGGCCAACGATCCGAAGGTGCTGCGCGCCTCGAACGGCCTGAACGCCGCAGTGGGCAAGCTGCTCGACCGCCAGACCCTCGACGGCGCCTTTGGCCTGTGGCGGGTCGGCGACGGCGAGGCGGATGGTTGGCTCGGCGCCTACGCCACCGACTTCCTGGTCGAGGCGAAACGCGCCGGCGCGCCGGTGCCGCAGGCCGCCCTCGATCGCGCGCTGGCCGCCATGCGCCAGATCTCGCGCCCCGAGGGCTTCTCGTCGGTCTCCTACCGCCTCGAGTATCCGGAGTGGTGGGCCGGATCGCCCGAAGCCTCGCGCAAGGCGACGGCGGCGATGCGCTCCCGCGCCTCGGCCTACGCCCTCTACGTGCTGGCCAAGGCGGGACGCGGCGACCTCGCGCGCTTGCGCTGGTGGCACGACGTGCAGATGAAGACCGAGGATTCGCCGATCGCCAAGGCGCAGGTGGGTGCGGGTCTCGCCATGATGGGCGACAAGGCGCGGGCCCGTTCCGCCCTGCGCCAGGCCGCCCGTTCCCTGGGCTACCGCGAGGACAGCGACTGGTATCAGAGCCCGCTGCGCGACCTGGCCGCGGTGATCAGCCTCTCCTACGAGGCCGGCGAGCCGGAACTCGCCCGCAGCCTCCAGGGTCGCCTCGACGGCGCGGTGAAGGACCCTGACGCGCTGAACACCCAGGAACAGGCTCGCCTGCTGCAAGCCGCGAACGCCATGCTCAAGGCGGCCGGACGCATCCGCATCGAGGCCCAGGGCGCAAATCCGCTCAGCGCCGCGGGCGGCGCGCCACGCTGGTCGGTGGGCAAGCTGGCCGACGCGCGGTTCGTCAACGCCGGCGCCGGCGCGCTTTGGCGTACGGTGACTGTCGCCGGCACGCCGATCGCGCCGCCCGCAGCCGAGGCCAACGGCCTGTCGCTGTCCAAGCGCCTGCTGCGCCTCGACGGCTCTCCCGCCGATCCTGCGACATTGCGCCAGGGCGAGCGGGTGATCGTGTTGATCGCCGGTCGCTCGACGCAGGCGCGCTCGTCCGCCCTGGTGGTCGACGATCCCCTGCCCGCAGGCTTCGAGATCGAGACGGTCCTCGGCGCCGACGACGCGCAGAGCGGGCCTTTCAAGTTCCTGGGCGAACTGTCAGGGGCCGATGTGCAGGAGTCACGCGACGACCGGTACGTGGCGGCCATGGACCTTCCGGGCAAATCCAGCTTCGCCTTCGCCTATGTGGCGCGGGCCGTGACGCCGGGCGACTTCCTGCTGCCGGGGGCCCAAGCCCGCGATATGTACCGTCCGAGCTTCAACGCGCGCACCGAGGCCGGCCGCACGGCGATCGCGCCGGGGCTCTAGGGCCCGTGCGCGGCGCGCGCGCGCTGACGCGGGCCCTGCTCGGCGTGATGGCGGCGCAGGGCCTGCTGTTCGCCGCCGACACGGCGTTTCCGCCGAACCTGGCGCGCGGCGAACGCTCTTCGCCCGTGGTGCTAGACCGGCACGGCGGCTGGCTGCGCGCCCTGCCGGTGGAGAACGGCCGCTGGCGCATCCGCGCCGATCTGGCGCGCACCGATCCTGGCTTCCTGGCTCGGCTGATCGCCGTGGAGGATGCGCGCTTCTGGCTTCACCCCGGCGTCGACCCGATCGCCGTGGTCCGCGCCGCGGCGTCCAGCGCCGCCCACGGGCGCGTGGTGTCGGGCGCCTCGACGCTCACCATGCAGACCGCACGCCTGCTGGAGCCCAGGCCACGCACGCCGCTGGCCAAACTCATCGAGATGTGGCGCGCGGTTCAACTCGAGGCGCGCTTTTCGAAGAAGCAGATCCTCGGCCTCTATCTGACGCTGGCGCCCTACGGCGGCAATCTCGAGGGTGTGCGCGCCGCCAGCCTCGCCTACTTCGGACATGAGCCGGAGACGCTCACCGACGGCGAGCAGGCGCTGTTGATCGCCCTGCCCCAGGCGCCCGAGGCACGGCGTCCGGACCGCCGCCCCGACGCAGCCCGCGCCGCCCGCGGTCGGGTGCTAGACAAGATGATCCGCGCGCGCCGCATCACCGAGAGCGCCGCGGCCGAGGCGCAGGACGAGCACCTGCCCAGGCGCAGCCCGTTCCCGGCCTTGGCCTGGCATGCCGCCGGCGAACTGGCCCGCCAGGCCCGCGCGTCCCAGGCCTCTGTGGTCTCGACCATCGACCCGGCGTTGCAGGCGCGGCTGGAGACGCTGGCCGCCTCCACCGCCCGCGCCCAGGGGCCGGAGGCGACCGCGGCCATCCTCGTGGTGGAGATAGACGGCCGCGCGGTGCGCGCCGCGGTCGGCTCCGGCGGGCTGGACCGCCCCGGCGGCTGGATCGACATGACGCGGGCCTATCGGTCGCCCGGCTCGGCGCTGAAGCCATTCATCTACGCCTTCGCCTTCGACGACGGCCTGGCCGCGCCCGACACCCGCATGGACGATGCGCCACGACGCTTCGCCGACTATCAGCCGGAGAACTTCGACCGTGTGTTCCACGACAAGGTGACGGTGCGCGAGGCGCTGACCCATTCGCTGAACATGCCGGCGGTCGAGACGCTGGAGCGCCTGGGCCCCGCCGCGTTCGAAGGGCGGATGACCGCCGTCGGCGTCAAGCTGGTGCGCCCGAAGCTGGCGACCCGCGACGCCGGCCTGGCGCTGGCGCTGGGCGGCGTGGGGATCAGCCTGCGCGATCTTGCGGTGCTCTATGCGGCCCTGGGTGACGGCGGGCTCGCCAAGCCGTTGGCGTGGACGCAGGTCGACGCCGACCGCCGTCGCCATGAGGGCGGCCGCAGGCTGGTGCGCGCCGAGGCCGCCGCCCAGGTGCTGGACATCCTGCGCGAGACCCCGCCGCCGGCCGGGGCCAGCCCCACGGCGCTGGCCCGGGGGCGGCCGCTGATGGCGTTCAAGACCGGCACCTCGTACGGATTCCGCGACGCCCTGGCGGCCGGTGTAATCGGCCGCTACGCGGTGGTGGTCTGGACGGGACGCGCCGACGGCGGCGCACGCGGCGGGCTCACCGGGCGCGACGCCGCCCTGCCGATGCTGTTCGAGGCCGCGGACCTGATTGATGCGCCGCCCGCGGCGCCCCGGCCGATCGCCCCGCCCTCGGCCCCGACCTCGCTGGCGCGCCTGGAGCAGCCGGCGCAGGGGCCAAAGCTGATCTTCCCGCCAGACGGGGCGACAGTGCAGGTGGCGGGGTTCGGGCCGGGTTCGCGTGGTCTCGCGCTCGCGGCCAGCGGATCAGGCCTCGCCTGGTTCGTGGACGGCCGTCCGCTGTCGTCCGACCCGACCAGCGGGCGCGTACTGTGGCGCCCGGCCGGACCGGGGTTCTATCGGCTGATGGTGGTCGATCCCGACGGACGCAAGGCCCGCGCGCGGGTGCGGATCAAGGGATGAGGCCTAGCCCAGCCTCGCCAGTTCCGCGGGGTCGGCGACGCTGACGTCCAGATCGTTCACCAGTCCGGTGCTCAGCGAATACACCCAACCGTGGACCGTCAGCTCCTGGCCTCGCGCCCAGGCGTCCTGGACGAACACGTCGGAGGCGACGTTGCGCACCTGGCGGATGACGTTCAGCTCGCACAGCCGGTTCAGCCGTTCGGTGTCGTCGCCGATCGCCTCCAACTCGTGGCGGTGTTCGTGGTGCACCTCGCGGATCGGATGCAGCCAGTGATCGACCAGGCCGCGGCGCTGGCCGTCGACGGCCGCCGCCACGCCGCCGCAACCGTAGTGGCCGACGACCATGATGTGCTTCACCTTGATCACGTCGACGGCGAACTGCAGCACCGACAGGTAGTTGGCGTCCTGTGGCGGCGCGAGATTGGCGACGTTGCGGTGGACGAACAGCTCGCCCGGATCGAGGTCGACGATCTCGTTGGCCGGGACGCGGCTGTCGGAGCAGCCGATCCACAGGTATTCGGGCGCCTGCTGGCCGACCAGGCGGGCGAAATAGCTGGGGTCGCCGGCGATCTTGCGCTGCGACCAGGCGCGGTTGTTTTCGAGGAGGTGTTTGAGCATCGTCCCGCGCCATACGTCCAGCCGGCGCGCGCCGCAACCCCGTTGCTGCAGTGCAGCAGTCAGATCAAGGTGAACGCCAGCGCGCCGACGCCTTCGACCTCGCCCGACACCCGGTCGCCGCGCGAGACGGGGCCGACGCCTTCCGGCGTGCCGGTGAAGATCAGGTCGCCGGGTTCCAGCCGCCACAGGCGCGACGCCTCGGCGATCACCTCGGCGACATTCCAGATCATGTCGGCGACCCGGCCGTCCTGGCGGACCTGACCGTTCACCGCCAGACTGATGCGCCCCTGGGGCGGCGGCCCCATCCAGGGACGGATCGACGAGATCGGTCCCGAAGCGTCAAAGCCCTTGGAGCTGTCCCACGGCCTCGCCTGGGCCTTGGCCTCGTTCTGCAGGTCGCGGCGGGTGAGATCGACGCCGACCGCGTAGCCGTAGACCAGGTCCAGCGCCTGGCCGGGTGTCAGGTCGACCCCGCCACCCGACAGCGCCGCGACCAGCTCGATCTCATGATGCAGGTCCGAGGTCGCCTGCGGATAGGCCACCGCATCGGCGAACACCACCGCGTCCGCCGGCTTCGCGAAGAAGAACGGCGGGTCGCGTTCGTCGGCCCCCATCTCGCGCACGTGGGCGGCGTAGTTGCGCCCGACGCAGATCACCCGGCGGATGGGAAAGGTCGAGGATTCGCCCAGCACCGGCACGGCGGTGATCGGCGGCGGCGGAAAGATGTAGGCGTCCATCCCCAAGGGGTAACGCGGCGCGCGCCTCGGCGTAAAGGCTCAGGACTTGCGGAGCAGCTCGGCGACCGCCGCGGCGACCTGGGTCACGTCGTACGGCTTGCGGATGATCGGCGCGTCGAAACCCTGCGGGCCGCCGCCGGCGTCGCCATAGCCGGTGGCGAACACGAACGGCGTGCCCCGCGCCGCCAGGGCCTCGGCCACCGGGGTGACCGATCGACCGTTCAGATTGGCGTCCAGCACCGCGGCGTCTATCGGCTGGTCCAGCAGGGCCAGCGCCTCCTCGAGCTCGTAGGCGGGTCCGACGATCGTCGCCCCGGCCTCGGCGAGGCCCGTTTCCAACTCGAGCGCCAGCAGCACGGCGTCCTCGACGATCAGCACGCGGGCGCCACGCAGGTCGACCGCGCCGCCGCCGTGGTCGGATTCCAGCGGCCGGGACGCAGGCGCCTCGGGAACGGTGTCCGGTCGATCGACGATCGCCGCCGGCCCGGCGCGCAGCCGCGCGGTGACGCCGGACGGGCGGTATTCGACGGTGGTGTCGCCGTTCAGCTCACGGCCGGTGACCTGGCTCAGCAGGGTCGAGCCGAAACCGCGGTGGGTGGGCGCTGACACGCGCGGGCCGCCGGTCTCGATCCAGGTCAGCTCGAAGCCGCCGTCGCGGGCCTTGCTCCAGCGCAGGTCCACCCTGCCGATGTCGGTGGAGAGTGCGCCGAACTTCACCGCATTGGCGGCGAGCTCGTGCAGCGCCAGCGACAGGGCGTTGGCCGCGCGCGGCGTCAGGAACAGCTCAGGGCCTTCCCAGTGCGTCTGCGAGGGCGCGAGCGGCCCCAGCTCCGCCGCCGCCAGATGATCGATGGCCGCGCCGCGCCAGCGGGCTGCGGTGAGCAGTTCATTGGCCGAACCCATCGCCTTCAACC
>NZ_JAUYQL010000024.1 GCF_030697305.1 Phenylobacterium sp. | reverse complement strand
GTCGAGCTCGAGCGCCTGACCGGGGCCATGCGCAAGGTGCTCGGCGGCGGTTGAGCCGGCCCTACTCCGCAGCGGGTTTGGCCTGGTAGCCCAGGATCGCCTTGGTCTCGAGGAATTCGTGGAAGGCGAAGTCGCCCCACTCGCGCCCGTTGCCGCTCATCTTGAAGCCGCCGAACGGGGCCATCATGTCGGACGCGCCGTTGATGACCACCTGGCCGGCACGAAGCTGGCGGGCGGTCTTGCGGGCCGCTTCGATGTCGGCGCCGGTCACATAGGCCGAGAGGCCATACTCGGTGTCGTTGCCGACCTCGATCGCCTGGTCGACGCTCTCGTAGCCGAGGATGGTCAGTACGGGGCCGAAGATCTCCTCGCGCGCGATGGTCATGTCGTTGGTGACGTTGGCGAACACCGTCGGTCGCACATAGTGGCCGACGTCAAGGCCCTCGGGCCGCCCGGCGCCGCCGGTGACCAGGGTCGCGCCTTCCTCCACGCCCTTGTTGATCAGGGTCTGGATCTTGTCCCACTGCACCTTGGAGACCACCGGTCCCAGGGTCGAATTGCCCTTGGGGTCGCCGACGGTGATCTTCTCGGCGGCTTCCTTGGCCGCGGCGATCGCCTCGCCCATGCGGGCGGACGGGACCAGCATGCGGCTAGGCGCGTTACACGACTGTCCCGAATTGTTCATCATGTGCGACACGCCGCGCGACACGCTGCGGGCGAACACCTCGTCGTCCAGGACGATGTTCGGGCTCTTGCCGCCCAGTTCCTGGTGCACGCGCTTGACGGTCGGCTCCGCGTTCTTCGCGACCTCGATCCCGGCGCGGGTCGAACCGGTGAACGAGATCATGTCCACCTGCGGATGGCTGGACAGCGCCACGCCGACGCCGGGGCCATCGCCGTGCACGAGGTTGAACACGCCCGCCGGCACGCCGGCCGCTTGCATGATCTCGGCGAAGATCTGACCCGAGAACGGCGCCACCTCCGAAGGCTTCAGCACCATGGTGCAGCCGGCCGCCAGCGCCGGCGCCACCTTGCAGACGATCTGGTTCAGCGGCCAGTTCCACGGCGTGATGAAGCCGCATACGCCGATCGGCTCCTTGACGATCATCGTCGCGCCGCGGTCTTCCTCGAACTCGAA
>NZ_JAUYQL010000023.1 GCF_030697305.1 Phenylobacterium sp. | reverse complement strand
CGACTATTTTTGCGCCTGCGAACAAGCCCCTCATGTCCTCAGACAAGCCGCTTTCATTTCATGGCCTGATCCTGAAATTGCACGACTATTGGAGCCGTCAGGGCTGCGTGATTCTGCAGCCGCACGACGTCGAGGTCGGTGCAGGCACGCTGCATCCGGCGACCGTTCTGCGAGCCCTAGGGCCCAAGCCGTGGCGTGCGGCCTATGTGCAGCCCTCGCGCAGGCCGGCCGACGGTCGCTACGGCGAAAACCCGAACCGGCTGCAGCACTACTACCAGTATCAGGTGATCCTGAAGCCGAACCCGGAGAATCTGCAGGACCTGTATCTGGGTTCGCTGGAGGCGATCGGACTGGACGTACGCCTGCACGACATCCGATTCGTCGAGGACGACTGGGAGAACCCTACCGTCGGCGCTTGGGGCTTGGGCTGGGAGGTCTGGTGCGACGGCATGGAGGTCACCCAGTACACCTACTTTCAACAGGTGGGCGGCCTGGACGTCTGGCCCGTGGCCGGCGAGCTGACCTACGGCCTGGAACGCCTGGCGATGTACATCCAGGGTGTCGACAATTTCGCGGACCTGGCGTTCAACGATCCCGATGGTCCTGAGCCCCGCACGTACGGACAGGTGTTCCTGGAGAACGAGCGCCAGCACTCCCAGGCCAACTTCCACGGCTACGACGTCGAGACGCTGAAGCGGCAGTTCGAGGACATGGAGATCCAGGTGCCGCGCCTGCTGGGCCTTAAGGGTCCGCAGGGCCAGGCGATCGTGCTGCCGGCCTACGACCACGTGTTGAAGGCCAGCCACCTATTCAATCTGATGGATGCCCGCGGGGCGATCGCCGTGGCCGAACGCCAGAGCTACATCGGCCGCATCCGCGACCTGACCAAGATGTGCGCCGAGGCCTGGGTCGCCAACGAAGGGGCGAACGTATGATCGCGGCCTCCCTCGCGCTGGTCGCCGCCCTCGCGACGGCAGGCGCCCCGGCGCTCGCCGTGGCTCAGGCGCAGGCCGCGACCTACGGTGCGCCTGTCGACCCGGCGGTGGCCAAAGCGCGCGCCCAGGCCAGGGACTCGCTGCCGGTGTTCTGGTCGAAGTTCGACGCCAAGCCGGACGGCTATGACTCGTTTGTCGTGCAGGTCGACATGCCGACCCCGCGCGGTGGATCGGAGGCGGTCTGGGTGATGGTCGTCAGCCGGCTCGGCGACACCATCTTCGGCCGCTTCGCCAACAAGCCGACCCAGGTCGCGGGCCTCCTTGGCGCCGACGTGCAGGCAAGCGCCGCCAACGTCGTCGACTGGTCCTACACGCGAGACGGGCGCACCTACGGACACTTCACCACGCGGGCGATGTTCGATCGCGTCAGCCCGGAGATGCGCGCCAAGGCCCAGGCGACGCTGGCGCCCACGGCGCTTGAGAGCGAGTCGCGCTGATGCCCCAACTGTTGCTTGAGCTGTTCTCTGAAGAGATTCCCGCGCGCATGCAAGAACAGGCCGCTCGCGATCTGGAGCGCATGGCGCGCGAGCGCCTGGCCGCCCAGGGCATGCTGCCCGAAGCGCTGAAGACCTTCGCCGGCCCCCGCCGACTGACCCTGGTGGCCGAAGGCCTGCCAGCCGCCCAGGCCGACCGCACCGAGGAACGCAAGGGCCCGCGGATCGGCGCGCCGGACGCCGCGGTGGAGGGCTTCCTGCGCTCGACCGGCCTGACGCGCGATCAGCTGGTGGAGCGTGAAGGCGTCTATTTCGCCTCCATCGAGCGCCGCGGCCGGCCTACGGCGGAGATCATCGCGGTGATGGTCGACGAGATCGTCCGCGACTTCCCCTGGCCCAAGTCGATGACCTGGGGTGTCGGCACGCTGCGCTGGGTTCGCCCGCTCAAACGTATCGCCTGCCTGTTCGACGGCGAGGTGGTGGCGTTCGACATCGACGGGATCGCCAGCGGCGCGCTCTCGGAGGGCCATCGGTTCATGGGCCCTGCCCAGCCGTTCACCGTGCGCGACTTCGACAGCTACGCCGACGGCCTGCGACGCCACTTCGTGGTCCTCGATCCCGAGGAGCGCAAGGAGCGGATCATGGACGGCGCGCGCACGCTGACCTTCGCGCGCGGGCTGGAGCTGGTGAGCGACGAGGGCCTGCTGGACGAGGTTTCGGGCTTGGCCGAATGGCCGACGCCGCTGATGGGCGACATGGATCCGGCGTTCCTGGATCTGCCGCCGGAGGTGATCCGCACCTCGATGCGCAACCACCAGAAGTATTTCGCCGTGCGCGACCCTCGCACCAACAAACTCGCCCCGCACTTCGTCACCGTCGCCAACATCGAGGCGCCTGACGGTGGTGCGGCGATCGCCGCCGGCAACGCACGCGTGCTGTCGGCGCGGTTGAACGACGCGCGTTTCTTCTGGAACGAGGACCGCAAGCTGCGGCTCGAGGACCGGTTGGAGACGCTGAAGGGCGTCACCTTCCACGCCAAGCTCGGCACGCTCTACGAACGCATGGAGCGGATGGAGATGCTGGCCCGCGAGATCGCGCCCAAGGTCGGCGCCGATCCCGCCAAGGCGGTGCTGGCCGCGCGCCTCGCCAAGGCCGACCTCGCCACCGGCATGGTCGGCGAGTTCCCCGAACTTCAGGGCGTCATGGGCGGCTACTACGCCCGTGAAGAGGGCCTGACGCCAGTGGTCGCCGAGGCGATCCGCGATCACTACCGCCCGCTGGGCGGCTCCGACGAGGCGCCGGACACGCCGGTGACCATGGCCGTCGCGCTGGCCGACAAGATCGATACGCTCACCGCCTTTTTCGCTATCGGCGAGAAGCCGACGGGATCGCGCGATCCCTATGCGCTGCGTCGCGCGGCGCTGGGCGTGATCCGCATCCTGCTGGGCGCCGAGGCCCGCGCGCCGGTGCGCGAATTGGTGGCCGGCTGGTACCGTTCGCTGCGCTGCTTCGTCGATCCGGGCAGGGCGCTCTATATCTCTACGCACCGCACCACCGCCTACCTCGGCGCGCGCGGTCGCGCCGCGTCGCAGGAATTCGCCGCCTATCTGAAGGAGTTCGACGAAGCCCTGCTGGTGGCGACGCCTCTGGTGGTTTCCACGGACCGCGAGGTGGACGTCGAGTTCGACCGCAGCGCGCGGGCAGGGGCCGAACCGGACGGCGAGCTGCAGTACTCTTTCCGCCCCTATCCGGAGGTGGTCGAAGAAGTGACCGCCTTCCTGGCTGAGCGCCTGAAGGTGCTGCTGCGCGAGCAGGGAGAACGCCACGACCTGGTGGACGCGGTCTTCGCCCTGGGCGACGACGATCTGGTGCGCATCAAGGCGCGGGTCGAGGCGCTGGCCCGCTTCCTCGCCACCGACGACGGGGCGAACCTGTTGGCCGGCTACAAGCGCGCGGTGAACATCCTCAAGGCCGAGGAGAAGAAGGGCCCGCTGCCGCAGGGCGACCCCAAGCCGATGGACTCTGCGCCCGAACAGGAGAAGGCGTTGATTTCAGCGTTGGCGGGCGCCGAACCGGCTGTGGCGCAGGCGTTGCAGCAGGAAGATTTCGCCGCGGCCATGCGTGCGCTTGCGGGACTTCGCGCGCCGGTGGATGGGTTCTTCGATAAGGTGCTGGTGAACTCTGAAGTGGCGGCGGAACGCGAAAATCGTCTGCGGCTTTTGGTGCAGGTCCGCGAGGCCATGGGCCGTGTCGCGGACTTTTCGCAAGTGACGGGCTGAGAGGACAGGATGAATACGGAAACCCTGACCAAATCGCGTTGGGTCTACGCGTTCGGCGGCGGGGCCGCCGACGGCGACGCCTCGATGAAGAATCTGCTGGGCGGCAAGGGCGCCAACCTGGCGGAGATGTCGTCGCTGGGCCTGCCGGTGCCGCCCGGCTTCACCATCACCACCGAGTGCTGCACGCACTACTACGCCAACCAGCGCGCCTATCCGGCCGAGCTGCAGGCGCAGGTGGCCGAGGGCCTGGCGAAGATCGAACAGATTACCGGCAAGACGTTCGGGGACGCGGCCAACCCGCTGCTGGTCTCTGTCCGGTCCGGAGCGCGGGCTTCGATGCCGGGGATGATGGACACGGTTCTGAACCTTGGGCTCAACGACGCCACCGTCGACGGGCTGGCGAAGCTGTCGGGCGACCGCCGCTTCGCCTTCGATTCGTATCGTCGCTTCATCCAGATGTACTCGAACGTGGTGCTCGATCTGGACCACCACATGTTCGAGGAGATCCTCGACGAGCATAAGGAGCGCCTGGACGTCACCGTCGACACCGGGCTGTCGGCCGACGACTGGGAGAAGGTGGTCGCCGACTACAAGGCCGCAGTCCAGCGCGAGCTCGGCCAGCCGTTCCCGCAGGACCCGCAGGCCCAGCTCTGGGGCGCGGTCGGCGCGGTGTTCGCGAGCTGGATGAACGATCGGGCCAAGTTCTACCGGCGCATGCACGACATCCCGGAAAGCTGGGGCACCGCGGTCAACATCCAGTCGATGGTGTTCGGCAACATGGGCGAGACGTCGGCCACCGGGGTCGCCTTCACCCGCAATCCGTCCACCGGCGAGAACCGCCTGTATGGCGAGTTCCTGATCAACGCCCAGGGCGAGGATGTTGTCGCCGGCATCCGCACGCCTCAGGCGCTGACCCGCATCGCGCGCGAGGAAATGGGCGAGAAGTCGTCGTCCATGGAAGAGGCGATGCCGGAGGTGTTCAACGAGTTCAAGTCGGTGGTGGAGCGCCTCGAGCACCACTACCGCGACATGCAGGACATCGAGTTCACGGTCGAGAAGGGCCGTCTGTACATGCTGCAGACGCGCAACGGAAAGCGCACCGCCAAGGCCGCGCTGAAGGTCGCCGTCGACCTCGCCAGCGAAGGCCTGATCACCCGCGAAGAGGCGGTGATGCGCGTCGAGGCCGCGTCCCTCGACCAGTTGCTTCACCCGACCATCGACCCGAGCTCACCGCGCAATGTGATCGCGTCCGGCCTGCCGGCCTCGCCCGGCGCGGCCACCGGCAAGATCGTCTTCGACGCCGAGGAGGCTGAACGCCTGGGCGGCGCGGGCGAGTCGGTGATCCTGGTGCGCGAAGAGACCAGCCCCGAGGACATCCGCGGCATGGATGCGGCCCGCGGCATCGTCACCGCCCGCGGCGGCATGACCAGCCACGCCGCGGTCGTCGCCCGCGGCATGGGCCGTCCCTGCGTCTCCGGCGCTGGCGAGATCCACATCGACGGCAAGGCCGGCGAGATGCGGGTCCGCGGCCGCACCTGGCGCGCCGGTGACATCATCACCATCGACGGCTCCACCGGCGAGGTGCTTGAGGGCGCGGTGCACATGATCGAGCCCGAGCTGTCCGGCGATTTCGCCACCCTGATGACCTGGGCGGACGGCGTGCGCCGCCTGAAGGTCCGCGCCAACGCCGAGACCGCCCAGGACGCCCGCGCGGCCCGCCAGTTCGGCGCCGAAGGCATCGGCCTGTGCCGCACCGAGCACATGTTCTTCGACACCGACCGGATCGCGGCGGTGCGCGAGATGATCCTGGCAGACGATGAGAAGGGCCGCCGCACGGCGCTGGCCAAGATCCTGCCGATGCAGCGCGCCGATTTCGTCGAGCTGTTCGAGATCATGGAAGGCCTGCCGGTCACCATCCGACTGCTCGACCCGCCGCTGCACGAATTCCTGCCGCACACCGAGGAGGATGTGGCCGCCGTCGCCGCGGCCACCGGCCTCGACCCCGCCAAGCTGATGCAGCGCGCCCGCGAGCTGCACGAGGTGAACCCCATGCTGGGCCATCGCGGCTGCCGCCTGGGCGTCGCCTACCCCGAGATCTACGAGATGCAGGTCCGCGCCATCGTCGAGGCGGCCTGCGAGATCGTCGGCAAGGGCAAGGCTGCTCCCGTGCCGGAGATCATGCATCCCCTGGTCGCCAAGGGCGAGGAAATGAAGTTCCTGCGCGAGCTCACCGACCGGATCGCCAAGGCCGTGATCGCCGAGAAGAAGTGCGAGATCGAATACCTGGTCGGCACCATGATCGAGCTGCCGCGCGCCGCGATCCGCGCCGCCGACCTGGCCGAGAACGCCGAGTTCTTCTCGTTCGGCACCAACGATCTGACCCAGACCACGTTCGGCATCAGCCGCGACGACTCCGGCCGCTTCCTCAACGCCTACATCGAGGCCGGGATTTTCGAGAAGGATCCCTTCGTCAGCCTCGACCAGGAAGGCGTCGGCGACCTGATCCGCATCGCGGTGGAGCGGGGTCGCGCGGCGCGCCCGGACGTCAAGCTCGGCATCTGCGGCGAGCACGGCGGCGACCCGGCCTCCATTGAGTTCTGTGAAAAGGTCGGCCTGGATTACGTGAGCTGCTCGGCCTACCGCGTGCCGATTGCACGCCTGGCCGCAGCCCAAGCGGCCATCGGCGAACGCGAGAAGGACCGCTAGGCGCGACCCCTACGTCTCGCTCACCCTGGCGAAAGCCGGGGCCCAAGCTGAGTTGCGCATTGCGCGCTGATCTTCCGCTTGGGTCCCGACTTTCGTCGGGATGAGCGGTGTAAGGGCAGGCCGGGCAGCCGTAAGCTGACCGCTCCTGCGGAGGCGCCTGGATGATTCCCGCATCGAGCTTCGATCCGGCCGCGGCGACGGCGGCCTACCTGGCGCAGCTGCCGCCCGAGGCGCACGCCCGCGCCCAGGCCTACACCCAAGGCGGCCATTGGCTGCTGCTGTTCGGCGCGCTGGCTGCGGTCGCCGCCGCTTGGCTGGTGCTGCGCTCCGGCCTGCTGGTGCGCCTGCGCAGCAGGATCAACCGACCCTGGCTGGCGGTTCTCGCCGTGGTCGCCGTCGACCTGTTAGCCGAGGGCCTGCTGCTGACGCCTTGGGATATCTACGAGGATTGGGCGCGCGAGCGCAGCTATGGGCTCTCCGATCAGCCTCTGGTGGGCTGGCTCACCGAGCACGCCATCGGCCTCGCCGTCTCGATCGTCATCACCTTGCTGCTGGCGAGCGGCCTTTATGCGCTCGCCCGCCGCGCACCGCGCACCTGGTGGGCGTGGAGCGGCGGACTCACAGCGGTCTTCGTCGTCCTGCTGATGGTCGCAGCGCCTGTGTTCATCCAGCCGCTGTTCAACACCTATCGCCCGGCCCCGCCCGGCCCGGTCCGCGAGGCGGTGGAGAGGCTGGCCCGCGAGAACGGCGTGCCGGCCGACAAGATCGTGATCTATGACGGCTCGCGTCAGTCCAACCGCTACACCGCCAACGTCTCCGGCCTTTTCGGGACCGCGCGGATCGCCATGAGCGACGTGATGTTCGCCAAGGGCGCGGACCTGGGCGAGGTGCGCGCCGTCGTCGGCCACGAGATGGGCCACTATGTCCAGCACCACGTCCTGTGGATGGCAGGCGGCTACGGCCTGCTGGCGATCTTCGCCCTTTGGCTGGTCGACCGGCTGTTCCCGCTGGTGCTGCGGTTGACGGGCGCGCGCGGCGTCGAAGGTCTAGCCGATCCCGCAGGCTTCCCGGCGGTGGGGATCATTGTCACCCTCATGGCGCTGGCGGCGACGCCGCTGACCAACTCCATGACCCGCATCGGCGAGGCCGCCGCCGATCGCTTCTCGCTGGAGCGCGCTCGCGAGCCGGACGGCCTGGCCCGCGCGCTGATGAAGACCGTCGAGTACCGCTATGCGACGCCGGGGAATCTGGAGGAGGCGATCTTCTACAGCCACCCCTCGGTCGGCGCGCGCATCCGCCGAGCGATGGACTGGAAGGCGGCCCACCAGGTGCGTTAGATCGGACCATGTGCAACGCCTACGGCTACCTGGCGCCGATCGACAAGCTGATCGACAGCTTCCGCCAGCTTGACCTGCCACTAAGGTTCGACGATGGCCGGGTGCCGAATCTGCAACCTCGCGACCTGATCCGACCTACCGATCCCGCACCGATCCTGCGCGCCCGCGATACGGGCGAAGGCGCCGCGGCGGGCCTGGAACTCGTCGAGCTGCGGTGGTGGCTGATCCCGTTCTTTCATCGCGGGCCGGTAAAGGCCTGGAAGGCGATGACCACCAACGCGCGCGCCGAAACCATCGCCACAACGCCCGCCTACCGCGAAGCCTATGCGCGCCGCCGCTGCCTGGTTCCCGCGACCCACTTCTTCGAATGGACCCCGCTGGATCCCGCCAAGCCCAAGGGGCCGAAGCAGCGCTGGCGGGTCACCGCGCCGGGACAGGAGGTGTTTTACTTCCCGGGCTTGTGGGAGCAGTCGCGTCCCAGCGATCATGACGGCCCGTTGCAGAGCTTCACCCTCGCCACCTGCTCGGCCGGCGAGGACGTCAGCCCTTACCACATCCGCCAGCCGGTGATCCTCGACGCGGCCGCCGGCGCGCAGTGGCTGGACCTGTCGGGGCCCGGCGAGGCGCAGCTGCGTCCGCCTCCCGCCGGCACGCTGACATTCACCGCGGACTAGAGAGACAGGGGCGCCTGCAGCGGCGGGACGGGGTTGCGCGCGGCGCCGAACGTCGCCTGGTGGTAGTAGGGATAGCGCCTTGGCGGCTTGCTGACCGTGGTCAGCCGCTCCATCTCCTCGTCGTTCAGCGACCAGCGCGCCGCAGCCAGATTGTCGGCGAGCTGCGCCTCGGTCCGCGCGCCCATGATTACCGAGGTGACGCCGGCGCGCCGCACGACCCAGTTCAGCGCGACCTGGGCGGCGCTCACCCCGCGCGCCGTGGCGATGTCGTCCAGCACGTCGACGATGGCCCGCGCGCGCTCGTCATCCACCGTCGACAGGGCGTCGCCGCTCAGCCGGGTGGCCGCGTTCTCGCCGGGCTTGCGGTACTTGCCGGAGAGGTAGCCGCTGGCCAGCGGGCTCCAGATCAGGGCGCCGACGCCTTGGTCGAGGCCCAGCGGCAGCAGTTCGTCCTCGGCGTCGCGCCACAGCAGGGAGTACTGAATCTGCTGGCTGGCGTAGCGGGTCAGGCCGATGCGGTCGGACGCGGCCAGCGACTTCATGGTGTACCAGCCGCTCAGGTTGGATGAGCCGATGTAGCGAACCTTGCCGGCGCGCACGAGGTCGTCCAGGGCGCGCATGGATTCCTCCGGCGCGGTCAACAGGTCCTGATTGTGGGCCTGATAGAGGTCGATGTAGTCGGTGCGCAGGCGCTTCAGGCTGGCCTCGCAGGCCTGGATGATGTGGTGGCGCGAGGCGCCCTGGTCGTTGGGGCCGGTCCCCATCGGGCTGTGGAACTTGGTGGCGATCAGCACGTCCTTGCGCTTGTCGCCCAGCGCCTCTCCGAGAATCTCCTCCGACACGCCGTTCGAATAGACATTGGCGGTGTCGACCAGGTTGACGCCCGCGTCGAAGCACTGGTCCAGCAGGCGCCTGGCCTCCTCGACTTGCACTTGACCCATGTGGGAGAAGCGGCCGACGCCGCCAAACGTCATGACCCCGAAGCAGTAGGCCGAGACCTTCAAGCCCGTGCGGCCGAGCACGCGATATTCCATGGCGCTTCTCCCTTTGATTTTCCGCGAACCTAGCGACCGGCTGAGGCGTTGCGAAGGCGCGTTCGCTCCACGGTATTCGGTCCAGGCGGCTCGGCCATGGCGCACGCCCGGCCAAAGGGTTAGCTGAGGGGATAGATTCTCATCTCGCATCGCAAGTGAGACGTATGAGTTCGTCGGAGTCTGATCCCGGGTCTCGGTCCGCCCCGCCGTCGCTGTTCAGTCCGCTGAACAGTCGCGTTTTTCGGGCCGTGTGGATCGCCAGCCTGGCTTCGAACTTTGGCTACCTGATCCAGTCGGTGGGCGCGTCGTGGCTGATGACGTCGATCGCCTCGCCGAAGATGGTCGCCCTGGTGCAGGCCTCGGTGACCCTGCCGATCATGCTGCTGTCGCTGCCGGCGGGCGCTCTGGCTGACACATTCGATCGGCGCAAGCTGATGCTGGGCGCCCAGGGCTTCATGCTGGCGGTGTCGATCACGCTCAGCATCTGCACCTTTTCCGGGTTGATCACGCCATGGGTGCTGCTGATGTTCACCTTCCTGATCGGCTGCGGTTCGGCGTTGAACGGCCCGGCCTGGCAGGCCTCGGTCGGCGAGATGGTGCCCAGGCAAGAGATCGCCGGCGCCGTGGCGCTGAACTCCATGGGCTTCAATCTGGCGCGCACCGCCGGCCCTGCGATCGGCGGGATGATCGTCGCCGCCGCCGGGGCCGCCGCGGCGTTCACCGTCAATGTGTTCAGCTATCTGGGACTGATTGTCGTACTGGCGCGCTGGCGGCCGCAGCGCGAGGTCCAGACCCTGCCGCGCGAAGGGCTCGGCGTGGCGATGAGCGCAGGGTTCCGCTATGTGATCATGTCGGGTCGCATCGGGTCGGTCCTGCTTCGCGCTTTTGTGTTCGGCGTCAGCGCGAGCGCGGTCCAGTCCCTGATGCCTCTGATCGCGCGCGACGCCCTAGGCGGCGGGCCGCGCACCTTCGGCCTTCTGCTCGGCGCGTTCGGCGTCGGCGCCGTCGCGGCGGCGGCGACAATGACCAAGCTGCGCGGCCGCTTCTCCAACGAACAGATCGTGCGGTACGCATGCCTGGTGTTCAGCGCATCGACCGTCGCCCTGGCGCTGACCAGCTCGCTGATCGTGGCGGTGATCGTCCTGGCGGTGGGCGGCGGCGGCTGGGTGCTCGCCATGTCGACGTTCAATGTGACCACCCAGATGTCGGCGCCGCGCTGGGTGGTGGCGCGTGCGCTCGCCTTCTATCAGGTGGCCGCGTTCGGCGGCATGGCGCTGGGCAGCTGGGTTTGGGGCATGGTCGCCGAATACGAGGGCCTGAAGCAGGCGCTGTTCGTGTCGGGCGGGCTGCAGTTCGCCTGCGCGTTGATCGGCCTGCGATTTCCGCTCGCCTCCACCTCGGATCTCAGCCTGGATCCGTCCAACCGCTGGCAAGAGCCGAATCTGGCGGTGGATATCCAGCCGACCAGCGGGCCGGTGATCGTCACCGTGCAATATCTGATCGACGACGCTGACATCGACGCCTTCCTGGCCGCCATGGCCGAGCGGCGGCGGATCCGTCGACGCGACGGCGCCCGCAACTGGCGGCTGATGCGCGACCTGGCCGATCCGCGCGTCTGGATCGAACGTTATCAGACGCCGACGTGGGTGGATTACGTGCGGCACAACCAGCGCCCGACGGAGGCCGACAGGGTGATCACCGACCGCGTGCTGGCCCTGCATCGGGGCGGTGAGCGGCCGGTCGTGCATCGCATGATCGAGCGTCAGACACGTATCGCCCCTCATGAGGCGATAAATCCGCAGGGCGTTCCTGATCCCTTGACCGATCCGACCCACGCCGCGTGACGTGCATCGCAGTTAGGGCGCCTTCTTAGGCACGCTCAGTGGCTGGATCTTCACTTGGGCGACGCCGTCTTCCTTCATGCCCAGATGCTCCGCCGCCTTCGGCGAAACGTCGATGATCCGGTCCTTCGCGAAAGGGCCGCGGTCGGTAATCGTGACGTTCACAGACTGACCCGTCGCTTGGTTTGTGACCTTGGCTTTGGTTCCGAACGGCAGGGTGGGACTGGCGGCGGTCAGCTTGGTGGGATCGAACGGCGCGCCGCTGGCGGTGGTCTCGCCGGCGGACTGTTCGCCATAGAACGACGCCTCGCCAGTCTCAGACTTGGGCGGGCGCGCGGCTTCCTCCGCCTGCGCGAGAGTCGTCGCCAAGACGGCGGCGAGGCTGACTAGGACAACGAGGCGACATGGAGTCATGTCACGGCAACGCTCCGCCGCAAGGACCGATCCCCGTTCGGCCAAAGCATGAATTTTCGGGGCTGTTCGGCGGGAGTCCCGGGGCGAGCTGTGGTCTGCGCGCCACATCCGCCCGTCGGTACAAGTCTGCAATCGAACCGTCTCTATGACGCCGCGTTTGTCGCCGACCCACCGGGTTGGGGGACAACCAGTGTGTATCGGAGTTCCAATCGTGAATAAGCTTACGCTCATCGCCGCCGCCGCATCCGCGGTCCTCGTCACCGCAACCCCGCTCATGGCGTCCGCGCAGGACTCCGGGCCGCAGATCTACGGGACGCTCGGCTACGCCCACACAGACGTAGAGGGAGCGGATCTGGGCGCAATCCAGGGGCGGGTCGGCGCCCGCTTCGGCTCCTATCTCGGCGTGGAAGGCGAACTGGCCGGCGGCGTAAAGGAGGACGACGTGACCGTCGCCGGCACGCCGGTGAATGTGAAACTGCAGTCCCAGGTGGCGGTCTATGGCGTCGCCAGCGTTCCGGTGACGCCGAGTGCGGATCTGTTCGCCCGCGTCGGCTACGGGACCAGCAAGATCAAGGGCCAGGTCGGCGGCGTGTCGGCCACTGTGGACGGCGACTCCTGGAATTATGGCGTCGGCGGTCAGTACTTCTTCGACGGCGCCAACGGCGTGCGCGCTGACTACACCCGGCACGATTTCAAGGACGACGGCGACGCCGACGTCTGGTCTCTGGCCTACGTCCGCAAGTTCTAGCCCACCGGGCGGGGAGGGCGGGGCTTCGCCCCGCCCTCCTGCGCAGGCTCAATCCCGTAGCTGGGGCAGGGCCAGCCCGAGCACGGGCCGCGCGCCCAGCAGCTCCCGTCGGAAACGGAACAGCTCCGCCGGCCGCCCGCCGGTCTCTGAATCCAGTCGTCCTAGCCCCTCGACGAGACCGGCGCGCTCCAGCGCCCGGCGGAAGTTCTGTTTGTGCAGCGGCACGCCGGCGATCGCCTCCACGGCCCGCTGCAACGCCGACAGCGTGAAGGCCTCGGTCATCAGCTCGAAGGCGACCGGTCGGTATTTCAGCTTGCCGCGAAGCCGCGACAATGCGGTCGCCAGGATGCGCCGGTGGTCGCTGATCATCGGCTCGCCCAAGGCGGCCCCCAGACCCGTTGCATAGGCCGGCGCGCCTTCGCCGCGGTCGCGGGCGGCCTCCGGCGCGAGGCCGGCCTCGTACAGCAGCTCATAACGCTCCAGTACGCGCTCCTCGTTCCACGCCGCGCCGTCGAGGGCGAACAGCAGCCGGATGCTCGAGGCGCGCCGCGCCGCCTCTGCGCCATGGGCGGCGGCGGCCCAGCTCTGCAGCGCCGGCTCTAGGGCGCCTAAGGCCGCCGGCCGGCCGGCGCGCCAGTCCTCCCACGGGAAGAACCTCGACCAGGCCGACCACTCGGTGTCCGGCGCCTGGGTGTCGACGGCCGCCGGAGTAAGGGCGAGATAGCCCACCGACAGCACGCGCGCGGTGCGCGGCCCATCGCCCATGTCGGCGATCGGCGCGTCGCGGCCCTTGTCGCCGAACGTATAGAGCTGTTCCACATAGCCCAGGTCGAAGCGGGTCTGCTCGGTCACGAAGGCGCGCAGGGCCAGTTCGAAGGTGCGGTGCCCCTCAGGATCGAACGGCCCGAACGGCAGGCCGCGCATGCCTGCGCGCGGACGCACGGTCAGCACCACCGCGTCGTCGTCGCGGATCGCCACCACCACGGCCGATAGTCCGATGACGACAGGGGTGTCCATGCGGGCCTTCAGGTGGGGTTGTGATGGCGGGCGGCGAAGTCGAACGGCCGCGCCAACGTGTGATCGAACTCGCCCATGACCTCGAGCGCAGCGACCATCCGACCGCGGCGTCCCAGCACCTCGTCAGCGAGCGCTACGATGCGGCGGTTGGGAAAGGCGTGGGGCGCGGCTCGGCGCATGGCCAGCGCGATCTCGCGCTCGTCGGCCTCGGCGCTGCGCTCACAGGCCAGCATGAAGGCGGTGGCGGTCGATCGGCTGATTCCAGCCCAGCAGTGGATCAGCATCGGCGCGGCCTCGTCCCAGTCGGCGCCGAAACCCAGGATCTTCTCCACCACGGCGTGGCTGGGCGCGACAAGCCCTTCGGCAGGGGCGGTGATGTCGTTGACGTTGAGCCGCAGGTGGCGGTTCGGCGCCAGGCTGGGCGGGGTCGAGACCGGCGTCGCGGGATCGATGAGCGTGATCATGTGTGACGGCAGGCGATCCTTCGCCAGCCGTTCGACCTCGCTCAATCCGCAGATGATGAACACCATGGCTCCTTCTTAGCCTATTCGGTGTCGAACGCCTGCGCCGTGCTGGTGAAACCCGCCGCTTCCGACAACAGTTCGAAGCGATGGACATAGCGCGCCTGTGCGATGGCCGGCGTCATCGGCTCGACATTGGCGTGGAAGCCCGCCGGCGGCGCGCCGAACAGCTCCAGCGCCTCGGCCTCGCTGAAACCCGCCAGCGCGACCGCCTCGAAATAGGCGCAGGCGCGATCGGCGGCCTTGATCGCGCGTTCCACCGCGGGCGGCGAGCGGGCCGGCAGGCCGAAGCGGACATGGATCGCGGTCTCCAGCCGACCCTCGAACGTGCGGTAGTCCAGGCCAAGCGCCGCCTTGAATGGGCTGATCATGTCGCCGACCACGTACTCCGGGGCGTCGTGCAGCAGCGCCGCGAGCCGCCAGCGCGGCTCGATGTCGGGTTGGACGTGGGCGACGATCTCCTCGACCACCAGAGAATGCTGGGCGACGGAGAAGGGGTGTTCGCCCACCGTCTGGCCGTTCCAGCGCGCGACGCGGGCCAGGCCGTGAGCGATGTCCTCGATCTCGATGTCCATCGGCGAGGGATCCAGCAGGTCGAGTCGGCGGCCCGACAACATTCGCTGCCAGGCGCGCGGTGCGGCCTTCTCGCGACGCAGCCCTTTTCTCACCGATGCGTTCCCTTCACAGTCAAGGTAGGGTTCGGGCCTCCTTAGCCTTGGCGACCCTGAGCGATGAAGGAAAACACATGAGCTGGGCTCGAATCATGGCGCCGCTTAGCGGAGCGGACAGCGACCGCGCGGTCTTGGCCGCGGCGGCGATGCTCGCCGAACCGTTCGGCGCGGAGCTGGCCGGCGTCTACGCGCCGCCGGACGTGGCCGACGTGATGCCCTGGATGGGCGAAGGCCTGATGGGCGGCGTGCAGACCACGGCGCTCGAGTCCCTCCGCGAAGCCGCCGCCAACGGCGAGACCCGCGCCCAGGCCGCGCTCGACGCCTGTCCGTACGCCAAGCGGCGGTTCTTTTCCCTGCAGTCGCCTGTGTGGGCCGGCCTGTCGGCGGAGGCGCGGCTGTCCGACGTGGTGGTGTTCAGCAATGATTCCGCCCGCGGTCGCGGTCCGTTGGCCGAGAGCTTCCAACAGGTCATGGCCGACGAACAGCGCCCGGTGCTGATCGCACGCGAAGGCCTGCGGCCCGGCGGGGTGATCGCCGTGGCGTGGGACGGCGGCAAGGAGGCTTCGCGCGCCGCGCGCCTCGCTCTGCCGATGCTGGAGAAGGCCGAACGCGTGGTGATTCTGGCGGCGCCCAAGTCGGCGTCGCGCAGCTTCGAACCCTCGCGCCTGCAGGCCTATTACGCCGCGCGTGGTGTGAACGCCGAGCTTGATGTGCTGAGCGACGGCGGTGAGGTCGCGCCGGCGCTGCAGGACGGTGCGGCGCGCGCCGGGGCCCATCTGCTGGTCGCCGGCGCCTTCGGCCACCCCCGGCTCAAGGAGTTCATCTTCGGCGGCACCACCCGCAGCCTGCTGAACATCGAGCAACCGTCTCTCTTCCTGTCGCACTAGATTCCCCGTCCCACTAGATTCAAGGTGACCCTATGTCCTTGTCGCGCATCGTCATGCGGCTTGCCCGCAATCCCGGCACCGAGTTCGCAGGCGGCGACGACCATCGCGGGTACGCCCTGACGGCGCCGCTGCTGCCCGACGGCAAGCTCGACGAGGCGGCCTACGCCAAGGCGAGAGACGCCTGCACCGTGCGCCGCTTCGCGCCTGACGAAGACGCCGTTGACGGCCGGCTGGCGCGCAAAGGCCAGCGCTGGTTCTTCGACTATGACGAAGAGGATTCGGCCGACGACGAGCCGGTCCACCGCCTGGGCGAGCATAGGTTCGCGGTCGGCGAATACGTCACCATCACCGATGAGGACGGCCGTCCGCTGACCTACAAGGTGGTCGAGGTGCAGCCGGCGACCTGAGGCCCCGGCCGTCGTGCGCGTCGCTCGGGGCTATTGTCCCGGGCGGGGCGTGCCGGCCGCGCCTTCGCGACGGGCGAGGAACGCCAGCCGTTCGAACAGATGGACGTCCTGCTCGTTCTTCAGCAGCGCCCCGTGCAGCGGCGGGATCAGCTTGGTGGGGTCGCGCTCGCGCAGCGTCTCCTCGCTGATGTCCTCCGACATCAGCAGTTTCAGCCAGTCGAGCAACTCCGACGTCGAGGGCTTCTTCTTCAGGCCCGGCACCTTGCGCATGTCGTAGAAGATGCGCAGCGCCTCGGCGACCAGCTTCTGCTTCACGCCCGGATAGTGGACCTCGACGATCTCGTTCATCGTCTCGACGTCGGGGAAGCGGATGTAGTGGAAGAAGCAGCGGCGCAGGAAAGCGTCCGGCAGCTCCTTTTCGTTGTTAGAGGTGATCAGGACGATCGGGCGGATCGCGGCCTTGATCGTCTCGTTGGTCTCGTAGACGTAGAATTCCATCCGATCGAGCTCCTGCAGGAGGTCATTCGGGAACTCGATATCGGCCTTGTCGATCTCGTCGATCAGCAGCACGGGGCGCTGGGGCGCATCGAACGCCTCCCAGAGCTTGCCCTTTTTGATGTAGTTGCGGACGTCCTTCACCCGCTCTTCGCCGAGCTGGCTATCCCGCAGGCGGGTCACCGCGTCGTATTCATAGAGGCCCTGATGCGCCTTGGTGGTCGACTTGATGTGCCAGGTGATCAGCGGCGCGTTCAGCGCCTCGGCGATCTCATAGGCGAGCACAGTCTTGCCGGTCCCGGGTTCGCCCTTGATCAGCAGCGGGCGCTCCAGCGCGATCGCGGCGTTGACCGCGACCTTGAGGTCTTCGGTCGCGACGTACTTCTCTGTGCCTTCGAAGCGGTTGGTCATGGGCTCCTCGCGGACTCTCGCATCGTGGGCTCGCACGCCCGCGCGATTTCAAACAGGTGTTCAATCACGCGCAGCCTAACGAGCGCGGCGCGACATTCAAGGCGCGCCGCGCTCGCAGAGTGAAAATGAGCCAGTCGTCAGTCGTTGTCCTTGGCCAGGCCGTTCTCGTCGGAATAGCCCATCCGCTGCAGATCGGCGTCGCCGACGCCCTTCGACTGGAAGTCGGTGAACCTGTCTTCGCCGCCGGCGACCAGGTCTGCGTCGGCCACCTCGTCGAGGCCTTCGATATTGTCGGGATCGTCGAGTGCGTCCTCGTCGAAGGAATCGACGTCGTCGGTGAGGTCGGTCTCGTCGGCGGCCAGCAACTCGGTGACGTCGTCGTCTTCCTCCAGATCCTCGTCGTCGATCGCCTCTTCGTCGAAATCTGCGGCGTCGAGCGCCACGGCCTCGTCCTCATCGGCGTCGCCGTCGGCCCGTGTCACGTCGAAGACGTCGACCAGATCCTCGAAGGTGCGCAATTCGCCGGGGCCTTCGCCGCCGTCGTAGTTGGTCTCGTCGAGGACCTCGGCGCGGTCCTGGTCGTCGAAGCCTTCGTCGGTTTCCGGGCCGGGCATCGGGAGATCCTCCATTGCGGCGGCGCGGGGGCGCCGGTTCGAATGGGAAACCCGTGCGTGCGCCTAGTGTTCCGCGGCGGCGAAAGCGGCCAGGTCGTCGGCCACCGCTTGCATCACGCCCGCCCATTCGCCGAAGGCGGATGGCGCATAAAGGCGCGTCTGCGGATACCAGAGGTAGCGGTCCGCCCCGAGCCTGGGCCAGGCGCCGGGCGTGGAGATCAGCCATGTCGGCGCACCGCAGGCGCCGGCGAGGTTCAGGGTCGCGTTGCTGAAGCCGATGGTCAGATCGAGCGCGCAGGTCAGCGCGGCCACATCGTCCAGGTCGGCTTTCAGATCGATCCCGGGCGGTGTCCAGATGCTGACGCCCAGCTCACGCTCCGCCTGCTCGATCTCTTCGGCGCAATCGCCGTACTGCAGGTTGACGAAAGCGACGCCCGGCGTGCGCAGCACGGTTTCCCACTGCTCGAAGGGCGAGAAGTAGCGGCTGCGCGCACCGGCCTTGATCAGGCTCTTCCACAGCAGTCCGACGCGCGGGCCGGGCAGCGCCTGCTCCACCACGGCGCGCCAATGCGCCACACGCGCGGGGTCGGGGATGAGATAGCGGTCGCGCAAGGGAAAGGCTTCCGGCGAGCGGCGGAATTCACGCAGCAGCGAGCCGATCGGCGTCCAAAGGTCGATGTCCGCGTGGTCCTCCAGGAAGGGCGTCAGGCGCACGCTGCGCCCGCCTGCCGAGAAGGTGGCGTGGGCGCCGACGCGCGCGCCCGGGAAGCTGCGCTCGAACAACGGGACCAGGCGCTTCTCGACGGCGATGGAGAGCCGCCCATCGGGACCCAGCGCTTTGACGACGTCGGGCAGGGTGTTGGCGAACAGCACCTCGTCGCCCAGGCCCTGTTCGCCGATTACCAGCAGCGACTTCCCGGCCAGATCGTCGCCCGGCGCCCAGCGTGGCCGGTCGACCATGAACTGGGTCACGTCGGCGAACTGCGGATCGAGCCTGGCTTCGTAGGCGTCCCAGCCATCGGCGAGGCGCCCGTCGGCGATCAGGATGGTCGAGCGGGCGAGCTGCATCATCTGGCGTTCGCCCTCCGGCGGCTTCAACGCCATGGCCGCCTCGCAGTCCTCCAGCGCGCCGGCCACGTCGCCGAGCGCCAGGCGGGTGTTGCCGCGGTTATAGCGGGCCTTGGCGAACACCGGATCGAGGCGCAACGCCTCTTCGAAGAACACCCGCGCGGTGTGCACCTCGCCCTGCTCGGTAACCACGGTGCCGAGCGTGTTCCACATCATCGGGACTTCGGGATTGGCCAGCAGCGCGTCCTTCAGGATCGCGGCGGCCTCGTCGTGGCGGCCCATGTCGCGCACCGCGCAGGCCAGGTTATTGGCGCCCTCGGGATTGAACGGGTGGCGATCGACGAAGTGCCGGAACAGCTTCTCGGCCTGTTCGACCATGCCCATGCGAAACGCCAGGCGCCCGAGGTCGTTGGCGACCTCCGCGTGGTCCGGCAGCAGGCTCAGCGCGGACTCGTAGCAGCGGATGGAAGAGACGAAGTCGCCAGCGGCTTCGCGGGCGAAGGCCAGCAGGTACCAGGCGAGCCCGTTACGCTCGTCCTTCTCCAGCGTCTTGATCGCCCATTCGGCGCCGGTCTGGGCGTCACCGGAATTCAGCGCGTTGATCGAGGCCTGCAGCAGCGGCTGGATGGCGATGGCGCGCAGTTCGGCCACCGCGGCGTCCAGCTTGGCCAACGCCTCGCTCGACCCCGAACGGCCCATGGCCTCGGCCGAAAGACGGGGCGGCGTCGCCACGGCGCCTGCTTCCAGCGCAGTTTGCGAGACGGCGCTGGTTTGGCCCGGACGCGACATGGCCTGCGACTCCCCAAGGGGTGAGAATTGGGCCATGCTTCGCGCGCGCATGCCTAACCTTTCCTTAAGCTCATCGCCCGGGCTGCGTGCAATGGCCCGTTAACTCGCGCCGTATAGAGGAGTGGATCGTCCGATCCGCCTCGGGGGGCGTCACTCGGAACAAGGTTGGCTCGTTTCGACGCCAATCGAGGGAGTCGGAATTTGCCGCTCAAATTGTCGCTGAAGCCGGGCGAGAAGTTCGTGCTGAACGGCGCTGTCGTGCAGAACGGGGACCGCCGCGGCGTGCTCGTCCTGCAGAACAAGGCGTCGGTCCTTCGCGAGAAGGACATCATGCAGGAAGAAGACGTCACCACGCCGGCCCGGCGGATCTATTTCCCGATGATGATGATGTACCTCGATGAGGCTGGGGCCGCTCGTTATTACGACGAGTTCGTCCAGCGCCTCGCCGAGTTCATGGGGGTGATCGGCAATCCGCAGGTGCTCGCGGAATGCGTGGCCATCTCCAAGCACTGCATGGAGCGCGAATACTACAAGGCGCTGATGCTGTGTCGGAAGTTGATCGAGTACGAAGACGAGAGGTTGGGCAATGTCCCTGCGAGCTTACCAGCAAGCCACAGCGAGAGCTGAATCCCCGCGCGAGGCGGAATACCGCCTGTTCGGGCAGGTCACGCGCGCGCTGATGTCCGCGGCGGAGGCCGATCCGACGGATGCGCGGACCCGTGTCGACGCGCTCGACTGGAACCGGCGTCTCTGGTCGACGCTGGGCTCCGACTGCGCGGACTCCAAGAACGGCCTGCCGGCGCCGCTGCGCGCCTCGATCATCTCGCTCAGCATCTGGGTGGACAAACACACCAGTGCGGTGATCCGTCGCGAGGAGGAGATCGAACCTCTGATCGACGTCAATCGAATGATCATGCAGGGCCTCGGCGGCGAAGGCTGACCTGAAGCGTGCCGGGGCCAGGTCCCGGCGTTATCTTTACCTCGAACCCGCTCATCCCGACGAAAGTCGGGACCCAAGCGGGCTGTCCGCGCGCAAACCGAAACTCAGCGTGGGCCCCGGCTTTCGCCGGGGTGAGCGGTTAAGGGCGCGGCCTGTCCGCATCGCAGCGCCATCCTCGGGCGTGTCCCGAGGATCCATGAACACCGCCGTCGCGGGGTTGCGCGGCGGCTCGGCTATCTTGCTTGCGTCTCCGGGGTGCATCGATCCTCGGGACAAGCCCGAGGATGACGCTGCTGACGCGCACCAGCATTCCGCCCGGCGCCGCTTGCCCACCAGCGGTAGGCAGGAAGTGCCGGGTGGATTCGCGACTAGGCAAAAACTGCCGGCTCAAAGCATGGATAACAGCCCTATAACGCAATGATTTCCATGTGTTGTGGCGTCGGCCCCCTGACAGCGCAGTGGCCCGCGCCTTGCTCGGGGAGGGGCGGGCAAAACGCCCACGGTCGCCAAAATGGCGGCCGACCTTCCTGAGAATAGGGAATTACTCGTATGCCGATGAACAGCGTCAATACGAACGTGGGCGCCCTGGTGGCCCTGCAAAACCTGAACTCCACCAACAACGAGTTGATGACGACGCAAGCGCGCATCAACACGGGTAAGAAAGTGGCCAGCGCGAAAGACAACGGCGCTATCTGGGCTATCGCTCAGAACCAGCGTGCGACGTCGAACGCCCTGAACGCCGTCCGTTCCTCGCTGCAACGCGGTCAGTCGACCGTCGACGTGGCGCTGGCGGCCGGTGAAACGGTTTCGGACCTTCTGCTTCAAATGAAGGAAAAGGCCCTCGCGGCTTCCGACACGACCCTCGACACGGCCAGCCGTACCGCCCTGAACGACGAGTTCAAGTCGCTCCGGGATCAGATCACCAAGGCCGTGACCAACGCCGACTTCAACGGCTCGAACATGATCAAGGCCTCCGGCGCGACCGTCATGGCTCTGGCCAACGCGGACGGCACGTCGAAGATCACCGTCGCGGCTCAAAGCCTGGCGCTGGGCAGCACTGCGCTGACCGGCATCGCGGCCACGGCCTCGATCGGCACTCAGACCATCGCGAATGCGATGATCGCCACCGTCAACACCGCCATCGGCGCTGTCTCGACCGCTCTGTCGAAGCTGGGTACGGGCTCCAAGTCGCTCGCCTCCCATCTGAGCTTCATCGACAAGCTGCAGGACAGCCTGGACGCCGGTGTCGGCAATCTGGTGGACGCCGACCTGGCGAAGGAAAGCGCGCGATTGCAGGCTCTGCAGACGAAGCAGCAGCTCGGCATTCAGGCGCTATCGATCGCTAACCAATCGTCCTCGATCCTGCTCGGCTTGTTCCGATAGGCGAGGCGCGACGCCGCGGGTGAAAGCCCGCGGCAGGCTGCCGCGGCGGGGAGGGAGACCTCTCCGCCGTGAGCATTCCCCGAAACGCCCGAGCTTACGACCGCCGGGCGGCTCAACGGAGAGTACCGTGTCGAGAATACCGTCCACACAGGAGGCGGGTCTCATTCCTCCCATCCGGAACGTGGCGCCAGAGCCCGCAGCTCCCGCCAAGATCATTCCCGGGGAGACCGCCAGCCAGACCGACCTGCGTCTGGTGATAGAAGAAGACCAGGCCAATGGATCATACGTCTACAAGACCGTCGATCGGCTGACGGGCGAGGTGATCGCCCAGATCCCGCGCGAGAACGTCCTGCGCCTCAAGCGTGAGGCCGAGTACGAAGCCGGCGCCATGATCCGCGCCAAGGTCTGACGCCGGCCGGGCTTCCGGAGAGGCGACTTGCGAGTGTTAACCGCCCCGGTCCCGCCGGTGGCGGCCGCGTCATATGGGCGCGTTAACTTTCTGGACACCATGAATCCGTAGCTTCCTGGCCACGGGGGCTGCGTCGCGAATCGAGCGAGCGCCCCTCGGAGCCGGGAGCCGTCGATGTCCATCAGCGTCCATACCAACAAGTCGGCGCTCGTGGCGCTGCAGAACCTGAATAAAACCAACGACGATCTCGCGGGCGCGCAGAACCGGATCAATACCGGCCTGAAGATCGCCAACGCCAAGGACAACGCCGCGGTGTGGTCCATCGCCCAGGGCCAGCGCGCCGACATCGGCGCCTTGTCGGCGGTGCGTATGAGCCTGGACCGGGCGAAGTCGATCTCCGACGTTGCGATGAGCGCGGGCGAGTCGGTGTCCGACCTGCTGGTGCAGTTGAAGGAGAAGGTGGTCACCGCGCTCGATCCGTCGCTCGACACCGCATCCCGCACGGCCGTCAATTCGGACTACAAGTCGCTGCTGCGGCAGATCACCCAAGTGGTGCAGAACTCCGCGTTCGACGGCGCCAACATCCTCAACGGCAGCATCACCGGCGGCATCCGCTTCCTCGCCAACGCCGACGCCAACGCCTACATCACGCTGTCCAGCAAGAACCTGTCTCTCGGCGGCTCGATCATCACCATGGCGGCGGCCTCGTCGATCGGCACCGTGACGCTGGCCACCAGCATCATGACCCAGCTCGATGCGTCGATCGCCAACGTCAACCAGTCGCTGGGCGACCTGGGCTCGCAGGCCAAGCAGATCGAGAATCACAACGTCTTCGTCTCCAAACTGACCGACGTGCTCGAATCGGGCGTCGGCAACCTGGTGGACGCCGACATCGCCAAGGAGAGCGCGCGCCTGCAGGCCTTGCAGGTGCAGCAGCAGCTGGGCGCCCAGGCTCTTTCGATCGCTAACCAGGCGCCGCAGATCATCCTGCGGCTCTTCCAGTAAGCTTCTGAATTCATCTCCAGTTTGACGGGGGCGTTACGAAGGGCTCCGCGCCGATGCGCGGGGCCTTTTTGTTGTCGGCTTAACGGACCGTCAGCCTTGATCGTGCATGCTTCGACTGCGGACCTGCGTCCGCGGACGGAATGCGATGACCATCGGCTTCGACACCAATATCCTGCTCAACTACTACCAGTCGCGCGCCGGCGTACCGGTGACGACGGGTTCGAGCGGGACGTCGACCAGAGCCAAGGTCGCGCCGACCGCACCATGGTCCGGCCAGGGCATGACCACGGCCCAAGCCAGCGCGGCGGTGAAGGACGCGCTGCTCGGGCGCAAGCTGATCAACGAAGGCGCGGCGCAGTTGGACCTGGCGGGCGCCAGCGACGACTACAAGAAGCTGTTCGCGCTCTATCAGGGCCTCAACACCCTGAGCGGCGTCGCCGAGCGCGCCCAGGCGAAGCTGCTGACCGATACCGAGCTGCGACGCATCCAGTCGGTGTTCGCCAAGGGCCTGGCCGAGGTTTCCACCTATGCCGACGACGCCCAGCTCGACCTGCTGCGCCTGACCAAGGGCGAAGCGGCGACCAGCGCGCGCACCACAGCCAGCGTGCCTCGCGCCAAGACCGAATACGTCACCGCGCCGCTGGTCAGCGGATCAAGCGGCGGCGTGGTTGCGGCGTTCCAAGGTGACGTGAAGTTCGACATCAAGGTCAAGCGCGTCAACGTCGACCACACGGTCAGCATCGACCTGTCCCAGATGGGGGCCCAGGACCGCACGCTGGGCAATGTGATCACCTTCATCAATCAGAAGCTACAGGACGAGGGGCTGTCGACGCGGTTCGCCAGCCAGCGGATCGCCGGCGCGCCGCGCACGACCGTGGTCGGCGGCAAGACTGTCAGCCTGGGTAATTCGCCCGATCAGTGGGCGCTGAAAATCAAGGCCGACTCCGGCGAGACGGTCAGCTTCGATGCGCCGGTCACCGCGCCGTCGGTCTACCTGACCCAGAAGGTCGGCAACCCCGATCCCGACGGCAAGGCATCCACCAAGGACGGCGTGACGCCCAGCCAACTCCTCAAATTCCAGACCGATTCCAGTCAGGTGTCCGCCCCGCAGCAAGGGACGGGTTCGACCTATTGGGTCGAAGGCCGTTCGTTCGCCGTGACCCTTGGTCCGGAAGTCGACGCCGTGCGCGCCTCGGCCACCGGTCCGGACGGTTCGGTCTATGTGCTGGCCGACGTCAGCGCCAAGATCGGCGGCCAGACGATCAAGGGCGAACAGGATGTCGCCCTGCTGAAGTACGACTCTGCCGGTAACGTCGTCTATCGGCGCACCCTGGGGGCGTCCGACACCGCGAGCGGCCTGGCGTTGGCGATATCGGCCGACGGCCAGGTGGCGATCGCCGGATCGGTCAAGGGGACGCTGGGCGGCGCGGTCGATGGGCCGCTCAACTCCGGCGCGACGGGCTCGTTCGCCGACAACACCGACAGCTTCGTCACCCTGTACGACAAGGACGGCCAGGAACTGTGGACCCAGCGTCGCGGCGCACGCGCCGACGATGCGGCGACGCAATTGACCTTCGGCGCGGACGGCACGGTGTTCGTGGCCGGCGACGCCAAGTCGACCATGCCCGGCGCCACTGCGCTCGGCGGTCGAGACGGCTATATCGAAGGCTTCAAGGCCGGCGCCGACGGCAAGGTCAAGGCGGTGTTCACCCAGCAATTCGGGACCGCCAGCGACGATCATTCGGCCGGCATGGTGATGGACGGGACCGCGCTGGTGGTGGCGAGCGTCGAAAACGGCCGCGCGGTGCTGCGTCGCTTCGACACCACCGCCCAGCCGCCGACCCTGATGGCCACGCGCGACCTGGGCGACCTGCAGGGCGGCAGCATCGCCGGCATCGCGATGGACAACGGCCAACTGGTGATCGCCGGCACGGCGGCCAATCCGGCGCTGTCGGCGGGGACGATCACGCGGGCGCACGCCGGCGGCTCCGACGCCTTCGCGGCGCGGATCTCCGCCGACCTCAATGCCAGCGGAAGCGACCGACTGGCCTATTACGGCGGCTCCGGCGACGACAAGGCGACGGCGCTGGCCGTCTCCGGCGGACAGGTGTGGATCGCCGGCTCCGCCGGGACCGACCTGCCGAACCAGGATCCGATGGGCAAGAAGGACGGGTTCCTCACGCGCCTCGACGTCAACACCGGCGCCGTCGACTGGTCGCGCCGCTTCACTGGCAAGGACGGCTACGCCGCGCCGACCTCGATCGCCGTCGACGCGACGGGATCCAGCGTCCTCGATAAGCTGGGCCTGCCGCGAGGCACGATCGACACGACGGATTCCACCCAGCTCACCGCCCAGACGGCGCTGCGGGCCGGAGACTATTTCACTGTGCGCGCCGGCGATGGCCGCCGCGTGCCGGTGACCATCGACACCAAGGACACCCTCGACACCCTGGCGGTGAAGGTGCGCCGCGCCCTGGGCTTCCAGGCCAAGGTGGACATTGTCACCATCGAGGGCGGGCGACGCCTGCAGATCAAGCCGTTGAACCCGCGCTCGCTGATCGAGATCGAACCCGGGAAGGGCGACAAGGACGCGCTGGCGAGCCTCGGCCTGCCGGAGGGCTTGGTGCGTGCGACCGTGACCAATGCCGCCGGCAAGCTGGTGCCCGCCGACGGCAAGCCGAATATCTACGGCCTGGGCCTGCCGGCCGACCTGAACCTCAGCGATCCCGACCAGATCAAGCATACGATCGCCGAGATCGCCGCGGCGATGGGCGTGATCCGTACCGCCTACAAGGACCTGGTCACCGCGGCGACGCCGAAGAGCGCCCAGTCGACGGCCGCCGCCGCCAGCGGCCCGGTTCCGGCCTACCTGACCAACCAGATCGCCAACTACCAGGCCGCCCTCGACCGACTGACCGCCTAAGCGACTTCGGTCGCCACCGCCCGCCACCGCTTGAAACGCGCGGGCGCGCGGTCTAGCCAGGACGCATGGACTTCCTCAAGGACCGCCAGGGCCGGCTCGTGCTCATCGGGGGCGCGCTGGCGTTGCTTGCGGGGCTGGGTATCGCCGCCGGTCTCGGCCTTCGCCATCGCGACGATACCCCGCCGCCGCCGCCCGCATCGCAAGGCGGCCTGGTGATCGAGACCGGGCAGGGTGAGGAGGCCTCCCTCGATCCCGCCAAGCCGCTGCGCTGCTTCGTCGCCGGCCAGTTTGTCGGTGAACTGACGCTGAGCGACTGCGCGACGCGAAACGGCGTCGCCACCGGGGCTTTGGACGTGGGCGTCGATGAAACGGGTGCGCTGGCCGCCGCGGACGCCGCCGGCACGGTGCTGACGCCCCTGCCGCCCGTGACGGTGGCGCTTCAGCCGAAGCCGGCCTCCGCGCCTGTCGCCGTCGCGCCTGTCGCCGGGCCGCCGGCGGGCGCGTGCTGGCGTTACGCGCAGGGAGAATGGCGCCAGTTGCCTGCCGATCTCAGCCTCGATGGCTGCGTGCAGGCGCTTTTCGCCGGACGCTGTGAGCGGCCGGGCGGGGCCACCTACGGCCGTTGGATGGCTCAGACGCTGCGTCTGGTCCCCGGGCGCGTCGAGGTGTCGGAAGACAACCGCAGCTTCCGCAAGCTCGCCGACCAGGCCGCCGGCTGTGTCATTCCCCCGCTCGCGTAGTTCTCGCACCAGCGCATTGCCGCGTGTAGGTTGATCGCATGCTTCGACCCCTGCTGATCGCGTCTCTCGCCGCCGGCTTGCTGCTCGCCGGCTGCGCCAAGCGCACCCTGCCGCCCGGCGACGTCGGCGTCTGCTTCCACGTCGTCCAGAAGGATGGCAAGCTGAGATACAACCGCCTCGTGGAGAACGTGCCGAGCCTGGAACGCTGTGCGGCGAACCTTGAGGCGATGCGCATAAAATTCCTCAGGATGGGGGGTAATACGCGAGACATTACAGGCGCTTATCAGGGAAATTTCCTCTTCATCGATCGTCAGGGAGTCTTCACCTCGTCATCGCTTGAGACGCACGGTTACCTGGCGCTGGTGCGGACCGGCGACGGACGTCTGGCGATCCCCGGAGCCGTCAGCCAACAGTAGGTCGGTCGCGGAACGAATATAGAACATTGCCTCGATTTGAACCCGAGGCTAGCGTGGCGGCGGGCGTTGGCCCGCTAAATCAACAACGGTGGGAATTGCGACATGGCGGGCAGCGTCAACAAGGTCATTCTGATCGGCAACCTCGGGGCAGACCCCGAAATCCGCACGCTCACGTCCGGCGACCGGGTGGCGAACCTGCGTATCGCCACTTCGGAGTCCTGGCGCGACCGCGGCTCGGGCGAGCGTAAGGAGCGTACCGAGTGGCACCGGGTGGTGATCTTCAACGACAATCTGGTGAAGGTCGCCGAGAGCTACCTGCGCAAGGGCTCTAAGGTGTATCTTGAAGGCGCGATCCAGACGCGCAAATGGACCGATCAGTCGGGTGTCGAGAAGTACTCCACCGAGGTCGTGCTGCAGAAATTCCGTGGCGAGCTGACCATGCTGGACGGACGCGGCGACGGCGATCCCGATCGCGAGGGCGGCGCAAGCTACGGCGGCGGTTTCTCCAGCGGCGGCGGCGGCGGACCACGCGCCGCGAGCTCGGGTCCGCGCGAGGAGTTTTCCGCCGACCTGGACGACGAGATCCCGTTCTAGGTTCGCAACGGCGCAGGTTCAGGGCAGGGTGACGGCATGAAGATCGAGTTCTTCTTCGATTGCTCGAGCCCCTGGACCTATCTGGCGTTCGAGGCCATCCAGCCGCTGGCCGCCGAGTTCGGAGCGGATCTGATCTGGCGGCCGATCCTGGTGGGAGGCATCTTCAACGCGATCAATCCAACGGCGGACATCCGCAACCGGCCGCCGTCGCCGGCGGCGAAGTCCGCCTATGTGCGCAAGGATATCGGCGACTGGGAGAAGGCGCTGGGCGTCACGATTCGCTTCCTGCCGACCGGCCACCCGGTGAACAGCGTCAAGGTGATGCGCGCCTGCATGGTGCTGCTGGATAGCGCGCCGCCGAAGCTGGTCGGTTTCGCGCGCTCGGCCTTCCAGGCCTATTTCACCGACGACCGCGACCTCTCAACCGACGCCGTGGTCGAGGACCTGTTCAGGCAGGCCGACCTGGACCCGGCCGGGATGTTCGCCAAGATCGGCGAGCAGGGCGTCAAGGACGCGCTCAGGCGTAATGTCGACGAAGCCATGGCGCGCGGCGCCTTCGGTTCGCCGACCATGTATCTGGACGGCGATGATATGTATTTTGGCGTCGACCGCATTCAGTTGCTGCGGCTGGCGATGGAACGCAAAGCCGCCGCTTAGGCGATGGCTGGAACGAAAAGATGGTCGCGAACGCGGCCGATACGGGAGGACTTACGATGGCTGATCCGATGGCCAAGGGGCCCTGCGACGGTGTGCGGGTGATCGAGATTGCGCGCTATGTCGCCGCGCCGTTCTGCGGCCAATTGCTGGCCGACCTGGGCGCCGACGTGATCAAGATCGAAGATCCGGGCGGCGACTTGATGCGCAACGCCGCGGGTTACAAAGGCCTCGCGGCCAGCTTCGAGCAATTCAACCGCGGCAAGCGCAGCTTCGTCGCCGACCTGCGCACGCCGCAGGGCGTCGACGCCGTGCGACGGCTGATCGACAGCGCCGACATCGTGCTGGAGAACTACCGCCCGGGCGTTCTGGAGAAGATGGGCCTCGGCTACGAGAGCCTGCGCGTCACCAATCCCCGCCTGATCTACCTGAAGGTCAGCGGGTATGGCGAAAGCGGCCCAAAGGCGGACCAGCCGGTGTTCGACCAGGTGATCCAGGGCGTGGTCGGCTTCATGCCCGTGCAGGGCGAGGACGGCCCGGCCAAGGCGATCAACACCTATGTCGTGGACAAGGTGACGGCCATCTTCACCTCGCATGCGGCGTTGGCCGCGCTGCTGCATCGCGAGCGTACCGGCGAGGGCCAGAAGGTTTCCACCAATCTGCTGGATTCCTACGCCGCCTACATGCTGCCGGAGATGCTGAATCCCTATACTTTCGCAGAGGTCGAACCCCCCGCCCGAGGCGGGGTCAACATGTTCCGCGCGCTGAGCACCGCCGACGGCCAGGTGATCGGCCTGTTGCTGCTGGACAACCACTACCGCGGATTCTGCAAGGCGATCGGTCGCGACGACCTGATCGATGACCCCCGTTTCGCAGGGTTCGCGGCGCGGGTCCCCAACCTCGAACTGCTCTACAAGACCGTCGCCGCTGACGTCGGCCGCATGACCACCGCGGATTTCATCGCCCGCGCGGTCGCCCAGGACCTGCCGTTCTCCAAGGTCAACGACGTGGTCGACCTGATGCAGGACCCTCAGGCGCGCCACAACGAAACTGTGGTCGAGATCGAGGATCCGGAATTCGGGGTCATCCGCCACGCCAACCATCCGGCGACGTTCGAGCGCAGTCCGGCCAACGCGAAGCGCCGTGCGCCGAAGTTAGGCGAGCACACCGATGAGTTGTTGGCCGAGTTGCAGCAGCGCGCGGCGGCGGCCGAATAGGGCGGTCAGCTCGCGGCGGGCGCCGGGCAGGCGTCGCCGATGCGCTTGGCTTCGGTGCGCACCTTGCCGGCGATCGGGATGCCGGAGAACTCGGTCGCCACCTGCGCGGTGAGACTGAAGCTGGTCTGGGAGTAACTCCCCTGACCTTCGACCTGGACGCGCCGGCCCTTCTTGCTGACGCAGCTCCCTTTGAGCAGGATCTTGCCGCCTTCGAAGCTGCGGGTCGGGTAGGTGCAGGCGTAGTGGCGGTTGCTGGGGCCCATCAGGAACTTGGCGACGTCGGCCGGCGTGATGCATCGCCGCTCCACGCTCTTGGCGGGAATGGGCGACAGCATCCGGTTGGTGGATTCCCAATAGCCCGGCTGGATGAGTTCGGCGGCGCTGGCGCTCAGGGGGCCGGCGGCGATCGACAGGCCCAGAAGGCCGGCGACGAGAGGTCTTTTCATTGCGCCCCGATAGCAGCCAATCCCGGCGGAAGGTAGACGCGAGCGCGCCTCAGCCGTCCACCTCGGCGGGCTGCGCCTCGTTCACGATCGTGGCCTGATTGGCGATACGGATCTGCGCGCCCGCCTCGTCGTAGAGGAACGGCAGGAAAGCGTAACGGCGCCCGCGCGTGACGGGCAGCGCCTCATGCAACAGCGAACAGGAGAACACCACAGCCCCGCCGGTCGGCGCGCGATAAGCCCGCGATCCGAACTCGGGGAAGCGCAGATCGCCGCCGTCATAATCACCAGCGTTCAGGTTGATAGTCACCGCGAAGCGGCGATGCGCGGTGCCGGGGGTGGTGTTGTCGCGGTGTGGACGGAAATAGCCGCCTTCGCCGGCGTCGTAGCAGGCGACGATGTAGCGCTCCATGCGGGTGACATCGAACTGGAACGCCTTTTTGATCTCCGGAACCAGCCGTCGCGCCAGTCGGATCCGCAGTTGCTGGCGAAACGCCTCGTCGGTGACGTCGGCGTCGCGGCGGCTCTTGAAGTTGTCGATCACCCCGACGGTCTTGCCGTCGATGTTGCGCATCACGCCGGATCGTGCGCCGCCCACGGCGTCGTAGTGGGCGATCAGGCGCTGGCAGATGTCTGGCTCGAAGATGCGGGGTACGATCAGCACGGGTGCGTGGATATCGGCTCCGGAGTGCAGGTCGGGCGCCGGCAGGGCGTCGATCTGCTCCAGCAGAGCGTCGGCGGAGCCCCACGGCAGGGCGGCTATCACCCGCAATGTCGGGTCCAGCAACAGCCAGCGGCCCGAGTCAGGCGCCTCGCCATAGGCCTCGGCGATCGCGCCGGACGGATCGCGGAACCATCTTAGGCCCGGCGTTTCGTCTACGGCCTGGGCGATCGTCGCCTGGTCGCCGGCGACGATGAAGCAGACAAGGTTGATATCGTCGAAACGCGCCCGACGTCGCTGGAACATATCCAATGCAACCGGCGCCCCATTCGGCGGCGCGAAGCCCAGCAGCACAAAACGCCCGGCGACGGAGGAGAACTGGAAGCGCGGATTGGCGGCCGTGTCGCCGGCGAAGTAGGGCGCAGCCTCTCCGAAACCCAGACCCATCTGTCCCGCCCCCATTTGCCCGAACCGGCGGGCATTTTAGCCAATGGCGCGCCGCTTGCGCCAGATCAGGCTTGGTCTTGGCTCGCATCCCCTTCGGTCAGGGTGGCGCGATAGTCGGCCAGCACGCCTGCGCCCGCAGCATCATAGAAGAACGGCAGGAACGCATAGCGTCGGCCGTGCGTCAGCGGCGTCACCTCGTGCAGCAGCGAGCAGGAGAAAACTACAGCCCCGCCCACCGGCGCACGGTGGAGCCCGGGGCCGAATTCAGGAAAGCGCAGGTCGCCGCCTTCGTAGTCGTCATTGAGGTTGATGGTGCAGGCGAACCGCCGATGCGCGGTACCCCTGGTCGTGTTGTCCCGATGGGCGCGGAAGACGCCGCCTTCCTCGGCGGCGTAGCGGCTGACCAGATAGCGCTCGATCCCCGCGGCCTCGAACTGGAATGCGCGCTGGAGCATCGGGAAGAGGCGGCTCTCGAGTGCGCCGTGCAGCGTTACCTGCCAGGCCTCGTCGTGGATCCAGATGTCGCGCCGGCTCTTGGCTTCGTCCATGACCGCGACCGTACGGCCGTCGATGTCGCGCATGACGCCGGTGAATGCGCCGCCGTCGGCTTCATGCAGGGCGATCAACTGGGCGCAGAGTTCGGGCTCTAACACCCTCGGGACGACCAGGGCGGGCGCGTGCAGGGCGACGCCAGCGTGATCGCCGGGCGCGGGGAGGGCGGCGACCTGGTCGATGACGGCTTCCGCTCGATCGATCGGCGCGATCGAGAGCACCCGCATCGATGGATCGAGCAGCACCCACCGGGGCCGTGCGGAACCGTCCGCCTCCAGCCCGCCATAGAGCCGGCCGACCGCGCCGTCTTCGTCGAGGAACCAGCGAAGCCCGCGCAGGTCGCGGGCGCCGGGCTGATGGGCCTGCGGCACGACGAAGAAGACGCAAGCGCGCGCGTCGTCGAACAGCGCCTGGCGGGCGGCAACCGCACGCATGGCCGGACCGCGCGCCTCAGGCGCCGGGGGCAGGAAACACAGCAGCACGAAGCGGCCGCCCGCTGTGTCGAGGGCGAACTCCGGGTTCGAAGGCGTCGCCGCGGTGAACCACGGCGCCGGCTCCCCTAGGATCAGCGACATCAGGCGCCGGGGGCGATCACACCGCATGCGATGCGCGCGCCGGCGCCGCCGATCGGCTGGGTGCGATAGTCGTCGGGAGACGCGTGGACCACGATGGCCGAGCCGTCAGCGTCGGCGAGCTTCGGCCGCCCCGTCGAGTTGGACAACGTCACGTACGGGGAAAAGACCTCGGCGGTCGCGGTCCCGTCGGCGCCGGCGTACAGGTTCGGCAGGTCGCCGGAATCGTTGGCGTCAGGGTTCAGCAGGCCGTGGACGATCGTCGCCTTGTCGTGGACATGGCTGCCGGCGCTGGTGAAGTCGGCCTTCGAGCAGTCGCCCTTCTCGTGGAAATGCAGCCCGTGCCAGCCTGGCGTCAGCCCCTTGAGCTGGAAGCGCGCCAGGACGCCGTTCGGAGCCTGGGTGATCGTCGCCTGGCCCAGGCTGTCACCGGCGGCGTTCTTCACATCCACGGTCACGGCGGTCGGCGAATCGGCCGCAACGGCGGCGCCCGCCGCGAGAATGGCGGCGATGCTGAGGGCGATCAGTCTCATGAGGCGTTTTCCTGGGCTTGAGCGGCCGCTGGACGTTGCCGCGCTGGGGTCTCAATGTTAACAGAACCAACAAGTTCCTGTGTCCGATTCTGACGGCTGAACCCCTCCCTTGACCGACGAAACCACGACCCCTCCGGACGACGGCCGGCGCGGGGACATCGCTCCTATCGCCATAGAGGACGAGCTCAAGCGCTCCTACCTCGATTACGCCATGAGCGTCATCGTCAGCCGCGCGCTGCCGGACGTCCGTGACGGGCTGAAACCGGTGCACCGGCGCATCCTGTTCTCGATGAACGAGCAGGGGCACACGCCGGATCGCTCCTATGTGAAGTCGGCCCGCGTGGTCGGCGACGTGATGGGCAAATACCATCCGCACGGCGACACCGCGATCTACGACACCCTCGTGCGGCTGGCCCAGCCGTTCTCCATGGGTCTGTTGCTGATCGACGGCCAGGGGAACTTCGGCTCGGTCGACAACGATCCGCCGGCCGCGATGCGCTACACCGAGTGCCGCCTGACCAAGGCCTCGATGTCGATCCTGGCCGACCTCGACAAGGACACCGTCGACTTCAAGGAGAACTACGACGGCTCGGAGAGCGAGCCGACGGTCCTGCCGTCGCGGATCCCCAACCTGCTGGTCAACGGCGCGGGCGGCATCGCCGTCGGCATGGCCACCAACATCCCGCCGCATAACCTGGGCGAGATCGTCGACGCCTGTCTGGCCCTGATCGACAATCCCGAGATCAGCCAGGAAGACCTGCTGGATATCGTGCCGGGACCGGATTTCCCGACCGGCGGCGAAATCATCGGGCGCACCGGCGCCCGGGCGGCGCTGATGGGCGGCCGGGGCTCGGTGATCATGCGCGGCAAGGCCGCCATCGAAGAGATCCGCAAGGATCGCGAAGCGATCATCATCACGGCGATTCCCTATCAGGTGAACAAGGCCGCCCTCGTCGAGCGGATCGCCGAACTCGTGCGCGAGAAGCGCATCGACGGGATTTCCGACCTGCGTGACGAAAGCGACCGCGACGGCATGCGTGTGGTCGTCGAGCTGAAGCGCGACGCCTCGGCCGAGGTGCTGCTGAACCAGCTCTATCGCTTCACGCCCCTGCAGACCTCGTTCGGGGTCAACATGCTGGCGTTGAACCGTGGCCGGCCCGAGCAGATGGGCCTGCACACGATGCTCAAGGCCTTCGTCGACTTCCGCGAGGAAGTCGTCGTGCGGCGCATCAAGTTCGAGCTCAACAAGGCGCGCGACCGCGGCCACGTGTTGGTCGGTCTGGCCATCGCCGTCGCCAACATCGACGATGTGATCCACATCATCCGATCGTCGAAGGATCCGACCGAGGCGCGCGAGCGCCTGGTCGCCCGCGACTGGCCGGCGGGCGACATGATGCCCCTGATCGCGCTGATCGCCGATCCGCGGACCCAACTTGTCGGCGGCGACCGCGTGCGCCTGACGGAAGAACAGGCCCGCGCCATTCTGGCGCTGACGCTGTCGCGGCTCACGGGCCTTGGCCGCGACGAGATCTTCGGCGAGGCGCGTGCGCTGGCCGATACGATCAGCGGTCACCTGGAGATGTTGTCGTCGCGCGACCGGATCATGGCGGTGGTGCGCGAGGAGCTGACCGAGGTCCGCGCCGCCTTCGCCGTGCCGCGGCGGACAGAGATCGTCGAAGGCGACGCCGACGTCGAGGACGAGGACCTGATCACCCGCGAGGACATGGTGATCACCGTGACCCACTCGGGCTACGTCAAGCGCACGTCGCTGGCCACCTATCGGACCCAGCATCGCGGCGGCAAAGGCCGTTCGGGCATGTCGACGAAGGAAGAGGACGCCGTCACCCGGGTGTTCTCGGCCAACACCCACACGCCGGTGTTGTTCTTCTCGTCCGGGGGCAAGGTCTACAAGCTCAAGGTGTGGCGCCTGCCGGTCGGCACGCCGACCTCACGCGGCAAGGCGTTCATCAACCTGCTGCCCATCGAACCCGGCGAAACCATCACCTCCATCATGCCACTGCCCGAGGACGAGGCGACCTGGGACCAGTTCGACGTGATGTTCTCCACCCGCTCGGGCGGTGTGCGGCGCAACAAACTGTCGGATTTCGTGCAGATCAACCGCAATGGCAAGATTGCCATGAAGCTCGATGAGGGCGACGCGATCATGGGGGTGGGCGTCTGCACCACCGCCAACGACGTGCTGCTGACCACCGCGCTCGGTCGCTGCATCCGCTTTGCAGTCGACGAGGTTCGGGTGTTCGCCGGCCGCGAGTCCACCGGCGTGCGCGGCGTGCGCCTGGCCGAGGGAGACTCGGTGATCTCGATGGCCATCCTGCGCGGCGTCGACGCTACGCCCGCCGAACGCATCGCCTATCTGCGGCACGAGAAGGCCATGCTGGCCGCCCAGAGCGGCGAGCCGGAAGAGGCCGTGGTTCCCGATGAGGAAGAGGCCGAAGGCGAAGGCATGACCTCGCTCAGCGTCGAGCGGATCGCCGAGCTGGGCGCGGCCGAGGAGTTCATCCTCACGGTGTCCACCGAAGGCTTCGGCAAGCGCACATCGGCCTACGACTACCGGCGGACGGGCCGCGGCGGGCAGGGGCTCATCGCCCACGACCTGACCAAGCGCGGGGGGCGGCTGGTGGCCTCGTTCCCGGTCGACGATGGCGATCAGCTTCTGCTGGTCACCGACGCCGGACAGTTGATCCGCACGCCTGTCAGCCAGGTGCGGATCGCCGGACGCAACACCCAGGGCGTCACCATCTTCCGCACCGCCCAGGACGAGCATGTGGTGTCCGTGGAACGGCTGGCCGACGCTGGCGAAGAGCCGGAGGACGACGTGGCGGAGGGCGACGAGCCCGAGGCGACCGACGAGACCTGATCGCTGCTCTACGGCAAGAGCGTCCTTCCGTAATGTGTTGTCGCCGTGCAAGAATTGGCTTGCCAACAGAACGGCGCGCGGCGAAAGCCGAAGCGGGCGCAAGTAAGGGGAATGGGCTGCATGAGCCGCGTCGGTCTTTATCCGGGCACTTTCGATCCGTTCACCAACGGGCACACCGATATCATCGGGCGGGCGGTGAAGCTGGTCGACAAGCTGGTCATCGGAGTGGCGCTCAACGAGGGCAAGGGACCTCTGTTCACGCTTGAAGAGCGGGTGGCGATCATCATCGCGGAGTGCGAGGCGATCGGGGCCGGCGACAAGATCGTGGTGCAACCGTTCAAGGGCCTGCTGATCCACTACGCCCGCGAGGTCGGGGCCAACATCATCGTGCGCGGCCTGCGCACCTCCGCCGACTTCGAGTACGAATTCCAGATGACGGCCATGAACCAGCAGCTCGACCGTGAGGTGGAGACGGTGTTCCTTATGGCCGATCCCAAACACCAGGCGATCTCGTCGAGCCTGGTCAAGGTTATCGCCCAACTGGGCGGCGATGTGTCGAAGTTCGTGAGCACCCGGGTCACTGACCGGCTGGCGGCGAAGGCGGCCGCGGCGCGCTGAGCTTTGGACTGGCGGCGCGCGCGGCCTGCGTTTACCAATATCGCATGATCCGTACCCTGATACTGGCGGCCGCCGCGCTCGCCCTGGCCGCACCGTCCCAGGCCGCCCCGCGCAAAGCCAAGCGCGCGCCGCCTCCGGAACCGCCGGCAGCCGCCGCGCCGGCCGCACCCGCCAAGCCCGCCCCGCCGACGGCCGCCGACTGGCGCACGCCCGATCCCGCCAACGTGCTGGTGATCGACACCAACAAGGGCCGCGTGCTGGTGGAGATGATCCCGCAGGTGGCGCCCAATCACGTCACCCGCGTGCGTGATCTCGCCCACGACGGCTTCTACAACCGCCTGACCTTCTTCCGGGTGGTGGACGGCTTCATGGACCAGACCGGGGACCCGGAGAACACCGGCTCCGGCGGTTCGCTGAAGCCGGACCTCGCCGCCGAATTCACCTTCCGCCGAGGCCCAGAAGCCGGGATGGTGGTGGCCGCCGATCAGACCGTCGCCGAGATCGGCTTCATCAAATCGCTGCCGGTGATGAGCCAGAGCTCGATGCTCGCGCCGATGACCACCGACGGCAAGGTCTCGGCCTGGGCCCTGTATTGCCCGGGCGTCGCGGCGATGGCGCGGGGAACCGAGGCCGACTCGGCCAACAGCCAGTTCTTCCTGATGCGCGACGGCTATCCTTCGCTTGAGAAGCGCTATACCGCCTGGGGCCGCGTCATCGTCGGCCAGGACGTGGTCCGGGCGATCAAGATCGGCGAACCGGTCGCCGAGCCGCAGGACCGCATGGACCGCGTGCGGGTGATGGCCGACATCCCCGAGGCGGAACGCCCCAAGGTGCGGGTCATCGATCCGGCGAGCGCCTGGTTCAAGGCCGAGATCGCCTGGGTCCGGCACTCCAAGGGCGCCGACTTCACGGCGTGCGACATCGAAATTCCAGCAGAGGTTACCCCGTAATGGCCGACGATCCCGAGAACACCCTGATCCTGACGCTCGACACCGGGCCGGTGTCGATCCGCCTGCGCCCGGATCTGGCGCCCGGGCACGTCGCCCGGATCAAGGAACTGGCGCGTTCGGGCTTCTACGACGGCGTGGTGTTCCACCGGGTCATCCCTGGCTTCATGGCCCAGGGTGGCGACCCGACGGGGCGCGGCAGCGGCGGCTCCGACAAGCCGGACCTGAAGCAGGAATTCTCCAAGGAGCCGCACGTTCGCGGCGTCTGCTCGATGGCGCGCACCTCGAACCCGGATTCGGCCAACAGCCAGTTCTTCATCTGCTTCGACGACGCCCGCTTCCTCGACAACCAGTACACGGTGTGGGGCGAAGTGACCGAGGGCATGGACAATGTCGACGCCTTGCCCAAGGGCGAGCCGCCGCGCGCGCCGGGCAAGATCGTCAGCGCGAAGGTCGCCGCCGACCTGTAGCCGGATCGCGCGCCAGGGTGACGATCACCGGATAGTGGTCTGATCCCAGGCGCGGGCCGCGCTTGACGCTCACCGTTCGCCATTCGCGCCCGGCGTAGACATGGTCGATCGGCAGGAACGGGAAGGGGACTTTCGCCACCTTGCCGGTGACGTCCCTGGCTGGCCAGCTGAACACCCCGCGCGTGCGTCTGATCAGGCCAAGGTCGCGATCCATGCGGCGACGGGTGAAAGACCATGGCGTCGAGTTGAAGTCTCCCGAGACGATCAGCGAACTGTGCGGGTAGGTGCTGAGCACCTTGCCCAGGTTGACGCCCTGGCGCTGCTGCAAGCCGTTGGACGTCGGCCACGACAGGTGGACGCCGAACACCGTGAACGGCCCCTGCGCGGTCGCGAAGGTGACATAGGTCATCGCTGGCGACGGCCATGGACCCGGCAGCCCGCCCCACGCGACCGGCTGGGCGCGGGTGAGGATCGTCACAGAGCACCCGTCGCAACTGACGTGGTAGCGGCCACGGCGCAGCATGGCGTCACGAAAGCTGGCGCGCGCTTCCTCCAGCACTATGACATCTGCGTTCTGGGCGGCGATCCAGTCGGCGGTCCGCTCGACATCGGCATTGAACCACCAGACGTTGAACTGCAGCAGCTTCAACTGAAGCGGCGCCTTGGCGTCTGCGTGAGGCCCGGCGTCGCGCAGATACTCAGGCGCCATCAGCGATCCGGCGGCCAATGCGCCGACCAGGCCCAGCACCACCAGCACACCCCGCAAGACGCCCCGCGCCAGCACGACGCCGGCGGCGGCGACGCCTAAAGCCCCCGCCAGCCAAAACGGCGCGAAGTGGGCCAGCGCGTCGAGGCTGGCGCTCCATCGACCGCCCTGGGCGGCCAGCGCCGCGCCGGCGCAGACCAGCCCCAGCGGCAGGGCCAGGGCGACGCCGATCGTGCGGGTCACCGTCAGGAGGATGGAGCGTAGCGACACGCGTGCGCTCTAGCACGGCATGGCCTTGACGGGCGCCCGCGCGCATGCGCTTGAGCCCGATCCATGCAGCTTGCCGATTTCGATTTCATACTGCCTGCGGAGCGCATCGCTCTGCGCCCGGCCGAACCGAGGGACTCCGCACGCCTGCTGGTGGTGCAGCCCGGCGAAGCGCTGGCCGACCGCCGCGTCGACGACTTGCCGAGCCTGCTCGCACCCGGCGATCTGCTGGTGCTCAACGACACCCGGGTGATCGCGGCGCGGCTGAAAGGCAAGCGGCATCGCGGCGACAGCGTGGTGGCGGTGGAGGCCACCCTGCACCGTCGCCTGTCCGGCTCGCGCTGGACCGCGTTCATGAAGCCGGGCAAGCGGCTGGAGCCCGGCGACCGGGTGTCCTTCGGCGAGACCAACGACCGCGCCTGCCTGATTGGCGCGCTGAACGCGACGATCCATGCGAAGGGCGACGGCGGCGAGGTGACGCTGGCCTTCGATCTGACGGGCGCCGATCTGGACGCAGCCATCGCCGAGCGCGGGGCCATGCCGCTGCCGCCCTACATCGCCGCGCGCCGCCCAGAGGACGAACGCGACCGCAGCGACTACCAGACGGTCTACGCGCAGGCCGACGGATCGGTCGCCGCACCCACCGCCGGCCTGCATTTCACCCCGCGGCTGCTGGAGCGCCTGGCCGAGCGCGGCGTGGGAAGCGCCTTTGTCACCCTGCATGTCGGGGCGGGCACCTTCCTGCCGGTGAAGGAAGACGACATCGCCCTCCACCGCATGCATCCGGAGTACGGGGAGGTGTCGCAAGCCACAGCGGACGCGGTCAATCGCACGCGAGCGGCGGGCGGGCGGGTGGTCTGCGTCGGCACCACGTCCCTGCGGCTGCTGGAATCGGCGGCGGGCGAGGACCGACAGGTGCAGCCCTTCGCCGACGAGACCTCGATCTTCATCACGCCGGGCTATCGGTTCCGCGCCGCCGACGGCCTGATGACCAACTTCCATCTGCCGAAGTCGACGCTGTTCATGCTGGTCTGCGCCTTCGCCGGGCAGGATCGGATGCGCGAGGCCTATGAGCACGCCATCGCCGATGGCTATCGGTTCTATTCCTACGGCGACGCGAGCCTGCTCTGGCGGGCCGACTGATGGGCGCCTTCCCGTTCCGCATCGACGCCGTCGACGGCGCCGCGCGCACCGGCGTGCTGCAGACCCCGCGCGGCGCGATCCGCACCCCGGCCTTCATGCCGGTGGGCACGGCCGGCACGGTCAAGGCGCTGAGCGTCGATCAGGTGGCCTCCAGCGGCGCCGACATCATCCTGGGCAACACCTATCACCTGATGCTGCGACCCACCGCCGAGCGGGTGGCGCGGCTGGGCGGCCTGCACCGGTTCATGCGCTGGGAGGGGCCGATCCTCACGGACTCGGGCGGCTTCCAGGTGATGAGCCTGTCGAAGATCGCCAAGGTCAGGGAGGATGCCGTCACCTTCCAGAGTCATATCGACGGCTCGCGCCACACGCTGTCGCCGGAGCGGTCCATCGAGATCCAGGCAGACCTATTGGGCGCGGACATCTCCATGCAGCTGGACGAGTGTGTCGCCTGGCCGGCGGAAGAGGCGCGCGCGGGCGAGGCGTTGCGGCTGTCGGCGCGATGGGGCGAGCGCTGCAAGGCCGCATTCGGGGCGCGTGAGGCCCAGGCGCTGTTCGGCATCCAGCAGGGCTCGACGTTCGAGGCGCTGCGGCGCGAATCGTCGGAGCGGCTGATCGAGACCGGCTTCGACGGCTATGCGATCGGCGGCCTGGCGGTGGGCGAGGGTCATGCCGCCATGTGCGAGGTGCTGGACTATGCGCCGGCTATGCTGCCGCCGGAGCGTCCGCGCTACCTGATGGGGGTCGGCAAGCCGATCGACATCGTCGAGGCGGTGGCCCGCGGCGTCGACATGTTCGACTGCGTCCTGCCGACGCGCTCGGGCCGCCACGGCCAGGCCTGGACCTGGGAAGGCTCGGTGAACCTGAAGAATGCACGCTTCGCGGAAGACGATACGCCGCTTGATCCAAACGGCGGCTGCGCAGCTAGCACAGACTATTCAAAGGCTTATCTGCATCACTTGGTGAAGTCGCAGGAGATCCTGGGACAGGTTTTGCTCTCCTGGCATAACCTGGCCTTCTTCCACATCCTGACCAAGGCCTTGCGTGAGGCCATCGCCGAGGGCCGGCTGGACGTGTTCCGCCGCGACTTCGCCGCGCGTCAGCGAACGGGATAGCGGGGCTTCGGCTCCTGCTCGACGGGCGGCGTGCCGCTGAGCAGGTGCGACGGCGTCGCCGGCGGCTCGCATCCCTTGCTCTCGCCCAGACCCTTCAGGTAGGCGCGACGCACCGCGCCTGCCATGATCGCCTGCGCCACAAGCTTGTCGTGCTGCTCGGCCCCGGTCAGCTTACGGACCCAGCCGCGGAACGGGATCACGTCGGTGGTCAGACCGGCGATCGCCCCAAGCGCCGTCTCCCGCCCCCTGATCATCATGCTGGCGTTCTCGATGGCTAACAGGTCCAGGTCGTCGCCCAGCGCCTCGTTCAGCGGAGCGACCAGGGCGCGCAGTTCCTCGCAGTCGCCGGCGGTCGGGCGCTGATAGGGATCGGCCTCGGCCTGCAGCAGCACGTCGGGGATCTTGGTACGCAGCACATTGACGTCGCGAAGCGGCGCAGCCAGCGCCCCCTGCAGGTTCTCGCGGTTGGCTTCCGACGTCGTCTGGATCTTCGCCGAGCCGTCCGCGCGCGTCGTCGTGCAGGCGCCAAGCAGCAGGATGGGAGCCAGGACGGGCAGAAGGGCGAGAGTCGCGAAGCGCATCGGAAGCGATCCTATATCACTCCAGGCTAAACGCGCCCCGCGGCCCGCACGCTCCCGCGGCCTTGTTTCGTCGGGGCCTGCTGGGTAAGGTCCGCGCCGCTTCGCCCGACGCAAACCATCGCGTCGCGCTGAGGGCCGGTAGCTCAGTGGTAGAGCACCCGACTTTTAATCGAGTGGTCGTGGGTTCGACCCCCACCCGGCCTACCAACATCGTCGCGGGCCGATGCGCCCCCGCGCCGCCGACCCCATATCTGCGGTCAGGAGGGCGTGCGCGTGATTTCCGAACAACCTGCGAACCCAAAGCTTCGCGTCGGCGCGGGCGTCGCCGTTGGGGTCACCGAGGCGATGATCCACGAGGTCGTCCACGCCTTCTACGCCCGAGTGCGAATCGATCCGGACCTCGGGCCGATCTTTGGCCGCGTGTTGGGCGACGACTGGAGCCAGCACTTGGCCAAGCTGTGCGATTTCTGGTCGTCGGTGCTGCTGCGCACCGCGCGTTATGAGGGATCGCCCATGGTGGCCCATGTGGCGGTGGGCGGCATCGAGGCCAAACACTTCGCCCGCTGGCTGGAGCTGTTCCACGAGACGGTGCGCCGGCTCTGCCCGGCTGACGCCGCAGCGCTGTTCGTCGCGCGTTCGGAGCTGATCGCCCAGAGCCTCAAGCTGGGCATCGCGGTCAGTCGCGGCGAGTTCCCACCGGTCGAGAGCCCTTGAGGCTACGTCGCCACACCCCTGGAACGTTTATGTCCGCAGGCCTATTTTAAGGCTGCCCCCGCCTCGCGGATGAACGGGGGGCGGGCGGCGCCGGCGAGGGCGCCTCGTCGGCTGATCCGGTAGGAAGCCGCCATGAACCCATATTCCGAACTTGAGGCCGTCCTTCGCGAGATGAGGACCCTGTTCGAGCATCCGCTGGACGCCGGACCGCATGACCCGGCCCGCTCCTGGGCGCCGCCTCCTGCACTGGCCGAAAGGTTCGACAAGCTCGCCGACAAGATCCGCGCCTTCGAGAAGCAGCGAGAATTCGAGAGCCATCTCCACGACCTCGCGCCCGGCCAGGAAGCGATGTCGCCGCTGCTGGGTTGGGACGCCCACAAAGCCTGAAACTCCGGCGGACGAATCGCCCCGCCCACCGGCTAATCTCGGCGTAGGACGGCTCGCATGCGCAGCCGTCTGCCGCGCCGGCAGGACCCTCCGTGATCACGATCCGCCCCTATCGACCTGCGGATGCGCCCGCGCTGGCCGCCCTGTTCTTCGCTTCCGTCCGCCAAGCGGGCCTGCGCGACTACAGCCGTTTGCAGGTTGAGGCGTGGGCGCCTGCACCGCCGGACCCGCTGTCGTTCGAGCGCCGTGCCGCCAGCCGGTTGAGCTTCCTTGTAGCGACGGATGAGGCCGATGGGCCTGTCGGCTACATCGACCTCGAAGCCGACGGTCACATCGATCACACGTATCTTCGGCCTGAAGTCGTAGGGAAGGGCGTGGGTTCCCAGCTCTACGACGCCTTGGAGAGAGTGGCGCGCGGGCACGGCGTCTCGCGGCTGTATATGGAGGCAAGCGAGGCGGCGCGCCGGATGTTCTTGCGCAAAGGGTTTCGCATCGTCGCGCGTCGCGATCTCACGGTGCGCGGCGTTGCGATCCACAACTATGCGATGGAGAAGCATTTGAAGTCGGCATGACGTCACCCTCTTTGGTTGCTTTCGCTGGCCCGAACCGCAATCAAAGAGAGTAATTTTCTCGACAACATTGTCACCTGATGTAAGCTTCACCATAGGTTGTGGGGAGGCTATGGTGAAGCTATCTATCCGCTTTGCGGCGGCGACCGCGCTTGGGTTTTCGCTCGGCGCCTGCGCGACCATCACCCGCGGGACCACGACCTCGTTCGTCGTGGAATCCACACCACCAGGCGCGACGGTGAGGACTTCTAGCGGCTTTAGCTGCCCAGCGACGCCCTGCGTCTTCAAGATGCCGCGCAAGGATCCGTTCGAAGTCACTGCTTCAAAGGCGGGCTACAAGAACGCCTCGTCCTATGTCCGCACGCAGATCGCGGGCGCCGGCGGGGCGGGCATGGCTGGGAACATCATCTTCGGCGGGATCATCGGGGTCGGGGTCGACGCGACGAGCGGGGCGATGAACGACCTCAGTCCCAATCCACTCCATATCGTCCTCGAGAAGAAGGACGCAGAGACCATCGTGGACAAAGCCGCCGCGGGCGCGTCAGCGCCTGGAACACAGGGGATCACGCAATGACCAGATTCATGCTTCAGGCCGGGATGGCCCTGATGCTCGCGGCCGCCTCGTTAGGCGTTACAGGCTGCGCGTCGGGCGCGCGCTCCACACAGATGATCGCCGCCCCGACGATAGCGCCTGCATCGGCTGGCGAACTAGGTTACCGGCAATTTCGAGTTGCCGCGACGCAAGGCGGCTCGGAGACCAATCCCCTCTGGATGTCGAACATCTCCAACGTCGACTTCAAGGCCGCCCTCGAGGCTTCGCTGCGCGCCGCAAACTACCTTGCCGACGAGGCCCAGGCCGCGACCTCTGAGATCACAGCAAGTATGATCGACCTGAAACGTCCTCTTGCCGGGCTCGACATGTCGGTGACGACAAGGGTTCGCTACAGCGCCACCGACCTGAAGAGCGGCGGCGTGGTGTTCGATGACACGGTGGCGGCGACGGGCACCGCTACCATGGGCGACGCGCTGATTGGCGTGGAGCGCTTGAGGTTGGCGAACGAGGCGTCGGTACGGGCGAACATCGAGTCGTTCATCGAGCGCCTCCGGGCATCATTGAAGGACAAGTCGATTGAACCCAAAACGCCTTAACGCGGCGGCGTTGCGGTCCACCGGTGACGGGTGGCGCATCGACCATTTCCGCATGCAGGCCTTCCCGCCGCTCGGCGGATGACCCCGATCCAGCTTTCGCGGGGGGCTCCGCAGAAAATCTCTATTGTCGATAGACGAACTAGGGATTAGCGGGAGGCGAGCTGGCGGACAGGGGGCTGACGCTTTCCTGGCGCGCGGGCGTTTTCGTGTCGAAAAGGGCCAGCGCCGCTTTCCCCATGACCGCCCCGACTGATCGCAACATCGTGGCGAACGCGCCTCAGCGCACGGCCGTGCAGGCCGCGCCCCGGCGTGGCTGGACCTGGCGCAGGCGCTCGGCCATCCCGGGCTTCGGCCTGACCATGGGCGTCACCCTCGCCATCCTGTCGTGCATCGTGCTGATCCCGCTGTCGGCGGTGATCCTCCGGTCGGCGGGGCAGGGGCCCGCGGATTTCCTATCGGCGGCCTTCTCGGAACGGGCGTTCACGGCCTATCGACTCTCGTTCGGGGCGGCCCTGGTGGCGGCCTTGATCAACGGCCTGTTCGGCCTTCCGACGGCCTGGGCGATGGTGCGCTACCAGTTTCCCGGCAAGGCGGCGGTCAATGCGATCATCGACCTGCCGTTCGCGCTTCCCACCGCGGTGGCGGGGATCGCGCTGGCAAGCCTCTATGCGGAGAACGGTTGGGTCGGGGGCCTGTTGGCGCCGCTGGGGGTCAAGGTCGCCTACACGCCGCTCGGCGTGATCATCGCGCTCACCTTCATCGGCCTGCCGTTCGTGGTGCGCACGCTGGAGCCGGTGATGCGCGATCTCTCGCACGACGTGGAGGAGGCCGCGGCCAGTCTGGGCGCCAGCCGTCTGGACACGATCCTGCGCGTCATCATGCCGTCGCTGGCGCCCGCCTGGGTCACCGGGTTCGCCATGGCCTTCGCCCGCGGCGTCGGCGAATACGGCTCGGTGATCTTCATCGCCGGCAACATGCCCTACAAGTCGGAGATCGCGCCGCTGCTGATCATCATCGAGCTGGAGCAGTACGACTATGCCGGCGCGGCGGCGATCGCAGTCGTCATGCTGCTGGTTTCATTCGCCATGCTGTTCGTGATCAACGCCATCCAGGCCTATGCGAGGCGTTTCGCATGAAGCGCGCGACAGCGAGGCTCGCCACCGAAGAACCGGCCTGGATCAAGGCGCTGATCCTGGCGGTGGTGGCGACGTTTTTGGTGCTGGTGCTGATCCTGCCCATGGTCACGGTGTTCGTCGAGGCGCTGCGGCGTGGCGTCGGCCCGGCGCTGGAGGCGATCCGCGAGCCCGACGCCGTGGCGGCGATGAAGCTGACGCTGCTGACAGCGGCGATCGCCGTGCCCTTCAACGCGTTCTTCGGCATCTGCGCCGCCTGGGCGGTCGCCAAACACGAGTTCCGCTTCAAGCCATTCCTGATCACCCTGATCGACCTGCCGTTTTCGGTGTCGCCGGTGGTCGCGGGGCTGATCTACGTCCTGGTGTTCGGGGCGCAGGGCTGGTTCGGCGAGTGGCTGATCGACCACGACATTAAGATCATCTTCGCGACGCCCGGCATCGTGCTGGCGACGGTGTTCGTGACCTTCCCCTTCGTGGCGCGCGAGCTGATCCCGCTGATGCAGGAACAGGGCGTCGACGAGGAGGAGGCGGCGGTTTCGCTGGGCGCGTCGGGCCTACGCACGTTCTGGAGTGTGACGGCCCCCAACATCCGCTGGGCGCTGCTCTACGGGATGTTGCTGTGCAACGCCCGCGCCATGGGCGAGTTCGGCGCAGTGTCGGTGGTGTCCGGCCACATCCGCGGCATGACCAACACCATGCCGCTGCACGTGGAGATCCTCTACAACGAGTACAATTTCGTCGGCGCCTTCGCCGTGGCCGGCGTGCTGTGCGGCCTGGCGGTGGTGACCCTGACGCTGAAGACCCTGCTAGAAGTCGCCCAGCCGCACGGCCGGGTTGGCCATTGACCGGTAGCCCGCACCCCTCATGACCATCACCGCCCGCGACATCGAAAAGACCTTCGACCGCTACCCTGCGCTCAACGGGGTCACCCTGGAGATCGCCGAGGGCGAGCTGCTGGCTTTGCTGGGTCCTTCGGGCTCGGGCAAGACGACGCTGCTGCGACTGATCGCCGGCCTCGAATTCCCCGAGAAGGGCCAGATCCTGTTCGACGATCAGGACATGACCCTGGCCGGCGCCGCCGACCGTCGGGTCGGCTTCGTGTTCCAGCAGTACGCCCTGTTTCGCCACATGACCGTGGCGCGCAACGTCGCCTTCGGTCTCGACGTGCGAAAGCGCGCCCAGCGCCCGTCCAAGGAAGAGATCCTGAAGCGCGTCGACGAGCTGCTCAAGCTCGTGGAGCTGGACGGCCTGGGCAAGCGCTTCCCCAATCAGCTTTCCGGCGGCCAGCGTCAGCGCGTCGCGCTGGCCCGGGCCCTGGCGGTGAATCCGCGCGTGCTGCTGCTCGACGAGCCATTCGGGGCGCTAGACGCCACGGTGCGCAAGTCGCTGCGCAAGGAGCTGCGTCGCATCCACGACGCCACCGGCGTCACCACCATCTTCGTCACCCACGACCAGGAGGAGGCGCTTGAGCTGGCCGACCGCGTGGCGATCCTGAACCTCGGACGCATCGAGCAGGTGGGGACGCCGACCGAAGTCTATGACGCGCCCAGCGGTCCGTTCGTCTGCGGCTTCGTCGGCGCCGCCAACCGTTTCGAAGGCGACGTTCAGGCCGAGCGCTTCACGGGGGGAGGCCTCACGCTGGCCGCGCCGGGCGTCGCCAATGGTTCAGCGACCGCCTTCGTGCGCCCGCACGACCTCGTGCCCGCCGCGGATGGCGACGGCTTCGACGTGGTGGCCCACCGGGTCACCGCCCAGGGGCCGGTCGTGCACATTGAGGGTTTGACACTGGCGGGACTGCCGTTCGAGGCCCACTTCGCGCGGGAGAATGCGCAGGGCCTCGCGCCCGGCGCCAAGCTGCGATTGGCGCCCAGTAAGGCTTACGTCTTTCCCGCGTAAGACTGACAAGCTCGACTTTAACGTGCGATTCACTCGGCGCGGCGATAGGTCGCGCATGACTGGCGCGCTCTCCATGAATTCACTCATTGAAAAGGCGGCTCGGCGCGTGCCGTGGGTCGAGCTCGCGTTCCTCGCGCCAGCCATGCTCTTGCTAGGCGCGGGCCTGAACCTGTGGATCGAACACGCACGGATGGGCGGAGCGCTGCAACGCGCCGCACGGGACGGTTTGGAAGCCGCAGCCCTGGCGGCCGACGAGGCCAGCGCCCAACGACTGGCGCGCGCGGCCGTCGATCACGCCTTGCAGCGGTCACATCTGCGCACGGACGCCGCCGACGTGCTGCTCGTCCGCGGGGACAGCGAAGTGACGCTGCAATTGGCCTATGACGATGCGGACCAACATGGCGAGGGCCTCGCCAAGGTGATCCCCACGCCGCCCAGCAGCATCGTTCGTGTGGCGAGCCTGCAGCTCGGCGACCGCTGAGCGACTACTGTTGTTGTTGCTGTTGCTGGTCGTAGGAGAGGCCGCCGATCGGACCCCGACGTCGGCCATCGCGTGACGCCGTGGTCTGGGCCGCCCGCATGAATTCCGGCTCGGTGACCGCGGCTCGGGCCCGGCGCACCGACACGCCCACCGCCAGCTGGCTGTCAGCCTCGCCCTTGTAGACCCCGCGCGAGGGCGGCACGTCGGCGTAGTCGCGGCCGATGGCGCAGGCCACGTGGCGCTCGCCTGTGGCGATGTTGTTGGTCGGATCCAGGCCCACCCAGCGCACACTCGGCAGGAACACCTCGACCCAGGCGTGGGTGGCGTCGGGATCGGAGCGGTCACCGCCGCTGCGGTCGGTGAACAGGTAGCCGGAAACGTAGCGCGCCGGGATTCCCCACGACCGGCAGATGGCGATCATGATGTGGGCGAAGTCCTGGCAGACGCCGCCGCGGGCCGCCAGGGCGACATCGATTGAACTGTCGGCGTCGGTGGCGTCCGGATCGTAGGCGAAGGCCTGGTAGATAACCTGCGACAGGGCCCGGACCGCAGTGAGCGGATCGCGGGCTTTCAACCGGTCTAGCTGGTGCTCGTCGATAAACGCCTCCAGCGCCGGCGTCGGCACGGCGAATCCGTGCGGATACAGGAAGTCGAAGTTCTCGCCGCGGACGAATTCACCGCGCAACCGATCCCACTCGCCCATGTCGAGCGCCTCGGGCAGCGCAGGCGGCGGCTGGGTCTCGATCGCCGACCGGGCCTGGATGGTCAGGCGGTCGTGCGGCTGGGGAACGTCGAAGTGGTAGACGGCGTTGCCGAACGGGTCGGCGTAGGAGAACAGCTGGGCCGGCGGGTCGAGGTCGAGCTCGAAGCTCACCAGCCGCTGATGCGAGCCCTTCTGGGGCTGCATCCACAGCTCCATGACGCTTTCCCGGACGTCGTCGTCGTAGTGGTACTGGGTGACGTGGCGGATCTCGAGGAGCAAGGCTTGGGTCCTTAGGCGGGGGTCTTTAGGCAGGCAGTCGCAGCTCGAGGGGATAGGCTACGAAGGTCTCGTAGAGTCCGCGATGGATCGCCGCGCACTCGTCCAGGATGCTGGACAGGAAGGCGCTGACCCCGCTGGCCTCGAGCTCATCCATGTCGGCGTATTGCAGCCGCGCCTTCAGCCGCCCTGCGAGGCGCTCGGGCCCCACCTGACCGGGAACATCCATGTGCCGGGTCAGGCTGGAGAGATGCTCTTCGATCCGCGACGTGCAGAAACGGATTGAGCGCGGGAATTCCTCGTCGAGCAGCAGGAATTCCTGGATGAAACGCGGCTGGATGTCGGCGGTGTAGACCCGCAGATAGGGCTCCAGCGCGCAGCTCATGCGCAGCAGGCTGGTCAGGGCGAAGTGGTCGGTGATCGGCCCGCGGCGCGCATCGCCGAAGCAGACCTCCAGCAGCCGTCCGATCAGCTGGGCGCGTTCGAGATAGACGCCCAGCAGCAGGAAGCGCCAGCCCTCGCCATGGCTCATGGTGGCGTCGGCCGCCCCCTTGAACAGATGCAGGTCGGCGATCGCTTCGTGCAGGAAGGTCGACGAGCCGTCGGCGAACGCCTTGTCGGCGTTGGGGCCGGTCAGGCGCAGGTACAGCAGGTTCAACCGCTCCCACGTCTCGGTGGTGATCTGATCGCGCACCTGGCGGGCGTTTTCGCGCGCCTTGGCTAGCGATGAAGTGATCGAGCCGGCGTCCTCGCGGTCCAGCGCTAGGGCGAGTGCGGCCTGATAGGGGTTGGCCGCCTTGGACGGGTCGGGTTCGCCCACCGCGGCGATGGCGATCTGCGCCACCTCGTAGGCCGCTTCCGTGCGGTCGAGCGTGGCGTTGAGCATGACGTCGGAAAGCCGCGCCATGTGCTCGGCGCGTTCGATATAGCGGCCGATCCAGTAGAGACTGTCGGCGACACGGGCGAGCATCATGGGCGCAGCTCTCCGGCGTCGTCGAGCACCCAGGTATCTTTGGAGCCCCCGCCCTGGCTGGAATTCACCACCAGCGAGCCCTTGCGCAGGGCGACGCGGGTGAGCGCGCCGGGCGTGACGGTTATCTTGTCGCCGCACAGGATGAACGGGCGCAGGTCCACGTGCCGCGGCTCGATCGTCTGGTCGACCAGGCACGGCGCGGTCGAGAGCTGGATCGTCGGCTGGGCGATGTAGTTGGCGGGATCGGCTTTCAGCGCGTCGGCGAACTCCTCGCGCTGGGCCTGGGTGGAGTGGGGGCCGACCAGCATGCCGTAGCCGCCGGACGCGCCGACCGCCTTGACCACCAGCTTGTCGAGATTGGCCAGCACGTAGCTGAGCTGCGACGGGTCGCGGCAGAGGAAGGTCTCGATGTTCGGCAGGATGGCGTCCTCGCCCAGGTAGTAGCGGATGATCTCCGGCACATAGGCGTAGACCGCCTTGTCGTCGGCGACCCCGGTGCCAGGCGCATTGCAGATCACCACCGCGCCGGCGCGGTAGGCGTTGAACAGCCCCGCCGCGCCCAGTCCTGAGTCACGACGGAACGTGAGGGGGTCGATGAAGTCGTCGTCGACCCGGCGGTAGATTACGTCGACACGGCGAAGGCCCGTGGTGGTGCGCATGTAGACGCGGTTGTCGTGCACCACCAGGTCGCGCCCCTCGACCAGCGGCGCGCCCATCAGGCGGGCCAGGTAGGCGTGCTCGAAATAGGCGGAGTTGTAGACCCCCGGCGTCAGCACCACGACCTGCGGGTCGGGCCGCCAATCGGCCGCCATGCTCTTCAGGGTCGCCAGCAGCAGGTCGGGATAGCGGTCGATGGAGCGCACGCCGGCGCCACGGAACGTACCCGGGAACACCCGCTTCGACGCCTCGCGGTTGGCGAGCATGTAGGAGACGCCCGAAGGCACCCGCAGATTGTCCTCCAGCACGGCGAAGGAGCCGTCCGGCTGGCGGATGAGGTCGCTGCCGCAGACATTTGCGAAAGCCTGGTGCGGCACGAACAGGTGCTGCATCTCGCGCCGGTACGACGGGGCCTGCAGCACCAGCTCGCGCGGGACGACGCCGTCCATCAGGATCTGCTGGTCGCCGTAGATGTCGGCCAGGAACATGTTCAGCGCGCGCAGGCGCTGGGTCAGCCCGCGCTCGATCTTGGTCCATTCGTCGGACGGGATGATTCGCGGCAGCAGGTCGGTGGGGATGATCCGCTCGGTGGAGCTTTCGCCGCCATAGACGGTGAAGGTGATGCCTTGCAGGAGAAAGAACCGCTCCAACGTGCGCTGGCGTTCGGAAAGCTCCTGGGCGCCCAGTGTCGACAGCCGGTTGGCCAGCGCCGCGTAGTGCGGGCGTACATCTTGACCTGGCGTGATCATTTCGTCGTAGGGCGCGACCGCCGGCTCCATGATGCGGGCCTCTCCGGCGACTTGTTCCGGTCCTACGCTCAACGCCACGCCAGCCTCGTCTCTCATGTCCATCGGCGCATCCTGCGGGCGAACGCGGCCGTCTAAGGCACGCCATTCGCAGCGACTTGCTCGCAGGCGCCCCGACTGCCCGACATTTGGGCAAAGTTCGCACCGCATGGAAAGCGGCTTGAGCGAATGGGCGCTTTTCGCGAGCGTCGCGCGGCGTGGTGACATGCTGCGCGACCGCCGTTACACCCCGACGTCGGGGGCGGCAGGGAAACACGCGTGGGACGCATCGTCTTCGCCGCGGCCGCATGCGCGGTCCTGTGCTTCAGCGGGGCTGCGCCGGCGCGTGCGGCCGATCCGCGTGCACGGGTCGACGGCGAGATGGACTCATCGCTGCGCACCGCGATCGTCAAGGCCATCGGCGAGACCGACCGTCCTCTGCTCAACCGGTTCGAGGCGCGGCGACGCGCGCGGGAAGCATCTGAGGACGCCGTCGCTGTCCTGCGATCTGAGGGCTACTACGGCTACGAGGTGATCCCGGACGTCGGCGAGGGCGATGCGCCGACGCCGGTGGTCAAGGTGACGCCCGGCGGACGCTTCGTGATCGCCGATCCGAAGGTCGACTGGACCGCGCCCGAGCCCAGCGCCCCGGTGCGCGCCTTGGGCGAGGCGGCCATGGGCCTGAGAGACGGCGCGCCTGGCCGCGCGGCCGACGTGGTCGCCGCCGAAGGTCGGGTGGTGGCCACGGTGCAGAAGCAGGGCTACGCCGACGTCGCCGCCGCGCCCCGCGAAGTCATCGTCGACCATGCCGATCACACCGTGCGGCCGACCTACCGGATTGTCGCCGGCGAACTGGTGCGGTTGGGCGGCCTGGACCTCACGGGCGCGCGCGGCCGCACCGACCCCGACTGGCTGCGACGCCTCGCGCCGTGGCGCGCCGGAAAGGTCTACGATCCGGAGGATGTCGCCGAGCTCGAGCGGCGGCTGCTCGACACCGGGGTCTACGAGTCGGTGACCGTAGGGCTGGCCCCGAAGCAGAACACCACGACAGACGGGCTACGCCCGATCATCGTCAGCCTCGCCGACCGCAAGCGCCGCACGCTCGAAGCCGGGGCCAGCTACTCCACCAGCGAAGGCGTCGGGCTGGATGCGCGCTGGACGCGGTACAATGTCCTGGGCCGCGCCGACACGCAGTCTCTGAGCGGACGGCTGTCCAACATCGACAGCCGGCTGGCCGCCGAGGTCGCCCTGCCGCACTGGCGCAGGCCGGCGCAGACGCTGAAGCTGGGCGCCGCGGCCTACAGCACCCGCACCGACGCCTACGACGAGAAGGGCGTCGGCGTCCGCGCCGACCTGCAGCGGCGCTACGGCAAGACATCCTATCTGACTGTCGGCGGCTCGCTGGACTTCAGCCGCACCGACGAACGGCGGCCTGGCACGCTGACGCCGCTCGGGCGCGACCTGTTTGCGATCGCCGGACTTGCCGACCTGTCTCTGGATCGCTCCGACGATCCTCTGAACCCGCGCCGCGGCTGGCGGGTCGGCATGCGGCTGGAGCCCACGCTGCTGACCGGCGAGACGACCTTGCCGTATCTGGAAACGGTGGCCCTGGCGTCGGTCTATCTTCCGTTGGGCGAAGCGGCGCGGACGGTCGTCGCGGCACGGGTTCGGGCCGGTGCGATGGTCGGCGGCTCGATCCCCGAGATTCCGGCGTCGCGGCGGTTCTTCGCCGGCGGCGGCGGGTCGGTGCGCGGCTATGGCTACCAGGCGGTGGGCCCGAGGCTCTCGGACAACACGCCGCAGGGCGGCGTCTCGCTGTTGGAGACCTCGTTCGAGGTGCGCCACAACCTGACGCGCCGCTGGGGCGTGGTGGCGTTCGTCGATGCGGGCGCAGTGGGCAGCGATCCCTATCCCAGCGGCAAGGACCTCAGCGTCGGCGCAGGTTTCGGCGTTCGCTACGACCTGGGCTTCGGACCGATCCGCGCCGACATCGCCGTGCCGCTGGAGAAACGCCAGGGTGATGCGCCCTTCCAGATCTACATCAGCATCGGGCAGAGCTTTTGAGCGCGCCTGACGCCACCCCGGCTGAAAACACGCCGCCGCCGCGCAGGCGCGCGACCTTGCCCAAGATCATCGTGGCGGTGTGTGCGGTGCTGTTCCTGCTGATCGGCGGCGCCTTCGTGGCCGCCCGCTACGGCGTGGTCTCGTCGCAGGGGCGGTTGTTACTGGAGGCCCGGCTCGAGGGCTTGAAGATCGGACGTTTCGGAAAGCTGCGCATCGAGGGCCTGGACGGCGACGTGTGGCGCGATTTCACCGTGCGCCGGCTGACCATCGCCGACGAGAAGGGAGTCTGGCTGGAGGCCAGCAAGCTCCACGTCACCTGGCGCTACGGCGACCTGCTTCGTCGCAGCTTCCACGCCGACTCCATCGACGCCGAGAGCCTGCGGCTGCTGCGCCGCCCGACGCTGACGCCCAAGGGCAAGGCCGGCGGCTTGCCGGTGTCGTTCCACATCGCGCGGCTGGGGGCGCGAGTCGAACTGGCTCCGGCGTTCAGCTATCGGCGCGGGCTCTATGACGTAACCGGCGCGCTGGACGTGGCGCGCGGCAGCGGAGGCCGGCAGTCCGGCCGGGTAGCGGCGAAAAGCCTGCTGCACGCCGGCGATCACCTGCGGGTCCGCTTCGACCTCGGTAAGAACCGGCCGATGCTGGTGGAGGCGTTGGCGGAAGAAGCCAGCGGCGGCGCCCTGGCCGGCGCACTCGGGCTGCCGGCGGACCAGCCTTTCAGCCTGGCGGTTCGCGCGGACGGCCAGGCGGGTTCCGGCAAGTTCACCGCGATCGCCGACTCTGGCCAGCAGCGACCCCTGTCGGCTAAGGGCGCATGGCGACCGTATGGCGGACAGGCCGGCGGGCGGATCGAGCTGGCCTCGTCGCGTCTCACCGCGCCCTTGGTCGCCCGGTTCGGACCGCAGGCGCGCTTCGCCTTCGGATCGCGTCGTGCGCCGGACGGGCTGTACGCCGTGGACGTGCGGCTGGGGTCCGCGAACCTCAACGCGACGGCGAAAGGCTTCGCCGACTTCAAGGCGAAACGCGCAGGCCCGAAGGGTCTCACGCTCACGGCCGACGCCCGCGCTCTGTCGAAGATCACCGGCGGACCGGCCACGGGAGCGGGGCGGCTCGCGGGCGTGCTCACCGGAGACGCCAAGGACCTGCGCTTCGCCGGCGAAGGGTCGGTGGATCACATCGGCCTGGGCGGATACGTCCTGTCGCGGGTTTCCGGCCCGCTGAACCTTTCCCGCCGCAACGGCGACCTGGGCGTCGAGGCGAAGCTGACGGGCGCCGGCGGCGCCGGACGAGGCCTTGCAGCGGCGCTGCTGGGCGCGCGTCCGACCCTGGCGCTGGATGCCCAGCGCCTGGGCGACGGGCGGCTGTCGCTGCGCCGTCTGGACGTCGCCGGCTCGGGCCTGAAGGTCGAGGCCAGCGGCGGGCGCAGCCTGCTCGGCGGCCTGAACTTCAAGGGGCGCGTCCTGATCTCGAATCTCGCCGCCGCGCGCGCCGGCGCCTCCGGCGGGCTGGACGCCGACTGGTCGGCGGTCCAGGGCGGGGCGGGGAAGCCGTGGACCGTCAGCCTCGACGCTAAGGGCCAGCGGTTCGCCACCGGGTATCCTGAGGCCGATCGGCTGCTAGGCCCCGCGCCGCGCCTCGAGGCGCGCGCCAACATCGCGGGCAGGCAGGTGTCGGTGGCCCAGGCCAAGCTGGCCGGCGCGTCGCTCAAGGCAGAGACCGCCGGCGTGCTCGGCAGCGACGGGGCGCTGAAGTTCAAGCTCGACTGGACCGCCGACGGCCCGTTCCGCGCCGGCCCGGTGGAGATCACCGGGCGCGCCAAGGGGACCGGCGCCATTGGCGGCTCGTTGGCCCAGCCGCGCGCGGACCTGATCGCCGACTTCGACGTGATCGACGTGCCGCGACTGCCGCTGAAGGCCGCGCGGGTGACGCTCAACTTCCAGCGAAGGACCGACGGCGCGGCCGGGCTGGTGACGATCGCGGCGGAGTCCGAATACGGTCCGGCGCGGGCGCGCTCGGATTTCCGGTTCCCGCACGGCGGTGTCGATCTCACCAACCTAGCCGTCGACGCCGGCGGGGTGAAGGCCTCGGGCGCGCTGACGCTGCGCCGTCGCACGCCATCCACCGCCGATCTGACGGTGGAGGCAGGGCCTGGCGCGTTCCTGACCGCTGGATCCATCGCTGGCCGGGTGAGGATCGTCGACGGCCGGGGCGGCGCGCAGGCCAATCTGGCGCTCACCGCCGATGGTGCGGCGCTGCGCGGTTCGAACCTGACCATCCGCAACGGCTCATTGAACGCCGAGGGACCGATGGCAAGGCTGCCCTACCGGTTGAAGGCCGAGGGCAGGATGAACGGCGGGGCATGGAATCTCGATGGCGGTGGGACCTTGGCCGAAGCCAAACCCGGTTATGAGTTGGCGTTCTCCGGTGCGGGGAAAGCCGGGACGCGAGCGGTGCGCACCGTCGAGCCGGCGGTGCTGCGCTTCGGCGGTCCCGAGCGCAGCGCGCGGTTGAGGCTGGCCGCCGCTGATGGGGGCAGGGTCAATGTCGACGCGCGCCTATCCGGCGGGGGCGCCGAGATCCGCGCCCAGGTCGCCAAGCTCGGCCTGGAGATGCTCAACGAGGACCTCACTGGCCGCTTCGACGCCGACATGACCCTGAACGGGCGCGGCGCGCGCCTCGACGGCGTTATGTCGGCGAAGCTGGACGGCGCGCGCGGTCGCGGCGCCAATGCAGCGTCGGGGCTGGACGGTGCGCTTCGGGCGCGATTGGCCGGAGACAGCCTGACGCTCGACCTCGACGCGACCAACAGCGAGGGCCTTAAGGCCAATGGTGCGGTGACCGTGCCGGTGGTCGCCACCGCGGCGCCGGTCCGCATCGCCGTCGCACGCACCCGGCCGATGAGCGGTCGGTTCTTCGCGGAAGGCGAGATCCGCCCGCTGTGGGATCTGCTCATCGGCGGCGAGCGCAGCCTCTCGGGTCACGTGCGGACCGAGGGGACGCTGGCCGGCACGCTTGCCGATCCGCGCGCCGTGGGGCAGGCGGCGGTGGACGCAGGGCGCTTCGAGGACGGCGCGACGGGGCTGTTGTTGCGCGACGTGGTGGTCCGCGCCCAGTTCGCCAACACGGCGATCGACGTGACCCAGGCCAGCGGCGCCGATGGTCACGGCGGCACGCTGTCCGGCAAGGGGCGGATCAACCTGACCCGCGAAGGGGCCAGCAGTTTTCGCCTCGATCTCAAGGGTTTCAGGCTGATCGACAATGAGCAGGCGACAGCCTCGGCGACTGGGCCGGTGACCATCGACCGGGCGGCCAGCGGTCAGGTGCGGCTGTCAGGCGCGCTGGCCATCGACCGCGCCGACGTCGCCGCCGACCCCCCGACGCCGTCCGGCGTGGTGTCCATGGAGGTGGTGGAGCGCAATGTGCCGGACACCCTGGATCGCGGCCTGCCGGCTCAGACGAAGCGTGGCGGGAACGGGTGGGTTCTGGACGTCACCCTGCAGGCGCCGCGGCGGGTGTTCCTACGCGGCCGGGGCCTCGACCTTGAGCTTTCGTTGGACGCCCGCGTAGCGGGATCAACGGCGCGGCCGGTGCTGAGCGGGACGGCGCGGATCGTGCGCGGCGACTACGATTTCGCCGGCAAGCGCTTCACCTTCGACACCCAGAGCGTCGTCTATCTGTCCACGCGCGCTCAGGAGATCCGCCTGGACCTGACCGCCACACGAGACGATCCGGCGCTGACCGCGGCGGTGCGGATCCGCGGCACCGCGGCGAAGCCGGAGATCACGCTGACCTCTTCGCCGGTGCTGCCCAATGACGAGGTGCTGTCCCAGGTGCTGTTCGGCCGCTCGGCGTCGCAGCTCTCGCCACTGGAGGCGGCCCAGCTCGCCTCGGCCCTATCGGCCTTGGCGGGCGGGGGCGGCTTCGACCTGATCGGAGAGCTGCGTGGGTTCGCCGGGCTCGACCGCCTGGCGTTAGGCGGCGGCGACGCTTCCGGCGTCACAGTGTCCGGCGGCAAGTATCTGACGGACAACGTCTATCTGGAGATCACCGGCGGCGGCCGCGAAGGGCCGTCGGCGCAGGTCGAATGGCGGGTGGGGCGCAGCCTATCGATCCTGTCGAAGCTGGCCGGACAGAAGGACGCCAAGCTCGCGGTGCGCTGGCGGCGCGACTACTGAGCGGCCCGCACCTTGCCGTTACGCGGCGATCGGTCTAGCTCCACGAGGCCCAACGCCTCGAGCACGGGCGGCACATAGACGCCAAACCGGCCGCGTAGGCCCTTCTTGAGGCCATACCAGCCGCCGTACGGGTTGTCGGGCGCCCGGCCCCAGGCCTCGACGCTGTCGGCCGGGGCGGGCTTCTGCTCGTCGGCGCCGCCAAGCAGCATCCAATCGCCGTGGTCACGCAGCATGGCGTGCAGGTCATCGATGGCGCTGATGGCGTACCGCAACTGGGTCTTGCCGACCTGGACGACCAGCGCGGGGGGATCGAGAGCTTCGTCTCGCCAGGCCTGGAACTGCGACCCGCCGCTTGGCGTGGTCAGGGTCCAGGGATCGTCCTTCACACCGG
>NZ_JAUYQL010000080.1 GCF_030697305.1 Phenylobacterium sp. | reverse complement strand
TCGGCCAGGAAGAAATGGCGCAAACTCGATGGTCAGAACCGCCTGCCCGAAATCATCCAGGGGGTTGAATTCCGCGACGGCATCAAGCACGAATTCAAAGCCGCCTGATCAAACCGTCACCAACTTTCGGTCATAGCTCTCATAGAACCACGATGCCAGAGTGTTTTGCTTTGTACTCTGGTTCTACGTGGATGGTCACCACGCAATCCTTCACCACTGCCTTGAGCGCTGCTTCGATCCGGTCGCAAGTTTCATGGGCCGCCGCGACTGTTTGTTCGCCCGGGACCACAAGATGAAACTCGATGAACGTCGCCTGTCCGGCATGGCGGGTGCGTAGATCATGGGCTTCGACGGCGCCTGTGGCCTCGAGCGCGATGGTCTCTCGCACCTTTGCCAGAACATCATCGGGGACCGCCTCGTCCAAAAGGCCACTCATCGAACTGCGCATCACCTTCCAGCCGGACCACAGGATGTTGATCGCGACCAGACCGGCAAGGGCAGGGTCAAGGATGGCCCAGCCGGTCTCGATGGCCAATAACACGCCGAAGGTCACCCCGATCGAGGAAATCACATCCGAAAGCAGATGGTGGCCGTCTGCAGTCAAAGCTGGTGACCGGCGCTTGCGACCTTGTGAAAGCAGCAGCCAGCACCAAAGGGCGTTGATCGCACTTGCGGCGCCGTTCACCAACAGCCCTTGGAGCGGGGCGTCCAGCACGCGTGGGGCCATTAAACCGTGATAGGCCTCGCGCATGATTAGCAGGGCCGCGATGATGATCATAACGCCTTCGAGTACCGCGCTGAAGAGCTCGGCCTTGTGGTGGCCATAGGGATGGTGGGCGTCCGCCGGAACGGCGGCAACGCGAATCGCTATCAAGGCCGCAATGGCGGTCACCACATTGACAGTGCTTTCGAGCGCATCCGACAGCAGGGCGATGGAGCCGGTCATCCACCAGGCCAGAACTTTCAGACCAAGGACAACGATGCCTACCAGAATACTTCCAGCTGCGATTTTTAGGACTGGAGGTATGGCTGGTGCGGTGCTCACAGTTGGCCCCTTTCAAAGTTTTCGCAGCCTCTAACAGAGAACTCGTCGGAATACCAAGGGTTCGACAGACGCGCCTCCAGACCTGGCGCAATCGGTCGGTGTTGAAAGCCATTGAAGTAGTTGGCAGCCGACTGATCAGTCTCTCTTCATTCGACTTCTATGGCCTCCTCCTTGCAGCCCGAGCCTGATGTGCTTCTCGATCTCAACGAAAGCGAAGAAAGCGGCACCGATGGCGACGATCAGAATGCCGTCCATCAACGGCACGGGCTGGGTGCCCAGAACGGCCTGCAAAGGCGGCAGATAGGTGACTGCAAATTGCGCGGCGGTGATGGCGATGACCACCATCCAGACCACCTTGGTGCCGCGTGCCGCCTCCCAATTGAGCGAGGTGCTGTAAATGTTGCGGATGAAGAAAAGGTGGAAAATCTCCAGCACCACCAGCATGTTCATTGCCAGTGTCTGCGCCAAAGCCAACGGATAGCCCTTGTCGGTCGCATAGCTGAAGACACCAAAGACCGCCGCCAGAAACAGGATCGCCACAAACAAGACGTGCCAGACAAGCTCGCCGGACAGAATTGGTGCGTCGCGTGGGCGCGGCGGGCGGGCCATGGTGCCGGCCTCGGTCGGCTCAAAGGCCAGGGCCAGGGCAAGCGTGGTGCCGGTGATCAGGTTGATCCAGAGGATCTGCACTGCAGTCACCGGCAATGCTGCACCCACAAGGAGCGCCAGCACCACAACCATCGACTCACCCGCGTTGTTGGGAAGGGTCCAGCTGATCACTTTTCTCAGGTTGTCATAGACCGTGCGCCCTTCGCGCACCGCAGCGGCGATGGAGGCGAAGTTGTCGTCGGCGAGTACGAGGTCGGCTGCTTCCTTGGCGACCTCGGACCCCTTCATGCCCATAGCGATGCCCGCATCGGCGCGCCTGAGCGCCGGGGCGTCGTTCACCCCATCACCGGTCATCGCGACCGACAAGCCGTTGGCCTGCAGGGCGGTTACCAGCCGCAGCTTGTGCTCTGGGCTGGTGCGAGCAAAGACATCGGTGCCCGTGACCTCGAGCGCCAGTTGCGCGTCGTCAAACTTGTCGAGATCGGTGCCCGTCAGAACCCGGTCAGGGTTGGCCAGTCCGATCTGGGCGGCAATCGCAGCCGCCGTGCCCGCATGATCGCCGGTGATCATCTTCACACGAATGCCCGCCGCACGACATTCAGCGACTGCGGCAACCGCCTCCGGCCGAGGTGGATCGATCAGGCCGACGAGGCCGAGGAAAGTAAGCCCTGTTTCTAGCGAGGTGGGGTCGATCCGCTCGTCCGATTTCGGCCGTTCAGCCAGCGCCAGCACACGTAGTCCGCGCCGCGCCATGGCATCGGCCCTTTCATGCCAATGGTGCTGGTCGATGCCGTCGCACATGCGGAGGACCCGCTCGGGAGCGCCCTTGACATGGATTGCACGGCCCTGAGTCCCGTCGGTCAGCACCGCCATGAAACGGTGGCGACTGTCGAATGGGATGGCGTCCAGACGCGCTGCCGTGAAATCACCCTCAACCTTGGCCGCGAAAGCGAGGAGTGCGCCTTCCATCGGATCGCCCTCGACTGTCCAATGTCCGGCACGGTCGTGCAGCACCGCGTCGTTGCACAGGGCCGCCGCCCGGGCGATGCGGGTCAGGTCGCCTGCCGGTGCAATTGCGCCTTCCGGAAGATAACCGTCACCCGATACTGAAAACGCTCCTTCGGGTGCCTCCACAGCGGTGACGACCATTTCGTTGCGGGTCAGCGTGCCGGTTTTGTCGGTGCAAATGACCGAAACCGAGCCGATAGCCTCGATCGCGGGGAGACGGCGCACAATGGCATGGCGCCGCGCCATGGCTTGAACGCCGATTGCCAGCGTGATCGTCATTACAGCTGGCAGGCCCTCAGGGATCGCCGCCACGGCCACGGCCACGACGGCGATGAACATCTCGGAGAAATCGTGGTGGCCGACGAAATAGCCCCAGACCAGCAGCAGGCCCGACGCAAGTAGGATCAGGAAAGACAGCCATCGCGCGAAGTGGTCCATCTGGGCAACGAGCGGCGTGGTCAGTTGTTCGACGCTTGCCATCAGCCCGCCGATGCGCCCGATCTCGGTTCCGGCGCCGGTTGCCACCACCAGACCGCGCGCGGTACCTTGGGTTATCAGCGTGCCCGACCAAAGCATGGACTGACGTTCGCCGAGGGCTGTCTCTGCAGGCACCACCGCTGAATTCTTTTCCACCGGGATCGGTTCGCCAGTCAGGATCGCTTCCTGGGAGCTATAGCTGAAAGTTGGTGACGGGGGGATTGGGTGGCATATCAAGGCGTTGTTGACGCGCCGCAGTTCTCGCAGAGAAAAGGATATGCCACATGACGAAGGATACGGTTGTCGCGTTTCGCGCACCAGAAGGATTT
>NZ_JAUYQL010000033.1 GCF_030697305.1 Phenylobacterium sp. | reverse complement strand
CGGCCGGGCGCACGAACTTCGATCATGGCATGCTCGTTGCAGCCTGACAGCTGCGCCGGGGCCTTGCGCCGCCGGCCGTGCTCGCGCGGAATGGACCCGATGACCCTCGAGCCGATGTCGAGCCGACCCGCCTGCCCGCGGCTCGGGCCTGGCCTGCGCGCCTGAAATGCTTGATGTCGCTATCATCGGGGCAGGCCTGATGGGCCGCTGGCACTTGGCGACGGCGCGCAGCCTGGGCGCCAGGATCGTCGCGGTCGTCGATCCGGACGGTGCGGCCGCCACGGCCCTGGCCAGAAACGCTCCCGGCGCGCTCACCTATCCCACCACTCAGGCCATGTTGTCGGCGGGCGGCATCGTGGCTGCCCACGTCTGCACGCCCGCGACGACACACCTGCCCATCGCGCTCGAGCTGATCGGCGCGGGCGTACATGCACTGATTGAGAAGCCGGTGGTCGAGACCCGCGACGAGGCCAAACAGCTGGCGCAGGCCGCGCTCGCCGCTGGCGTGCAGATTTGCCCGGTTCACCAATACGCCTTCCAGCCGGCCCTCAGCCGCGCGATCCGGCGTTTGCCGGCGCTGGGCGCCCTGAGGCGTATCGACCTGGACATATGCTCCGCGGGAGCCGAAGGCGGCCCGGTGGCGCGACAGACCGAAGTGCTGGGCGAGATCCTGCCCCATCCCCTCTCCATTATGCAGCGCGTAATGCCCAACGTGGCGCTCGACGCGCTGGATTGGCGCACCGTTCGCGCGACCCCCGGCGAATTGCTGGCTACCGCTGACGCGCAAGGTGTGTTGATCAGCATCTTCATCAGCCTGGACGCCCGGCCGACGCGGTTCGCGCTGCAACTCCAGACGCGGGGCGGGACCATCGCTATCGACGGCTTCCACGGATTTTCAGTCGAGCTGGATGGCCAGGTGTCGCGCGTCGCCAAGATCACCGGGCCCTTCACCACCGCTGGTCGGACCTTGGCTGCGGCGTCGGCGAACCTGCTCGGTCGTGCGGCACGTCGCGAGGGAGCCTACGTCGGCTTGCGCGACCTGACGCGCGCCTTCTATGCGGCGGTAAGCACGTCCGATCCGACCGCCCAGCCGATCAGCCTAGACACCATGGTCGACGGCGCCGCGGCGCGAGAGACGATCCTTACAGGATCCACACCGTGAGCATGGACCTGACCGTCGTCATCGTACCGCTGGTGGGCGGCGCGACGCTGACCCGCTGTGTCGGCGACTTCCAGGCGCAAGGCGTGAAGGTGATCGTCGTTGGTGACGCGGCGCGGGATGCCAGTTGCGCCCCTGCCCAGTTCATAGCGGCAGCGGACATGGCTGTGCCGGCCCGCCGACTGATCGGGCTGCGGGCGGCCCAAACGCGCTTCGTCGCCATGGTCGAGGACACCTGCGGACCCAGGGCGAGCTGGGCGCAGGCCTGCTTGAGCGCGCTGAGCGAGGACGGCGTGGTCGCAGCAGGCGGCCCGATCGCCATCTCAATGGACTTGCCGCCGCAGCTGCGCGCGCTGGGGCTGTGCGAGTACGGCCGCTTCGGCGAGGTCGCCGAGCGCCGCAGCGTCGGCGTCCTGCCCGGCGCGAACTTCGCCCTCGATCTTTCGGCGATCGACACCGCCGGCTGGAGCGACGCCGACCTGGTCGACAACGCGCTCTTCGCGACCCCGTGCGCCGCTGGGCGGCTGGTCATGGAGCCGGCGATGGGGGTGGAGTACCGCGCCGCGCATGCGGACGGCGCCGCGCTCTCGACCCGCTTCCACCACGGCCGCATCTATGGGGCTGGACAGACGGCGGGGCTGGGCCTCGCCCAACGCCTGATCCACGCCTGCCTCGCCACGCTCGCCCCCGCCGTGTTGAGCGCACGCACGCTGGCCGTCGCGCCCCCCGCTTTGCGCGCCTCGCCGGCGACCCTCGCCTGGGCGGCGGGGATGCACCTCGCCTGGGGCGTCGGAGAGGTGCTGGGCAAGGCCGCAGGCGACCCGGGCTCCAGTCGCGGGCGGTGGGTCTGAGCATGCGGATCGGCGTTGACGCGACCACCTGGTGGAACCGGCGCGGCTTCGGCCGCTTCACGCGGCTGTTGCTGGGGGCGATGCTGGATGCACCGCGCGGCCACGAATTCGTCCTGTTCGTCGATCGCCCGCCCGAACCGGAAATGCTGCGTCCTGGCGTCAAGATCGTGCGCGTCGACACCCGCCGCACCGTCACCGAAGCCGCCGTCGCCGACGGTTCGCGCAGCGTCGGCGACCTGCTGGCCTTCCGCCGAGCGGTCGCGGCCGAGCGGCTGGACGTGATGTACTATCCGGCGGTCTATTCCTGGTATCCGGCGGGGCCGCGCACGCCCACCGTGGTTACCTTTCACGACGCGATCGCCGAGCACTTCTCCTCGCTGGTGTTCCCCTCCTGGCGCGGCCGGACGATGTGGGGCGCGAAGGTGTGGCTGGCCAAGACCACAGCGCGGCGCATCACCACAGTTTCGCAGGCTGCGCGTGAAGAGATCGCCACCCACATGGGCATCGCCAAGTCGCGGATCGCGGTGTTTCTTGAGGCTGCCGATCCCCGTTTCCAACCCGTCGCTGATTTGCCGGCGAGGCGCACGATGCGCGAACGCCTGGGGCTCGATGCTGACGCTCGGCTGCTGCTCTACGTGGGCGGACTCGCGCCGCACAAGAACCTGCTGAGGCTTGTCGAAGCCTACGCCGTGGCGCTCGACGATCCCGCAGCAGCCGACCTGCACCTGGTCCTGGCCGGCGACCCCAAGGGCGACGGGTTCCACTCCAACTACGAGGCGCTGCTGGCGCTGGTGGACTCCGATCCGCGCCTGGCGGCCCGCGTGCGGTTCACCGGCTATGTTCCCGACGAAGACCTGCCGGCGCTTTATTCGGACGCGCTGATGGTCGCCATGCCGGCGCTGTCCGAGGGGTTCGGCTTACCGGCGGCGGAAGCGATCGCCTGCGGGACGCCGGTGATCGCAACGGCCGGCGGCGCCGTGCAGGAAGTGGTGGCCGGCGCGGGCTTGTTCTTCGATCCGCTCGACGTCGCCGACATGGCGCGTGTGATCGTGCGCTGTGTGTCGGACGAAGCGTTGATGGGCGGTTTGCGCGCCGCAGCCCTTCCCCGCGCGGCCGAACTGAGCTGGCCGCGCAGCGCACAGGGCCTGATCGAACTGCTGGAAAGCATCGGGGCGCGGCGCTGATGCGCTTCGCCATGGTCACCACCTTCTATCCGCCCTACGCCTTCGGCGGCGACGCAACCTATGTGCGCGGACTTGCGCGCGCGCTGGCCGCGCTCGGGCACGAGGTGGAGGTGATCCACTGCCGTGACGCCTACGCGCTGGGCGCGCACGGCGCGAGCCCGACCCCGGAGACCGACGACGCGGGGGTGGTGGTTCACACCCTGCATCACCCGCTGGGGGCGCTGTCGCCGCTGGTCACCCAGCAGACCGGCATGCCGGGCCTGAAGAGCGGCGAACTGCGGCGCCTGCTCGACCGCGATTTCGACGTCGTCCACTTTCACAACATCTCGCTGGTTGGCGGGCCGGGCGTACTGGCGCTGAGCCGTGCGCCGGTGACGCTCTACACGCTGCATGAGCACTGGTTGCTCTGCGCGACGCACATCTTCTGGAAGAACCGCAGTCACGCCTGCGACCGCCGGACCTGCATCAGTTGCTCGATCCGCTCGGGCATACCGCCGCAGCTCTGGCGATACACGCCGCTGCGCGACCTGATGCTGCAGCATGTGGACCGGCTGATCTCGCCCAGCGAATACACCGCGCGGCGGCACCGCGAGGGCGGGGTCGTCGCACCGATTGAAGTGCTGCCGTTGTTCTCAGCGCTGGAGCCCGACGAGCGCCTCACCGCGTCGACGCCGGCCCGGCCCTACTTCCTGTTCGTCGGCCGGGTGACCGCCTCGAAAGGCGTTGAGGCCGCGGTGCGCGCATTCGCGCAGGCCGGCGATCTGGACCTGGTGGTCGTCGGCGCCGGCGACGCCCACGAGGCGCTGGAGACGCGTTACGGCGGCGAGCGCGTCCGCTTCACCGGAGGTCTGCCGCAGGCGGAGCTCGGCGCGCTGTACGCAGGGGCGACGGCGCTGGTGTTCCCTTCGCTGGCCCCGGAGACCTTCGGCCTCGCGGTGATCGAGGCTGCGGCTTTCTCCACTCCTGCCCTGGTGCGGTCCGGCGCGGGCGGCGCCGAGGAGCTGGTCGCAGACGGACAGTGCGGTCGACTGTACCAGAATGAGACGGACTTGATCGCTCAGGCGCGCGCGCTGATCGCCGATCCCGATCTTGCCCAGTCGATGGGCGAAGCGGCGCGTGGCGCCTACATGAAACGCTATACCCGTGAGCGCCACCTGGAAGGTTATCTCCGCATGATCGAAGCGATCCGCGCATCGAAGGCCGAAGCTGCGATACGGACCACTTGATGCGCGCAGTGATCACCTTCCATGCGATCGACGACGGGCCGCCGCCGCTGTCGTTCCCGCCGCAGTTGTTCAGGCGCCTGGTGGCGGCGTTGCGCGCGAACGACATCCCGATCCTGGGCCTGGACGAATTGCTGCAGCCTGGCGCGCGAGGCGTCGCCCTGACGTTCGATGACGGCATGACCTCGCTCGCCCAGAACGCGGCGCCGGTGCTGAAGGACTTCGACGCGCCCGCGCACCTGTTCCTAACCACAGCGACGGCGGGCGGCGACAACCGCTGGCCCGGCCAGCCCGCGTCCGCGCCGCTGTATCAGATGATGTCCTGGCCGCAGATCGAGGCGCTCCCGGCCGCCGGCGTGATGATCGAGGCGCACACCGCCACCCACCCTGACCTCCGCAAGCTCAGCGACGGCCAGGTGGAGGCCGAGATGGAGGACGCCGACCTGACCATCTCGGCGCGGCTTGGCCGTGCGCCCCGCTTCTTCGCCTATCCGTACGGCTACCATGATGCGCGGATCCGCAAGCTCGCCGGACGTCGCTACAAGGCCTGCGTCACCACCGAGCTGCGCTATGTGGACGAGAATGCGCGAGCCGATGCGATACCACGCCTCGACAGCCACTACCTGCGTCACACAGAACTGACCGGCGATCTCGCTGGGCCGGCGGCGCGGGCCTATCTGGAGGTGCGAAGGCTGATGCGACGCCTGCGCGGTCGCGGGTGAGCTCGGCCCCAGCGCTCGCGCCGACGCTCAGCATCATCGTGGCGGTTAAGGATGCGGACGCCAACCTGCCCGCGATCGTGGCGCTCCTGGGTCCCGTCGCGAGCGATAACGTGGAAGTGATATTCGTCGTTGCAGGCGCCCCGGCGCCCATTCTGACCCCGGCAGATGCGCCTTGGCAGGTCGTCACTGCAGATCGCGCCGCACTCATACCCCACCTATGGCGGGACGGCGTTGAGGCAGCGTGCGGCAAGGCCGTGGCGATGACCACAGCGCATGCGATTCCGGCTTCCGACTGGGTCACAGCCCTGCTCTCCGCGGACCTGGAAACCTATGCGGGCGTCGGCGGGACGATCGACCTGGACCCTGCCTGCTCACCCGTCCACCGGGCGATTTACGCCTTAAGGTATATGGACGTCTCACCCCCGCAAGCGGCTGGCGACGTGGAGGAAATCGCCGCGGACAACGCTGTCTATCGGCGCGCCGACATCCTCGATCACCCCGATCTGCTGGCCGAAGGGTTCTGGGAGCCGTCGTTCCATCGGCGCTTCCGCGCGGCCGGCGAACGGCTGCGGCTCGATCCGCGCATCGCTGTCGTCTACCGCGGTTGCGAACGTCCTGCAGACTTTGTGCGCCAAAGATTTGCGCACGGGCGAGCTTACGGATTCGACCGCGCGAGCATCGCTTCCCCGGTCAAAAGAATGCTGTTTCCTGTGCTGGGTCTGGCGGTCCCGGCGGTGCTGTTGGCCCGCATCCTGCGACGGATGCGATCGAAGTCCCAAATTGGGCGCGACGGTCTCCGAACTTTGCCCTGGCTCCTCTGGTTTACCTTGGGCTGGGGCGCTGGGGAGTTCCACGGCTACGTCGACGCGCTGTTGAGGCGACCGAGGAAAGGCTAGAGTTACCCAACCATGTTGATGCAACGGGAGTTGCCCGAAACCGTCGCCCATCTCGATGCTCCGATTGGGGCCGAGGCGACCATCAGCGTCATCATGCCTGTCTTCAACGCCGCCCACTTCCTGCTGCGCACCCTGCCGCCGCTGGTGAAGATGCTGCGGCGCGGCGAAATCCTCGAAGTCATCGTCGTCGACGACGGCGCCACCGATGGCTCCGCCGCCGTGGCCGCCGAACTGGGCGCGCGGGTGATCTCGTCCGGCGGCCGGTTGGGACCGGCCGGGGCCCGCAACGTCGCCGCCGCCCAGGCCGTGGGTGACATCCTGTGGTTCGTCGACTCCGACGTCGTGGCGCGCGACGGCAGTCCGGCGCGCATCCGCGCAGCGCTGAACGAGACTGACGTCGTGGCGGTGTTCGGCTCCTACGACGACCGCCCAGACGCGCCGAACTTCGGCTCGCAGTACAAGAACCTGCTGCACCATCATCACCACCAGATCGGCAAGCGCGACGCCTCGACCTTCTGGGCAGGCTGCGGCGCGGTGCTGCGCACGACCTATCAGAAGATCGGCGGCTTCGACGCGAAGCGCTACCGGTTCCCTTCGATCGAGGACATCGAGCTCGGCTATCGGATGGGCGACGCCGGTGGCAAGATCCGCCTGGATCCGGCGCTGCTGAGCACGCACCTGAAGTACTGGTCGGTGCCGGAGCTGGTGCGGGTCGACATCCTGCGTCGCGCCATGCCCTGGGCTCGGTTGATGCTCAACCGCTCCGAAGTCACCGACGACCTCAATGTCGGCATGATCGAGCGCCTACGCGCCGGCCTGGCGGGCCTGGCCCTTATGCTGGTGCTGGCGACCCTGGGCGGCCTCGTGCCCTTGTGGACGCCGCTCGCCGCTTTCGCGATGGTGCTAGCCGCCAACTGGAAGCTGTTCAGCACCTTCCGCGAAGTGCGCGGCGCGCCGTTCGCGGTATCGGCGCTGCTGTTCCACCAGCTCTACTACCTCTACAGTACCGTGGCCTTCGTCTGGTGCTGGTTAGAGGTCCGGATCGGGCGCACCGTGCGTGCATGATATGGTGCTGTCCCAGGTGCCATGGCTCGCTCGCGTCGCACGACGAGGCGGTGACGTGCGAAAACTGCGGGCGTGAGTACGGTTGCATTGAGGGCATTCCCGACCTGAGGGTCGAGGTCCCCTCCTGGATCGACTTCGAAGACGACCTGCAGCTCGCACGCTCCCTGGCGGCGCGCAAAGACGCATCTGCGGCGGAGTTGCTGCACGAGGTGTTCTCCAGGCGCGCCGAGTGGAATTCCGAGCGCGTTTCGCTGCGAACGCAACAGGTGCTGGATGCGCCCAAGCGTCTCGACCGAGACGTTCAAGAGTGGCTGGAACCAAAGCTCAAGGCGGGCCAGCCGTTTCTCGACGTGGGATGCGGCCCGGGCGCTCTGTTGTGCGCCGCGGTACACAGGGGTCATCAAGGACTGGGCGTCGACGTGTCGATGACCTGGCTGATCATCGCCCAGCGCATGGTGCGCGCCCACGGCGGCACGTCGACGTTCGCGGCCGCGGCCGGCGAAGCGTTGCCTTTGCGTGACGGTGCGGTGACGACCGTCGTATCCCTCGACGTGATCGAGCACGTCAACGACATGCCCGGTTTGGCCGCAGAGATCGACCGGGTGACCGCGCCCGGCGGAGCTGCCATCATCTCGACGCCGAACCGCTTCAGCCTTACCGCCGAACCCCATGTTGGGGTTTGGGGCGTGGGACTGTTGCCGCGCCCTTGGCAAGCGCCCTTCGTCCGCTGGCGCAGCGGACTCACATATACCAACACCCGTTTGTTGAGCAGTTTCGGCCTAAGGCGTTTGTTGCGACGCAGCACGACCATGCAGTTCCGCCTGGCGATTCCTGAGACCCCGCCAGAAGAGATCGCGCGCTTCTCGCCGCTGAAAGCCGGATTTGCGAGGTTGTACAATATCATCCGCCTCTATCCTCCGCTCCGGCCTATTTTCCTTGTCATCGCACCGTTCTTCCGTGCCGAGGGCCTGAAGGCCTGGATCATCTCCGTTGTTGGCGGTGGATTAGGATTTCCGTGACAGGGTCCGACGGCGGCGCTGAGCGTCGCGCGGCTTCGAGCAACCCGCATAGGAACACACAGGCGCGTGTGCTTCCAACCGAGCCGCCGCGTCCTGAGTAGGTTGAGATGATCGAAAATTCAGAAGCGGAGCTGTCCGTCGTCATCGGCCGTGTCAGCACTGAGGATGGCGACCGGATTCTGGAGACCCTCGCTTCACTCGACGAGCAGCAGGGTGAGCGTATCTGCGAAGTCGTGCTGGCTGACCGGCTTGGCGGAGCGATGAGCGCAGAGATCGCGCGCCGCTATCCGCAGGTGAAGATCATCCCCTGCGACCCCGGCATGGCGTTGCCCGAGATGCGCACCATCGCGCTGGAGGCTTCAACCGCCGCGATCGTCGCGGTGACGGAGGATCATTGCGTGCCGGCTCCCGGCTGGATCGGCCAGATCCTCGCCGCCTTCGAGGGCCGCTCCGACGTGGTGGCGGTAGGCGGCTGCGTCGAAAACGGAGTCTATGAGACCGGCTTCGATTGGGCGACTTTCCTTTGCGAATACAGCTTCTTCTCGCCGCCGGTTGCCGAGGGTGAGACGCAGATCCTGCCCGGCATGAACGTCGCCTATCGCCGCAGCGCCCTGGACGCCGTGCCGCGCGCGCGGCTGGTCGAGGGGTTCTGGGAGACCACCGTGCACCCCCTGCTGCTGGCGGCGGGCGGGCGGTTCGTGTCGCGCAACGCGATTAAGATGTTCCACTGCAAGAAGTTCTCGGTGTCGCTGTTCACCGCCCAGCGCTTCGTCTACTCGCGCTACTTCGCCGGCATCCGTTTCGGGCGCGGCGACGTGGCCAAGCGGCTGGTCGCCACCGCGGCTTCCGTCGCCCTGCCGCCGCTGCTCCTGTGGCGGATGACCAAGGCCGCCTCCGCCAAAGGCCTGAACAAGGAATTCGGCCGCGCCCTGCCCGCCCTCGCCATGCTGGTGGTGGTGTGGGCGTTCGGCGAGATGGTTGGCTACATCGCCGGACCGGGCGACGCGCTCGCCCGCATCGAATGAGCGGCGGCACGCCGGACTTGGTTTGCCCCGCGTGCCGGTCTCCCGTGCGGCGCGCCGCCAACGCCTACGACTGCGCGGCCTGCGGCCGCAGCTATCCGGTGCTGTTCGGGATCGCCGACTTCCGCCTGCGCGGCGACCGCTACCTGACGCTGGAAGCGGAACGCGAGAAGGCTGGACGTCTGCACGCCTTCGCCGCCGGTACGGACTTCGCCGGCCTGGTGCGCCGCTATTACGAGATCACCGACGACATCACCCCCCGCCAGGCGGAGGGCTATGTGCGCGCGCTGCTGGACGCGCCGGCGCGCGCGCAGGCGGCTCTCGTCGCTTTGGAACCGGCTACAGGGATATTTCTCGACGCCGGCTGCGGCTCCGGCGGAGCGCTCGTCGCGGCGGCCGACCGCTGGAACGGTCTGGTCGGACTGGACGTGGCGCTGCGGTGGCTGGTGATCTGCGCCAAGCGGCTGGAAGAGTCCGGCGTCGAGGCGCTGCTGGTCTGCGCCGAGGTCGAGGCCGCACCCTTCGCAGACCACCAGTTCGACGCCGTGCTGGCCGCCGACCTGCTCGAGCATGTCCGCGCGTTGACCCCGGCCCTGGAGGGCCTCGCCGACCAGCTCACGCCGCAAGGTCGCCTGTGGTTGTCGGCGGCCAACAGCCACTGGATCGGACCCCATCCGTCGACCGGACTGTGGGCCGCGCATGCGCGGTCCGCGGCGTCGCGCGCCCGCAAAGGGTCGGGCGGCGTCGATCCTCTGCGCCACGTCCTGCCGCTGAACGCCTCGCGCGTGGCGCGGGCCGCCCGCGGAGCCGGGCTCGACGTGGTCTCGACGAGCGCCAAGCGTCTGAACCGCGCGCAGATCGCCGGAGCGAGCGGCCTCGCCAGACCCGCAGCCCGCCTCTATGCCGCGGCAAGCCAAACGCCGGGCGTCAGCCAGGCGCTGGCCGCCGTCGGTCCGATGTTTGAGATCCTCGCCCGCCCCGCAGCGGGCCGCCCTATGGGAGCATGACCTTGAGATTTGGACTGATCGGCGCAGGCGGCATCGGCGCGGTGCGCGCCCAGGCCCTGACGCGCAGCGCAAACTGCACGCTCGTCGCCGTGCACGACGTCGACCCGGCCCGCGCCCGTCAGGCCGCGCCCCAAGCGGCTTTCCACGCCGATGTGGCGAGCCTGCTGACGTCACCCGATATCGACGCGGTGGTGATCGCCACCCCGCCTCAGTTCCACGAGCGCCTGGCGATCGACGCGATGGAAGCCGGCAAGCACGTGCTGGTCGAAAAGCCGATGGCGGCCAGCGTCGAGGCTTGCCGGGCGATGACCGAGACGGCGAAGCGCACCGGACGCACGCTCGCCGTGGGCTTCAACCATCGCTACTTCGAGGCGCTCAAACTGTTGCGCGACACGGTTGCTTCCGGAGAGCTGGGCACGCTCAGCCATGTGCGCGCCTACGCCGGCCACATGGGACTGGCCGAGTTCAAGGCGCCGTGGATGTATGATCCGCAGGTGATGGGCGGCGGCGCGCTGTTCGACAACGGCATCCACGTGCTGGACCTGGTCCGCTATGTGATGGGCGACGTGACCGAGGTGTTCGGCCACGCCCTGCACAGGGTCTGGAACCTGCCCGCCGAGGACAACGCCCTGGCCCTGCTGCGCAACGCCGACGGCGTGGTCGGCAGCCTTCAGGCGAGCTGGAGCGAGTGGAAGGGCTACCAGTTCCACATCGAGGCCTATGGGGCGCACGGCATGGCGCGGGCCTATTACGCGCCGATGCAGGCCACCGTGATCACCATGGACAAGCCGGGCGGCGCGCGCCGCGTGCAGCGGCTGTTCTATCCCAAGGCGATGCTGCGCGAGAAGCTTCAGGGCTGGCAGAGCACGGTGATCGCCGCCTTCAACGAGGAGTTCGACGACTTCATCGCCGCCACCCGCGGCGAGGCCGGCAGCGGCCGCGCGGCGAGCGGCGTCGACGGCCTGCGTTCGGTGGAGGTCGCCAAGGCGGTATACGAGAGCGGCGCCAGCGGTCGTGCGGTGATGCTGGAGCCGCTGAGCTAAGCCAGACGCGCGCGGGTTCCGCTCTCGCCCGCCACATAGCCCATGAACTCGCCGGCAGCCCACGCGGTCTCGGCGGCGAGGATCTGGACGAGATGGAGAGCGAACGCCCGTCGGGCGCGTTGCGCATGGGCGACAATCCTCAAGGTCCGCACCACCGGCAACAGGGGCGTGGCGGCGAGGTAGCTCAGTCGCGCCATAACGCCTGCGTCCGTCGCGCGCTCTGCGGCATAGCAGCGGGCGTGCCGGAAGCGGTGACGGCGGTAGGCGGCCGCGCCGTAAGTCTTGCGGTAGCCGACCACCGCCTCCTCTACGGGTTCCGGAGCCGGCAGGCCTTCTCGAGCCAACAACGACAGGAGGCGGGTCTTCACAAAGCCGTCGGCGCGGCTCACCCCGCTGTCCTGTGCGAGCGCCCGACGCACCGCGACGTTGACGCCCGGGACTTCGGTCAAGCCTGCCGCCAGCGGTGGATCGAACTGCACATATTCAACGAGATAGCCCAGAGAGTTGCGGTCGCTGGGCGGCCAGTCGCACGCCACGGGCCCAAAGTAGGCCGCCCCACCCTCGCCCGCCTTCGCCAGCATGGCGACCAGCCAGCCCGGACGCGGCGGGCAGCGCAGGTCGAGGAACACGGCGTAGTCGCCCTTCGCCCTGGCGAGCCCTTGCCCCCACAATTCGAAGATCGACACCGCCGTCGGCGCATCGACGCGCAGGAGGCCGCTTGCGTCCGGCGCAGGCGCGTCTGGATTGCGAGTCAGGATCGCCTCCACCTCGGGGTGGTCGAGGCCGCCTTGGCTGCGGAGCGCGTCGACGAACGCCGCGGCGTCCGCCGGGCCTGGCGCGGCGATCACCAGGGACAGGATCACAGCGACAGGTTCACGGCGCGAAGGCGCGCGGCGAACCGCCGTCTTCGGCCGACTCGTAGGCCGCGGCCAGCAGGCGCAGGGTGCGGGTGGAGTGCTCCAGCGCACACGGCGGCGTCTCGCCTCGATCGATTGCGGCCAGAACGTCGGTGAGCAGGCGCGCGGTGGCGTCGGGGAACAGGTCGATCGGCGCCGTGGCCAGCCGCTCCATGCGCTCCTCCCGGTAGAGGCGCGCGGTTCCGCCCATGGCGACCTCGACGTCGACGAACGGCTTGCGGGTGCGCGCATTCAGGCCGGCCGCAGCCTGCAGCCGCCCGCCGATGCTGGTCTCGATGATCGCCTCCGTCCCGTCCAGGCGGATGTCCAGGTAGCGGTGGCGGCCGGGCGACAGCCGATCCAGCAGGATCAACGCCATGCGCTCGCCGCTGAACTCCAGCTCGACAATGTTCAGGTGGTCGGGCGCGGCGGGTCCGGCGGGCCTGGGCATGCGCGCGCGGATCGACATCGGCGCCTCATCGAAGAAATATTGGGCGAGGTCGAGCACGTGGGTGCCGAACTCCTTGAAGGTGCGCTGGGGATCGAGGCCCCGCCAGCCTTCCTCGGTCTCGGGCGTGACGATGAAGGTCTGCTGCAGGGTGATGAACTGCAGCTTGCCGAAGCCCGGCTCGGCCATCCGGCGCTTCGCCGCCGAATGGATCGGCATCCAGGGGAATTCGCTGTTGACCACCACGTGACGACCAGCGGCCCGCGCCAGCTCGGCCAGCGCCTCGGCGTCCTCGATGCGCTCGGCGAGCGGCTTTTCGCAGAACACATGGCAGCCGGCCTCAAGCCCCAGCTTGGTCAGGGCGAAATGGGAGTCCGGCGGCGTGACGATGAACAGCATGTCGGGGCGCGTCTGGGCCAGCAGCTCGGCCGGGCTGTCGAACAGCGGAAAGGACGGCGCCTGGGCCGGCGGATGCAGGTCATGCCCACCGACCACCTCGACGCCCGCGAGCTTGGCCACCGCCGGCAGATGGATCCGATGCGCGGCGCGGCCAAGGCCGACGATGGCGATGCGTATGGGCATTTTGTTTCGTTCGGGTCCTATGTCGCCGGACAGGGGTTGACCAATACCGGCTGCACGTTACCCGACCCTCAAGGTTTCCGGTCGGTTGGGGCGGTCTTCGTTAATGGTTTGCCGTTTGATTCACATGCGATCAAACGCCGGTTCAAACAGGCAGGTGAGAAATGGACGGCGCCCGGGAAGGTGACGACGAGGGCCAACGGGTCAAGCTGTCGGACGCCGCCAGCTATGACGCCAATGCTGGCGACTTCGATGCGCTGACCGAGCGGTTCGCCGCTCCGCTCGCCGAACGCATGCTCGACCTGGCTGGGCTGTCCGCCGCCGACGCCTTGCTCGACGTTGGGACAGGCAGCGGCCTAGTGGCGTTGCGCGCGGCGGCCCGCACGCCGCAAGGCCGCGCCGTCGGCATCGACCACTCGGTGGGGATGCTGCAACAGGCGCGCGACAAGGCGAAGCGCCTGAACGTGGCGGCGACGTTCTCCGCCATGGACGCTGAAGCCCTGGAATTCCCGGACGCTTCATTCGACGCGGTCGTGTCGTTGTTCGTGCTGCGCCATCTGCCGAACCCGGCGGCGGCCACGCAGGAGATGCATCGCATGCTGAAGTCGGGAGGGCGGCTGGTGGTCGGGATCGGCAGCGGTCCGTCCCCGACCTCACCCGAAGGACTGGCCGCCGCCGCGCGTGTCGCCTGGTCCAAGATAGAGCACGCCCGCGGACGTCTGCTTGAGGCGCCCCGCTTCCTTCAGGAATTGATGGCCGCAAGAGGCTGGCGCGCGGCCCAGGACACCGGCGCGCATCATCATGGGATCGATGTCCGCAGGATGATGGCGAACGCCGGCTTCAGCCACGTCGAAACCACGTGGCTGGGCCGCGTGGTGGAACTCGAGCCGGAAGATTTCTGGTCCGTGCAGGCGACCTATTCCAGCCCCGAGCGCATGCGCCTGGCTGAGCTTCCCGCCGATCAGGTGACTGAACTGAAGCGGAATTTCATCGCCAAGGCCGAGCATGTGCGCGCCGCAGGCGGGCGGTTGGTATACCGCTACGGCGCTATGTTCTACACGGCTGTAAAGTCCGGCCGCGCCTAGCGGCGGACGGCCAGCAGGGCGAGGTTCTGGCCGCGGCCGCGCAGCATCGCCGTCGCCGCCCGCTCCCAGAAGTAGTACGGCACGCCGAAGCCGCGGCGTGTCCTCAGGCCATGCACGTCGTAGTATAGCGGATCGAGCTCGGGATGGCCGGCGGGCTCGGTGCGGACCTCGCGGATGTCGAAGCCCTGGCGCTCCAGCATCAACCGGAGCGATTTCAGCGTGAAGCCCCACAGATGCTTCGGCGGATTAACGCCCGACAGCGCTTTGTTCCAGGCGATGGCGCGCGCCTTGGCGGCGCCCATCTGCGGATTGCTCCGTCGAATGACCCGGTAGTTTGAGAGCACGGTGGCGGGGTGGGCGAATTGCTCTCTGCCGAGAACGTTGGGGGTCTCCAACTCCAGGACTCCGCCGGGGCGGATCACCTTTGCCACGTGCGCCAGGTAGGCTTCCGGGTCGATCATGTGCTCGATCGTGTGGCGGGCGAGGACGAAGTCGAACTCCGCCTCGGAGAAGTAGTCGCTGCTGCGACCGATATCGCCAGCGACCGTCCATTTGACGCCAAGGCGTTCGCGAGCGAATTGAAGCGCGTCGTCGGCGAAATCCATCAGGCATACGTCAACGCCCCGCGCCTGCGCTACGGCGGACCAGTATCCGACACCCCCGCCGAGGTCGAGCATGCGCCGCGGAGCGGCTTCACTAGTAATCTCAGCGAACCGTTCGAAATAATAGACGACTGCGCGATCGACTCTTTCGAACCATCGCTCAGACTTGGCCATGTCGCGGCCGTCGGCGCCTTGATAATATTCATAAAGTGCAGCATGCGTCGGAAGAGGGATAGTGGCCTCAAGTTGGCAATCGACACAACGATAGATTGAATAATTATTCCAATCCATCCAATATTTCATTGATCCAAAACATGCAATACAATTACAATCGATTTTCATCGAGTCTACATCTGTAACGAGAGATGACATTTGTCAGACTCTACTGATTTTCATTGGAATTATCATAAACCGAGAATGCCGTTCATCACGCCAATGTACTGCTCGGTTATCGGCTTCCAGTCGTACGCCGATGCACGGCGTGGCCCGAGCATCGCCATCTCAGCGCGCCGCGCCGGGTCGGCGATCAGGGCTCCCAACGCCTCGCGCAGCGTTCCGACTTCGGCGTCGGGCAGCAGAAGCGCAACACCCCCGGCGAATTCGGGCAACGCGGTGTTGTCAAGCGCCACCGCGGGCGTCCCACAGGCCATCGCCTCGAGGACGGGCATGCCGAAACCCTCGTAAGACGTCGGATAAACGAGGATCTCGGCGGCGTTGTACGCCAAGACCATGTCTTCATGCGACGCGTACGGGACGGCGACGACGTCGTCCTGCAAGCCGAGCGCCTCGACCGCTGGGCCGAACGGCGTACCGGCGAGAGCCGCTCCAATCAGCACGAGCTTGTGTGGAATGCCATCGCGCTGCTTCAACTCTCCGAATGCGCGGATCAACGCCGGCAGATTTCTACGCTTCGCTGGCTTACCAACGTACAACAACATCGGCACATCTTCACCAAGCAGTGAGATGCGCCACGATCTGACCGCTTCTTCATCTGCGAGTTTGCGAAACAATTTCGTGTCCACCCCTTCGGGAATCACGGATATCTTGTTCGCATCCACTCCGTAGAATCGAATGATGTCGCGCTTACTGTGTTCACTGACAGTACTCACCGCAGTCGCGGCATGAGCGCTGAGCGTGTATACGATGCGCGCCCGGGTCCGCGGCAGGAATGGAAAGGCCTGTGGATAGCCTTCGTATGAGCCGTGATGGATAAGCAGGGTCGGAGATCGCGCCATCAGCGGGGCGGTGTAGCTGGGGCACAACAACAGGTCTTGCCGGGCCTGAGACAGCACCAGCTGCTCCCACCAACCCGGCGACAGACGGGAGGGCAGGACGACATTGATCGCCTTGCTGCCGGGCTTCAGGTCGATGGGCTCAGGTGAGTAGACTCGAATCTCGTCGAACGGATGTTGCGCGCGATCGAGCTCATCGAGGATGGCCTCGATCGCCCGGCCAACGCCACTGACCCGGCCCTGCAGACGCAACCCATTGACGCCTAGGATCATTCCGCATCATCCGATTGCGACGCTTGAGACGTAGCGACTTGAGGCGCACTCGCGACCATACTCACGGCCGTGCACGAGCCGTGCCGGCCGCCGCGCTGATGATCGAATATGACCAGCTCACCAAATCGAACCACTTAACAACTTCTGCGCAGCATAAAGCCCACGAGTTGTTGGGATTTCGTATCGAAACGGATCGCGAGATGGGACATTCAGCAGCCTTGGCCCGCGCCCTGGCCCGGTCGCTTACGAGGGCGATCCTGGGACACCGGATCCGGGCGCTACACCCGACCCTGATCTCAGATCCGACGGCCATCTGGGATTACGGTTATCGCGACATTCACTCGATCCGCATCGGTCAGAAGGTGAGCGTGGGGCCTTATGCCGAGATCGTCATATATCGGACCAGCCCCTACAGCTCGGTCGAAGGCTCGCTGACGCTGGAGGACGGCTCGGTGATCGGCGCCGGGGCCAACATCCGCGCCGCCGGCGGGGCGATCCGCATCGGCGCTGGATCGGCGGTGACCCAGAACTGCGTCGTGGTCGCCGCGAACCACAAGGTCATCGCGGGCGTTGCGCGCCTGCACAACCCGTGGGACGAGGAGCGTTGCGGCATAGACATCGGCGCGAACGTGTGGATCGGGGCCAACAGCGTGGTGCTGCCCGGGGCTTCGATCGGCGACAACGCGATCATTGCCGCCGGCAGCGTCGTTCGCGGCGTCGTGCCCCCTGGCGAGCTGTGGGGCGGGGTGCCGGCTCGCCGGATCAGGGATCTTGGCGAAGGCGCAGCAGCGTCCGCAGACGCCCCTGCCTGAAAGCGCTGATGGCGTTAGCGGCGCCGTGGCGGAGAAACAGGACCACGGTCATCGCCAGCACGGCGGTGGTGAATCCGACGCGAAGAGTCATTCCTTGGATGGAGAACGGCTCCCCCCCGCGGAAGAGGAGGCCCGCGCAAGCGATCACCGAGAGGATCCACGCCAAACGAAGCGCGACCGCAGTCCCTACGGTGATGCGGTGCTTCAGCGCGAGCCGAAGCGCGATCGCCGCCGCATAGACAACCATGCCGAGCGCTAATCCACTCGCGGCGCCGGTCAGCCCGAAGCGCGGCGCCAGCAAGGCGGTGAAGACGGCGCCGCCGCCAAAGCCCAGCAAGCCTAGTCCAGCTACTGCTCCGGTATCGTCCAGGGCCATCAGCAACTGCTGGTAGACGTAGGTGAGCTGAGCCAGGCACTGCCAGATCATGAGGATGAACAGCACGGCGGCCGCCGGCGCGAACGCGCGGGTGTAGAGCAGCGCGATCACCAGATCGGGGACCAGCAGGATCGGCATGGCGCCGACCAGCAGCACCAGCAGCATCTGGAGGGCATAGCGGTCGGCGGTGGCGCGCATGGACGCCACGTCCGGCTGTCGATTGAGCATCGGCACGAAGTAGAGGTTGCCGAGCGCGGCCAGGACCCCGCCGACAGTCAGCGCGAGGCTCATACCGGCTTGCATGACGCCGACGCTCGCCTCGCCCAGGCTAACGAGAACCGCAAGGCGCACGGCGAACAGGCTGCCGGCGTAGACTACCATGACCGAGTAGACGCTCATGGCGTTGGCGGTCACATCGCGGCGCAGGCCCCGCAGATGGGCCGAGCCGCCCGCGCCCGCGAGCCAGTGGACGCCCAGCGTGCGTGACAGGGTGGCCGCGGCGATGGCGATCACCACCACCCCGGACAGAGCAACGCCGAGATAAAGCGCGTCGAGGCCGCCCATCGCCGCGCCGAGCACCGCGCCGATCGCGGCTGCGCCTACGGCGACGAGGTTCAAGCCGGCGGCGGCCAGCGGGCGACCGACGGCGGCCAACATGTTCACCGCGAAGGCGCCCAACATCAGCGCCGGCACGCCGACAATGGCCAGCTTCAGGGCCAGGCCGTAGGGCGCGAGTTCCACGCCGATGACGGACGGCCAGATCTGGACCAACACGATCGCGATCAGCGCGGTGAGGCTGGCGCACAGCGCGATCAGGCGGCCGAAGCCCGCGCCGACAAGGCGCAGGGCGTCCGGACCCTCCGCATGAGCCCTGGCCATGAAACGGAGCGCGACGAACGACAGCCCAAGGCCGCCTAGCTGCATCAGCACCATCACCAACTGGTCGATGGTGGCGACGATCCCGAAGCCCGAAGGACTGAGCATCACAGCAAGCGCCTTGCTGCGGGCGAGGCCGACCAGCGTTAGAAGCACCTGCAGAAGGCCGATGGCGATCAGGATCCGACTCATCTGGAGCCTTGTCGCAGGGCGTGGCGGCACGGCGCCAGGGTGATCACCATCCAGACGCCTAGCGCGGTCCGGGCTCCGCCGGCCCGTCGACGCGGTAGATGACGTAATCGGCGTGCATGAACGTCGAATGGTGGCGGTAGACCGGCGTCAGCTTCAGCCGATGCGCGACCTTCCGCGCGATGAACCCATGGCCATCGAGGTCGCTTAGGTACTGGATCTTGCGATCGAGGATATAGAGGTCCGTGCGATCGTCTTTGAGGAAGGGCACCAGCGCCGCGTTATTGATCAGGCCGTCCAGGTTCACCACGCGCCGCTGGGCGTAGAAGCCGACGACGCCCGCGTTCCACGACCCGACGATCGCATCCTTTGAAAGATTGGCGTTGATCCACTGCGCGGCCCTGTAGCTCTCGTCGTTCCAGGAGAGGTTCCAGTCGCGGCGGACCTGCGCGCCCGTCCAAAAGTAGTGGGCGTGCTGCCAGGCGTGCGCGACGATCAGCAGGGCCAGCGCGACTAGACCACCGCGCGCCAACAGGCCGCCCGGCAGCTTTGGGCCGACCCGGGCGGCGGAATATTCGATCGCAGCGGCCGCGAGCAGCGCGCCCGTGACGATCAGGCAGATTTCGGCCGACACCAACCACCAGCGGGTGATCGCATAGACCTGCGTCGGATAAACGCCGACCGAGACCATGGCGTCGATGATCGCGAACGCCGCCACGGGCCAGAACGGCGCCATCCGTACGATCCGCGCGCCGAGGAAGCGCAGCCACTCGATCGGGCGACCCAGGAGCGCAGGACCGCCCAGGGCGAGCGCCACCACAGCGAATGCGGGAGCCCACGACGTCGCGCCTTCGCGGAACAGCCGCAGGCCAGTGATCCAGAAGCCGTCCAGCAGGCGCGAGGTGACGAACCACCGCAACGCCTCTCGCCAGTGGTAGAAGATGAACGACGCACGCTTGCCGAGCCCTGCCGGCTCGCCGCCGGCCCACTGGGCCAGTTGCGCCTGCACCCCAAGGGTCTTCACCACACCGCTCACCGGGAGCAGCGCACCGGTGGTCGCCACATTCCACGCCAGATACGGCGCCACGACCGCAGAAGCAGCCAAGCCCGCAACGAAGGCTTGGCGAAACCGGGTCGCGAAGCTTCCCGCGTGACGGTCGAGCAGATGAGCCGCCAGAAGCACGGGAATGAACAATCCCGCGTTCAGCCGGCTGAGACATACGAGCCCGAGTAAGACGCCGAGGATCGCGGCGTTCCTCAGCGACCCGCCATTCCGGACGTGAAGCTGGTGGTAGCCCAGCGCCGCGATCAACATCAGCGCAAGGAGCGGTGACTCCATCCCCCACAACCGGCCCCAGACGAAACTTGGCGCAAACAGCCACGCGCCCGCGGCCGCCAGACCCGTGAGGAACGAGACCTGTTTGGCGAGAAGGCGATACAACAAGACAGCGCCGGCGACATGGACCAGGGCGGCCAGCAACACGAACAGTCGCGCCAGGGTGGCGACGTCCGTCACGCCCACCCAGGACGAAACGACAGCGAGGCCGCTGAGTAGAAGCGCCCACAGCGGCTGCACCCCGTTCGTCGGCTCGAGCCCGTCGAACGACCAGAACCCAAGGCGGGCGTAGTTAACCGCGACCTTGAAATAGTAGTAAGCATCGTCCCCGCGATGCACGAACTCCGCGATCGGCGTGAAGGCTTGGCCAACGGCGGCTAGCCCGCCTACCCCGAAAACGAGGCTTAAGGCCCAACAATGCGAACGGTTCATGGCTGCCCTGGCCGACGAAATGACGAGGGGGAAAATTAGCCCGGAAAGCGTGAAGGCATCGTAATGCCAGTGTGGACTGATGGTATATGGATTGCCGTGCAAACTGACAGTGATGGAGAAGTGTCCCGAATATGAGGATTTTCATTCACCTGATCGCAGCCGTGGGGTTACTCTTCCTCAGCTATCTCGGAGCCGGGATCTTAGCACATCAGATTTCTCATCTGACATATACAGGCGAATGGACTTCGTGGAGCCTACTTGACGCGCTCGAGCGAGCGCACCTTGCTCAACGTCTCGATTCGCGAATTCTCGGGCTCATGGACCACCTCCCCCTAGGTTTCACCCTGCTCGGCTGTGGCGTATTAACCGCTGCAATCGCAAGATCGATCAGCAAACGCCTCTAAGATTGGATCACCATGGATCAGTTCGATGTCCCCATATCCGTGTATATGCGACATCTGTTTCTTGATTTACGTGGACCAACATTCTTAATAATGATGACTATATTCATAGCTTTTCGAAAAATTACAGTCACTGCGTTGGAAACTAAATCATCTGAGATATTTTTAAATGTTTCTGTGATATTTCTGCTAACCTTGCAATTGTTCTACGCGACAGTATTCCTCATTTTACCGCAGTATTATGAACCATCAGCCGACCCAACAATTGTCGTAACTGCGCTTAACAATCTCTCCGGCATGCCACCCCACCCAAGATGGGAGCGATCTCAAGGTTCATACGGCTTGATGTATGGCCCCTTCCTAAACGATGTCGTGGGCATCCCGTTGTTGTTTTCGAAAACTGTCCTCGCGGCCAAGCTCGGACAGGGACTGGCTTGTTTTGCGGCAGTGGGCCTGCTCGTCGCCATCGCCCGAACGAGTGTGGCCAGCGATCGTGGCCGTCTCCTGTCCTTTTACCTGCTCTGCTTCACGGCTGAGGCCTTCTACGGCTTCATCAGCAAGTCCGATCCGTTCCTATTCCTATTTGTCGCGACCGCCGCGCTCATCGCGGCGAAGCTTCGAGGCATCGCCGCCGTCTCGGCGATTGGATTCCTCGCCGCGTTGGCGTTTGGGATGAAGGCACATGCGGTCGCCTATTTCGCACCTCTGATCGCCGTCCAATGCTTCGTCGAGCCAGGTGTATGGCGCCGAGCACCGGCGCTGATCTTGGCCGCCTTGTTGACTTTCCTCTTCGGCGTGGCGCTGACGTTCCACTTTGACTGGGGTCGGTTCTCCGATTGGCTCCACTACTTCCTGATGGCGGGCTCGGTCGGCGTCGTTCCGTCTCAGCTCTTCTTCGAGAATATTCCCTACGCCATTGTCCTGGCCCTCCCGTTCGCCCTGCGGATAGCGGAACTGCCGAGGGAAAGGCGCGCGGGTTGGATTGGCGCACTCACGATCACCGCGATCTCAGTGGCGTTGGTTTGTTTCATCGGCGCCGCACCAGGTGCAGGCCCGCACCATCTGGCGCCGTTCATTCCTGTCTGGCTGCAGATGTGCGTCTCCCTGCCCGGCAAGACTTCAGAACGCGCTAGCGCGCGATTTTTGCTTCCGGTCGCGCTGGCGGTCGCCGTGGCGCCTGCTGCTCTGCTCGGTAAGGAGATTGTCGACATGTGGCACGGCCGCGAACTGGCTCGCGCGAAGCTTGCTGAAGCAGCCTCGCTGCATCACGCTTATCCGTCGGCGGAGTTCGGCCCCACAGACAGCGCGCACCTTTCGGACATGAGCGCCCGCGTAGGCGCGGCGTTGGCCGGCGCCCGGTTTCGCTTTGACATCGGCGGGTGGTCCGACCTGAACGCCGCTGGCGTCATGCCGCAAGATGAGCCCCTGCTTTCGAATTGCACGATTCCGTATTGGGTGCTGCCTGCGCAGGGAAGACCGTTTTCCTGGATCAACTATTTCACGCGCAAGCCCGCTTTCCCGATGGCGGACCAGCAACGCTTCGTGGAGACCCATCGCATCGTCGAGTCTCGCCGCTATTTTTCGGTGTGGCGGTGCGTGGGGTCCAAGCCTAAGTAAGGTAACTTCTGCCTAAATCGGCGGCGCTAGTGTAACACAACGCACACGCAGCAATTTTCATTTCGCAGTGCGGGAACTCCTGGCGTCACGCCCTGTTCTAGGCCTCGGGCGGCGTAGCGGGTTTTGGTTGGCGAAGCGTGCGGCCCTTGGAGTTTCGATGGAGATGGCGACCCGGCGCCCAGACGCTGGCCCTGCTGGGCGTGGCGCTCCATGTCGATGATGCTGCTGAGCGCACTGGCGCTCGCCTATCTGTTGGGCGGCATGACCGGCCCCGGGCTGTGGCGCGCGGTGCGTCGGGTCTGGCGCAGCATACGCGGCGAACGTCCGGAATCCTGGAGCACCTATCATCACCTGGGAACGCGCTCGCCCGACCAGGACCGGGCGCGGCGCCGGCGCGGCTGAGGCCGCCGCCTCTCGCGGCGAATCGGATCATGGTCGGCGTCGCATTCACCCAACTGCGGAGAGCATCACGGTGAAAGCCCGGACAATCGCTGCGGCGGTGATCTGCGGCCTGGCCGCGGCGCAGGCCGCGTTCGCCCAACCGGCGGCAAGTTTCCCGCCCGCGTCGGACGCTGAATCCCTCGCCGTCTGGCTGGTGGCCAATACCGACCTGGCGCCAGCCGCCGTGGTGTCGATCGGGCGCACCAGCGTCATCGGCCTTCGCTCCGTGGCCCTGCCAGTGTCGGCAGGCGCAGGGCTGTTCGACGTCCACATCCGCTCCGAGGTGATCGACGCCGAAACCGCGTCCGAGGGCGGCTATCTGTCCTGGTCGGCGGACGTGCAGGTCGACTGCGCCGGTCGCCGCAGCCGGGCGACGACGATCACCAACTATCCTCAACGCAACCTCCGCGGCGCCGGGCGCGAAGGCAGCGAGTCCGGCGAATGGGTGAGCCCGGCGGCCGGCACGCGGCTGCACAGCGTGATCCAGGCGGTCTGCGATCCGAATTTCCGCCGCCCGCTGGCCGGCCTGCCGCGCACCAAGACCAAGCCGGCGGCGGTCGCCGCAGCGCCAGCCCCCCCGGGCGCAAAAGCCAAGTCCCCCGCCGCCAAGCCGCCAGCCCCCGTGGCTGTGAAGCCACGCACGGGAAATAGCCCCAGCGCGGTGCAGCTCAGCGCCTCCGGCTCAGCAGTCCAGGCGCGACAGTCGATCACCAAGATCCGGCGCGCCTTCGCCGTGCAGACTACGGGCCTGCTGGACACCGTCGAAGAGGCCACGGTGGGCGGAAAGCCCGTCTATCGCGCCCTGCTCTACGGCTTCGCCTCACGTGGCCAGGCGGTGAGCCTGTGCTCGGTTCTGTCCGCCAAGGGACAGGCCTGTTTCGTGAAGGAGCGCGCGACACGATAAAGCGCGGTTTGCGTCATAGCGTGGTTAGCACGCGCTTAAGGTTCTCTTAGCTTCCGGCGTCCTACCGTAGGCGCGATACGGAACCAGCGACCGGCGACGGGTTTGTAAAAGGGGAAAGGCTCACATGGTCTCCCTCCGCTACGAAGCGACGACAATCCCGCGCGCGATGATCACGCGTAAGGACGACGGGGTCGAACACAATCGCCTGAACTGGCGGTTGCTGCTGGCGCTCGCGCTCAATGTTGCTGTGTGGGCGGCGGTCCTGCAGATCGCCCGGGTCCTTCTTTAGACGTCTCGAGTATTCTCCCGTTGCGTGCGTGTGCTTGCGCTGAGCGCATGACGCCCCGTGAATGCTGAAGCCAGTTTCTTTCTGCGTATGGCGCATGGGCGGGGCCATCTGGACCCTTGGTCCAGATGCGCCAAGGCCGGGTCGGCTGGCGACGGAGAAGTCGATCATGGATCAGCCAAGCCTGGCCTACGCGCTGCGCCGTCAGGGCGCGGGATGGTCATGGCGCATCACCAACGCGGCCGGCGACACAGTGGCCACCGGGCTTGAACAGGCCAGGGCCGCCGCCGTTGAGGCGATCGACGGCTCGCTTCGCGCGCTCGCCCGGGCCGGCGTCGGCGAGCTCTTCACACGCCGCACTCGCTGAGACGCCGAAGAAGAGTCTGACCTTGCTGAACCTGCTGATCGTCGAACTTGCGCTCGTCTATGGCCTGGGCGCGATCACCGGGCCGGGGCTGGGCCGCAGCGCCAAGCGGGTGTGGCGGCGGCTGGGCGGGCGGCGGGATCGGGGCTGGAGCGGCTACTTCCAGGGTTGAGCCGGAGCGCTCAGCTCGAACCGCGCTGCAGGAACACCACCGGCAGGGTCCTCGCCAGTATCTTCAAGTCCAGCGCCAGCCGGCGGCGCCGCACATAGGCCACGTCCATCACCACACGACGGCGGAAGCTGAGCTGGTTGCGCCCGCTCACCTGCCAAAGGCCGGTCATGCCGGGGCGGACGGCGCAGTAGTGGCGGAAGTGCACGCCGTAGAGGGAAATCTCCTCCTCCATGATCGGCCGGGGGCCCACCAGACGCATGTCGCCGCGCAGGATGTTGATCAGTTGCGGCAGCTCGTCGAGGCTGGCGCGGCGCAGAAACCGGCCGGCGGGCGTCACGCGCGGATCGTCGCGCAGCTTGCGGATGCGCGCCCACTCCTCGCGCGCCTGCGGATCGGTCGCCAGACGGTGGGCGAGCATGGTCTCGGAATCGACGACCATGGTTCGGAACTTCAGGCATTCGAACACCCGCCCGTCGCGGCCGACGCGGCGTTGGCGAAATAGCGCCGGTCCGCCGTCCTGCGCGCGGATCGACAGCGCGATGGCGACCATCATCGGCGCAACGAACAGCAACACCAACAGCGCCAGCAGGGCGTTGGCCATATCCCCAGACGTCAGCCGTCGCGACCGCGAGCGCGGCGCGCGCGTCACATCGGCGGCGAACGTCAGTTCGGTCATTGTGCTTTCGGCTCTTGGCGAGCCGGCCCGTTCCCTACGGGCGCGTTAACCTTGACCAGAGCCGAGGGGTTCGGTGCGGCGCGCGGGTTTATTTATTTAAGCCGTCTCACACATCTGTGATCACGCCTGAAGCCGTGCTGCGAACACGAAAAAGGCCCCGGCGCGGACGCCGGGGCCTTGTCTCACAACGCTTTGGGATGTCGGCGTTTTCTAGGACGCGTAGAATTCGATGACCAGGTTCGGCTCCATCTTCACCGGATAGGGCACCTCGGCCAGCTCCGGCGCACGCACGAAGCGGGCGGTCATGCCCTTGGTGTCGACTTCGATGTAATCCGGCGTCTCGCGCTCGCCCGACTGCAGGGCTTCGAGCACCAGGGCCATGTTGCGCGAACGCTCGCGCACGGTGATCACGTCCTCCGCCTTGCAGCGATACGACGGGATGTTCACCCGCTGGCCGTTCACGAGCACGTGGCCGTGGTTGACGAATTGGCGCGCCGCGAACGGCGTGGGGACGAACTTGGCGCGATAGACGATGGCGTCCAGGCGCGATTCCAGCAGCGCGATCAGGTTCTCGGACGTGTTGCCCTTGCGGCGCGACGCCTCCTGATAGATGCGGCTGAACTGCTTTTCGGTGAGATTGCCGTAATAGCCCTTCAGCTTCTGCTTGGCGCGGAGCTGCAGGCCGAAATCGGAAACCTTCTGCTTGCGGCGCTGGCCATGCTGGCCGGGACCGTAGGCGCGGGAGTTGATCGGGGACTTTGGGCGACCCCAGATGTTCTCGCCCATCCGCCGGTCGAGTTTGTATTTCGCCGAGTGGCGCTTCGACATGAGTTACACTTCTCTTCTGTCGATCCGGACCGGCGCACTCCGAAGCTGGAGGCGCGATCTCAACGGCGGTCTCGGATCACCCGTCATAGATTTCGCGACCGCGCGGGAGACCCGGCGGCGGAAAGGGGCGGTGTATGCTCACCCCTCCCCCTCAAGTCAAGCGTTTCACCCAGCGCCGGGCGCCAGCGTGCGGCGCAGGAACGCCTCGATGTCGGCGTTCATCTGCTCGTGGAATGCGGCGCGGTCGAACCCTTCCGGATCCTGCGCCGGCAGGAAGCCCGGACGGCGCATGGCCGGGGGAAACGGGCTCTGGAACGCGAAATGCCCGGCGCCGGCCACCTCGCGATGCTCGAGCAAGCCGCGCCGCAGGCCGCGCGCGACGATGCGGCCGTGGATCTGCGGGGTGCTCAGGTCCTTCTCGCCGGTGAGCATCAGCACCGGAATGGAAACCTCCGCCAGCGCACCCTCGGCGGCGAACCAGGCGACGGCCGGAGCCAGCAGCACAAGCGCTTTGACGCGCGGGTCGGGCGTCACCGGCACGACGGCCTGCTTGCCGTCCGGGGTCTCGTGGTCGAAGGCGGTCGGCTTGCCGCCGGCCATCGCCAGCGCTGTGTAGCCGCCCAGGGAGTGGCCGATCACGCCGACAGCGGCGGCCAGTCTTTGGCCGACGATCGGATCGGCGAACGCCGCGTCGATCGCAGCCCGGATATGGCGCGGCCGGTTCTCCAGCACCTGTGCGGTGTGGGCCAGGCGGTTGTCGTCGCGGTTGTTGCCCGGATGCTCCACCAGGGCTGCGACGAAGCCGGCGCTGGCCAGATGGGCGGCCAGGTCGCGGTGGGTCGCCGCCGAGCCGCCGCCGCCGTGGGAGATCGCCACCAAAGGCAGGCCGGTGCCCTCCACCGGCGCGTCGGCGGCAAGCAGCATGGGATAGGGGCCGAGGTCTGTGGGCCGGGCGATGGCGAACGTGGGATAGAACAGGCGCACCGGCACGGCTTCGCCGTTGACCGCGTCGCGGGCGTCCAGGCGATGATGACCGACGCCGGGCTTGCGCACCCTAAGGCGTCCCGCGGGAAGCGGTCGCGCGCAGGTTCATTCGCCGATCTCCGGTTTCGCTGCGCGGCGGGCGAGTTTCTCCAGCACCCGGCCACGCCCCTTGGACAACGCCGTCACCACGCCGCGGAAGGTGCGCACCTCCTGGTCGTTGAGCTGGGCGCGGGCGAGCGCCGAGCGCAGGTTCTGCACCATCGATGGCTTTTTCTCCGGCGGATGGAAGAAGCCGCCGGCCTCCAGTTCGGCCTCAAGATGCTCGTAGAGCCCGATCATCGCCGCCTGCTCGGCCGGCGGCGCGCCGTCGCGGAACTTGGCGGGCGCCGTGGCGTCCTGGGTCATGCGCCACTCGTAGGCGTTCAGCGCTACGGCCTGGGCGAGGTTCAGCGACGAGAATCGCGGATCGACCGGAATGGTGATCACCGCCTGGCAGAGCGCGATGTCGGCGGTCTCCAGCCCGGCGCGCTCGCCGCCGAACAAGAGGCCGGTGCGCAGTCCCTGGCGCGACGCCGCCGCCAGCTTCGCGGCCGCCTCGCGAGGCGTGAGGATCGGCAGCTGCACCTCCCTGGGCCGCGCGGTGGTGGCGTAGACCACGTGCAGGTCGGCGATCGCCGCCTGCAGGCGCTGGTGCGCTTTGGCTGCGTCCAGCGGCCAGTCGGCGCCGGACGCAGACGCCCAGGCGCGAGGCTGAGGCCAGCCGTCGCGCGGATTGACCAGCCGAAGATCGCTCAGGCCGAAGTTGGCCATCACGCGCGCGGCGGCGCCGATGTTCTCGGCAAGCTGCGGCATGCTGAGGATCACGCAGGGAGGAAAACGATCAGTATCGGCCATCAGGGCGTTTTCATCCCCCGGGCAGGTGCAGCGCAAGCGCCGCCTGTAGCAACTGCCTCGCTGACGTTACGGACCCCTTGGCCTTTGCGTCGGCTGGCGCGGCCCGGTATACGGCCCGGCAACCTGTTTCGAACCGCTCCGGAGCGCTGCCCCAGATGGCCAAGATCAAAGTCGCCAACCCCGTCGTCGATATCGACGGCGACGAAATGACCCGCATCATCTGGAAGTGGATCAAGGACAAGCTGATCTTCCCCTACCTGGACATCAAGCTGGACTACTACGACCTGGGCATCGAGCACCGCGACGCCACCGACGACCAGGTGACGATCGATGCGGCCGAGGCGATCAAGCGCCACGGCGTCGGCGTCAAGTGCGCCACCATCACCCCCGACGAGGCCCGCGTCGAAGAATTCAAGCTGAAGTCGATGTGGCGCTCGCCCAACGGGACGATCCGCAACATCCTGGGCGGCGTGGTGTTTCGCGAGCCGATCATCTGCGAGAACGTCCCCCGCCTGGTGCCCGGCTGGAACCAGCCGATCATCATCGGCCGCCACGCCTATGGCGACCAGTACCGCGCCCAGGACTTCGTGGTGCCCGGCGCCGGCAAGGTGACGATGACCTGGAGCGGCGCCAACGGCGAGAAGATCGAACGCGAGGTGTTCGACTTCAAGGGCCCCGGCGTGACCATGGGCATGTTCAACCTGGACGACTCGATCCGCGATTTCGCCCACGCCTGCTTCGCCTTCGCGCTGGCGCGAAAGTACCCGCTGTATCTGTCGACGAAGAACACCATCCTCAAGGCCTATGACGGGCGCTTCAAGGACATCTTCGCCGAGGTCTTCGCCGCGGAGTACGAGGGCCGCTTCAAGGCGGCGAACATCGTCTACGAACACCGCCTGATCGACGACATGGTGGCCGCGGCGCTGAAGTGGTCCGGCGGCTTCGTCTGGGCCTGCAAGAACTACGACGGCGACGTGCAGTCGGACACCGTGGCGCAGGGCTTCGGTTCGCTGGGCCTGATGACCTCGGTGCTGCTCACTCCCGACGGCAAGATCATGGAGGCGGAAGCCGCCCACGGCACCGTCACGCGCCACTTCCGTCAGCACGAGCGCGGCGAGGCGACTTCGACCAACTCGATCGCCTCGATCTTCGCCTGGACCCGCGGCCTGCAACACCGCGCCAAGCTGGACGGCAACGCCGAACTGGAACGCTTCGCCACCGTACTCGAGGAAGTCTGCGTCTCCACTGTCGAAGCCGGTTCGATGACCAAGGACCTGGCGCTACTGGTGGGCGATCAACAGGGCTGGCTGACGACTGAGGGCTTTATCGACAAGGTCGCCGCCAACCTCGAGCTGGCGCTGGCCAAGGCCTGATGGCTTCTGCGCGGCGGCCTGGACGGTGAATCTGCTCCAGGCCGCGGCGCCGCTGCTGATTCCGATCGTCGTGGGCATGATCCTGGGACGGTTGGGTTGGCTGGGCGACACCGGCGTGCGCCGCCTGGTCGCCTTCACCTATTGGATCGGCTTTCCGCTAATGCTGCTGCACGGGCTGGGCCATAGCGCGCCGCCCGACCCCAGCCTGGGCATGGCCCTGGGCGCTTACGCCGTTTGCATGTGCTCGATCCTCGGTGTGGCGATCCTGATTGCCCGGGCAATGGGCTTCGACGCCCAGGTGCGCGCCGGCATGCCGATGGCCGCCTCCATGGGCAACACCGGCTTCTTCGGCGTGCCTCTGGCAGTGTCGCTGTTCGGCGAGGCTCAGCGCGGCCCCGCCACCGCCCTGCTCACCGCCGACTTCGTGATCCTGCTGACGCTCGCTGTCGCCACGTTGCAAAGTGCGCGGCCGGGCGGCTCGATACCGCGCCTGATCGCGCGCGTGCTGTTCAATCCGACTGTCGCCGGCGGCGTCGTGGGGCTCTGGCTCTCGTTGGGCCACATCGAACTGCCGCGGGCCATCGACCTGCCGCTGTCGTGGATCGCCGTCGGAGCCAGTCCCGTCGCCCTGCTCGCGCTGGGCGGGTTGATGGGCCGCGAGCCGGTGATCCCGCGCTCTGGCGAGTTCGCGCCGTTGGCGCTGACCCTCGCGCTGAAGTTGGTCGCAGCCCCGCTGCTGACCTGGACGCTCCTGGGCCTGCTGGGCCTGCGCCCGGACCTGCGCGCCACCGCCACCCTGCTCGCCGCATGTCCCACGGCGGTGAACGTCTTCATCCAGACCCGCAGCCTGGACGTCTTCGCCCGTGGCGCGTCCCAGGCGGTGATCCTGGGTACGGCCGCCAGCGCCCTGACCCTGCCGCTGATCGTCTGGCTGATCTCGTTCTGATCTAGCCGGCGAGCGCGGCCTTCACTGCGGCCAGGCCCTCGGCCGCCTTAGAGCCGTCGGGGGCGCCGCCCTGGGCGAAGTCGGGTCGCCCGCCCGCGCCCTGGCCGCCCATGGCTGTGACCGCGGCCTTGGCGAGTTCGACGGCGCTGAACTTGCTTTGCGCCGCGCCGGTGACCGCGACGGTCACCGCGCCCTTGCCCTCGGCGACGCCCACCAGGGCGATGACGCCGTCGGGCACTTGCTTTTTGAAGGCCTCGGCGATGGGGCGCAGGTCCTTGCCGCCGACGCCCTCCATGACCCGGGCCAGGATCATGACCCCGCCGATGTCCTCGGCCTCGGCGGGCGCCGACCCGCCCGAACCACCGCCCATGGCCAGTTGGCGCTTGGCGTCGGCCAGGTCCTTCTCCAGGCGCCGGCGCTGGGCCTCCAGCGACTCGACGCGCGCGGCGACTTCACTGACCGGGATCTTGAACTGCTCGGCGAGCGTGCGCGATACGCCGGCCTGCTCCAGCAGCCAGCGCCGCGCCGCCTCGCCAGTCAGCGCCTCGATGCGACGCACGCCGGCCGCGACGCCCTGCTCGGAGACGATCTTGAAGAGGGCGATGTCGCCGGTGCGCGCCACGTGGGTGCCGCCGCACAGCTCGACCGAATAGGCGCCCTCGCCGTCCAGCGCGCGGCCGAGCGCCAGTACGCGCACGCTGTCGCCGTACTTCTCGCCGAACAGGGCCATGGCGCCGGCTTCGATGGCGGCTTGCGGCGCCATCACCTGCAGGTCGGCGGGCAGGTTCTGGCGAATCACCGCGTTCACCTCGGCCTCGATGCGGTCGATCTCGTCGGCTGTCAGCGGCTGACCGTGGGAGAAGTCGAAGCGGATGCGCTCGCCGTCGACCATCTGGCCCTTCTGCGAGACATGCGGGCCGAGCACATTGCGTAGCGCCGCGTGCAGAAGGTGGGTGGCGGAGTGGTTGGAGCGGGTGGCGGCGCGCGCGTCGGCGGCCACAGCCAGGCGCACGCGCTCGCCGGGCTTCAGCACGCCCGAGACGACTTCCAGCTTGTGGGCGAAGAGGTCGCCGGCCTGCTTCTGGGTGTCGAGCACGCGCGCGACGCCCCCGGTCCATTCGACTTCGCCCGCGTCGCCGGCCTGGCCGCCGCTCTCGGCATAGAAAGGAGTGCGGTCGAACAGCGCCTGGACGGTCTGGCCGGCGGAGGCCTGATCGACCTCGACGCCGTCGGCGACCAGGCTCAGCACCTCAGCCGTCGCCTCCGAGGCTTCGTAGCCGATGAAGTCGCTGGGGCCGAGGCGATCGCGCAGCGCGAACCATTCGCTGGCCTGGGCGACCTGCCCGGAGCCGGTCCAGGCCTCGCGGGCCTGCTCGCGTTGGCGGTTCATGGCGACCTCGAAGCCCTCGACGTCGACAGTGATGCCGCGCGAGCGCACCGCGTCCTGCGTCAGGTCGAGGGGGAAGCCGTAGGTGTCGTAGAGCTTGAAGGCGACCTCGCCCGGGATGACGGCGCCTTCGCCAAGGCCCGCGGCGGCCTCCTCGAGCAGGGCGGAGCCGCGGCCCAGCGTGCGGCGGAAGCGTTCCTCCTCCTGGCGCAGGGTGTCGATGATCGCCGCCTCGGCGCGGCGCAGCTCCGGATAGGCCGCGCCCATCTGTTCGACGAGCGCCGGAACCAGGCGGTGCATCAGCGGGTCCTGCGCGCCCAGCAGATGGGCGTGGCGCATGGCCCGGCGCATGATCCGCCGCAACACGTAGCCGCGGCCTTCGTTCGACGGCGTCACCCCGTCGGCGATCAGGAAACTGGACGAGCGCAGGTGATCGGCGATCACCCGGTGCGAGGGTTCGCTGGCCGCGTCGCCCGGGCCAGTGAGCGCCTTGGAGGCGGCGATCAGCGCGCGGAACAGGTCGATGTCATAGTTGTCGTGCACGCCCTGCAGCACGGCCGCGACCCGCTCCAGGCCCATGCCGGTGTCGATCGACGGCCTGGGGAGGTCCGCGCGTAAGCCGTCGGCGAACTGCTCGTACTGCATGAACACCAGGTTCCAGATCTCCACGAACCGATCGCCGTCCTCATCCGGGCTGCCAGGAGGCCCGCCCGCGATGTGGTCGCCGTGGTCGTAGAAGATCTCCGAGCACGGGCCGCAGGGGCCGGTGTCGCCCATCGACCAGAAGTTGTCGGAGGTGGCGATGCGGATGATCTTCTCGTCCGGCAGGCCGGCGATCTTCTTCCACAGCGCGTGCGCCTCGTCGTCGGTGGCGTAGACGGTGACCAGCAGGCGCTCGGCCGGGATCTTGAACTCGCGCGTCAGCAGGGTCCAGGCGTGCTCGATCGCGCGTTCCTTGAAGTAGTCGCCGAACGAGAAATTGCCGAGCATCTCGAAGAAGGTGTGGTGGCGCGCGGTGTAGCCGACATTGTCCAGGTCGTTGTGCTTGCCGCCGGCGCGTACGCACTTCTGGGAGGAGGTGGCGCGCGGGGCCGGCGGGCTCTCGGCGCCGGTGAAGTAGTTCTTGAACGGCACCATGCCGGCGTTGACGAACAGCAGAGTCGGGTCGTTCTGCGGCACCAGAGGCGCAGACGCGACAGCCAGGTGGTCGTTCTTGGCGAAATAGTCGAGGAAGGTGGCGCGGATCTCGTTGAGGCTCGGCATGGCGCTTTCGTCGAAGTCTGGAACGCAGAGATTGGGACGTGGAAGGCGTTGGCGCGTCGGCGCGTGTTGCGCCGCACACCAAAGGGACCCGGCTCGTTTACTAGCCTTGGCGACGGCGGCAAAGAAAAAGGGCGCCGGGGCCGATCTGGCTCCGGCGCCCTGTCCGATGAACAGGCGTCGCGTGGCGAAGTGGAAGGCCCCGGCGGCGGGGTTTGCGGGGATCGCCGAAAGCCTTCGGGCGCGACGCCTGAGCGTCGGGGAGCCTGAGCGTCGGGTAAGCCCTATTCCTCTTCGGTTTCCGGGCGGCCAACCAGCAACTCTTCCTCGATCTTGGTGGAAGAGGCGCGCACCGCGGTCTCGATCTCGGCGGCGATATCCTTGTTGGCCTTCAGGAACTCGCGCACGTTGTCGCGCCCCTGGCCGATCCGCTGGCTGTTGAACGAGAACCAGGAGCCGGACTTGTCGATCACGCCGGCCTTGACGCCCAGGTCGATGATCTCGCCCAGCTTGGAGATCCCCTCGCCATACATGATGTCGAACTCGACCTCGCGGAACGGCGGGGCGACCTTGTTCTTCACCACCTTCACGCGGACGTTGTTGCCGACGATCTCGTCGCGGATCTTCACCGAGCCGGTGCGGCGGATGTCCAGGCGCACCGAGGCGTAGAACTTCAGCGCATTGCCGCCTGTGGTGGTCTCCGGCGAGCCGTACATCACCCCGATCTTCATGCGGATCTGGTTGATGAAGATCACCAGGGTGTTGGTCTTGGAGATCGAGCCGGTGAGCTTGCGCAGCGCCTGGCTCATCAGACGCGCCTGCAAGCCCGGCAGGCTGTCGCCCATCTCGCCTTCGATTTCGGCGCGCGGCGTCAGAGCGGCCACCGAGTCGATCACCACGATGTCCACCGCGCCCGAGCGCACCAGGGTGTCGGTGATCTCCAGGGCCTGTTCGCCGGTGTCGGGCTGAGAGACCAGCAGGTCGTCCAGGTTGACCCCCAGCTTGTGGGCGTAGGAGGGATCCAGCGCATGTTCGGCGTCGACGAAGGCCGCGGTGCCGCCGGCTTTCTGGATCTCGGCCACCACATGCAGGGCCAGCGTCGTCTTGCCCGAGCTTTCCGGCCCGTAGATCTCCACCACGCGGCCCTTCGGTAAGCCGCCGATGCCCAGCGCCAGGTCCAGGCCCAGCGAGCCGGTGGAGACGGACTCGATCTCGACGACCTTGCCCTTCTCGCCCAGCTTCATCACCGAGCCCTTGCCGAAGGCGCGATCGATCTGCGCCAGCGCGGCCTCGAGGGCCCGCTGCTTATCTCCGTCTTCTTTCGCCACGAGTTTCAAAGCCGACTGACCCATCCCAAGCGCTCCTTATCCCACGATTCCGCAAACCCCGGCGGCCATTCCGCGTTGCCTCTTAGCGCCGCTCGCCGAAGACCAATGCGTACTGGCTTTGTTCCAAGTTCGCAAGATGTTCTTTTTCAGAAATAGCCGGGTGCAGTTGGCGCCGCTCATACGAACTGGCACCGACGGCGCATAGGTTCTGTCAACGGACGTGCGGACTTAGGAACGAAACCAACGACATACACCGGCGTGGTTTCTCCTGGCTTGGGCACGTGGTTTCCCAATCGCGATGACACAGCCGCTGTTGAATCTACAGGACAATCTTCCGCGAGGTTTCTCAATCGCAGGACGATAGGGAAACCGATTGGGAAACCTCTTGCTCCCTCCGGCCGCCGACAGCAGCGTCCCCCGGTCGGGAAATTTACGGCTTGCCCGTGCAGTGATTATAAGAAATCAATAGCTCAAGGCCTTCGGAACGCAGCGTGATCAACGCGACCCGTCGGCCTCTCCCCAAATCACATCGCCTCACGTCGGGGCGAACACGGACGGGTCGCGCGATGACACGCGGACCCTTGGAGGTATCCATGGTCAATGCACGACCACAGCCGCTGACGGACCTCACGGGCTGCGCCTGCGAGGAGGCGGCGGCCCAATACACCCAGTTCGACAGTTATGGTGGCGGCGGCTGTGATGAGACGGAGGGCCGCTACGCAGACGTGGGGCTCCTTCGCTGTCGCACGTGCCGCCGGCTGTGGCTGCGTTACTTCGTCGAGTATGAGGCGTTCAGCCAATCAGGACGCTGGGCTCGCGGCCTGATTTCTGAAGCCGCCGCCGCGACGATCACCCCTGAAACGGCTCTTGCTCATCTCGATGGCTTGGACTGGTACCTTTATGGCGGTTCCTATTACGGGAGCTCCGGTCGACGCAGCGGCCCAATGCACTGGGGGCTGTAGGTAAGCCTTCCGCGCAAGATTCTCCCTTGCCCCCGCATACGTTATAAGAAATCAATAGCTCACGCCTCTGGGTCGCCGCGCCAAAGTCGCCGCCCCAATGGGCTCTTCTCGCACAACAATGAGATCGACGACCCATGCTCTGGGTCGAGGAAAGGCTGGCTGCGCTATGAGCCAAGACATCATCGGCGACATCCACGGTCACGCGGACCGATTGGAGGCGCTTCTACAAAACCTCGGCTATCGCCATCGGAACGGCGCCTGGCGCCATCCGACGCGCACCGCTGTCTTCGTCGGCGACCTGATTGACCGCGGGCCAGGCCAGCTTCGAACCTTGGAGCTGGTCCGCGCGATGATCGATGCCGGCTCCGCTCGAGCCGTCATGGGCAACCACGAGCTCAATGCGATCGCCTGGGCAACGCCGCACGCAGACATCGAGGGAGATCACCTTCGGACGCGCGTGGGACCTAAAGGCGAGAAGAATCGCCATCAACACGCGGCCTTCCTGAGCGAGGTCGGCGCAGACACTCCAGAACAT
>NZ_JAUYQL010000021.1 GCF_030697305.1 Phenylobacterium sp. | reverse complement strand
ATGTCGCCGCCAAGGCGTTCGTTGCGTTCCTGAAAGGCCGCGAGGCCAAGGCGATCATCCGCCGCTACGGCTACGAGGTGCGCTAGACGATGGGCGAGGTCCTCTGGCTGACCATCAAGCTGGCCGGAGTGACGACGCTGGTCCTCCTGGCGCTTGCGACGCCGCTGGCCTGGTGGCTTGCGCGCAGCAAGGCCTGGTGGAAGGAGGTCATCGGCGCGCTTGTCGCCCTGCCGATCGTGCTGCCGCCGACCGTTCTGGGCTTCTATCTGTTGATCGCGCTCGGCCCCCACAGCCCGCTGATGGCGCCGTTCCAGGCGTTCGGCGTCCGCACCCTGGCCTTCACTTTCGAGGGCCTGGTGATCGGTTCGGTGATCTATTCGCTGCCTTTCGCGGTGCAGCCAATTCGCAATGCCTTCCAGGCGATCGGCGATCGGCCCTTGGAGGTCGCCGCGACCTTGCGGGCCTCGCCCATGGACGCCTTCCTCACCGTCGCGCTGCCGCTGGCCAGGCCGGGCTTCCTGGTCGCCGCGATCCTCACCTTCGCCCACACCATCGGCGAGTTTGGCGTGGTGTTGATGCTGGGCGGCGGCATTCCGGGCAAGACCGAGGTGCTGTCGATCGAGATCTACAAGCTGGTGGAGTCGCTGGAGTGGGATAAGGCGCACCAGCTTTCGGCCCTGCTGCTGGCCTTCGCCTTCACGGTGATGCTCAGCCTGTTGCTGATCGAGCGACGCACAGGGCGGCTGAGGCCGTGACGGCGTCAGGCCGCATCGAGGCTGCGTTCAAGGGCCGGCTAGGCGACTTCCAACTCGACGTCGCCTTCGACATTCCGGCCAGCGGCGTCACCGTGCTGTTCGGCCCCTCGGGCTGCGGCAAGACCACGGTCCTGCGCTGCGTCGCCGGGCTTGAGCGCCTGAGCGGCCGCCTCTTGGTGGACGGCGAGACCTGGCAGGACGCGCGGACTTTCGTGGCCCCCCACCGCCGACCAGTCGGCTATGTGTTCCAGGAAGCGAGCCTGCTGGCCCACCTCTCGGTGCGGCGCAACCTGCTATTCGGATTCCGGCGCACCCATGGGGTGAAGCCCGTCGCCATCGACCAGGTGACCGCGCTGCTGGGCCTCGAACCCCTGATGGAGCGTGGCGTCGAGCGCCTGTCCGGAGGGGAGCGTCAGCGCGTCGCGATCGGCCGCGCGCTGCTGTCCCAGCCGCGCCTGCTGCTGATGGACGAGCCGTTGGCCAGCCTCGACCAGCAGCGCAAAGCCGAGGTGCTGCCCTATCTCGAGCGCCTGCACGGCGAGCTTTCCATCCCGATCCTTTATGTCACCCACGACCCCGTAGAGGCGGCGAAGCTTGGCGACAGGATCATCAGCCTTCGCGACGGCCGCGCCAGTCCGGCGGTCGATATCGCCCCCGACGATCCACAGACTGACGACCTGCAGCGCCGCCTGCTGTCCGTCGGGCCAGAGGCGCTCACCCGCGAGCTGATAGCCGCCGGCTCGAGCGAAGCCGTCGCAGGCCTCGCCGTCGCCGCCCTGCAAGCAGGCCTGGCTCCCAGTCCTGGTTGACGAGCGAGACCACCTGTTCAATCCGCAAACGATCCTTCAGAAGTGAGGTTGGCCGAGTTGCCCAACGCTCGGTCCAAGATGGAGACCTGCACGCAGAGCATGCCCGGCCGGATCGAGCCCCAAGCCGTCGAACCCAGCGCGAGCGACACCCGCTCGCGGCTGAAGATCGGCGTGCGCGAGATCCTGCAGGCCGCCGGCGCCATAGCTTGCGATTTATGACTCAAGTGTCGAAACCTGCGAGCCTGTTCCTGCCGATGGCCGCCGCCGTAGGCGCCATGGCCACCTTCCAGATCGGGGCTGCGTTCTCGAAATGGCTCTTTCCGCTGGTCGGCCCGCAAGGCGCCGCGGCGCTGCGGCTGGCCTTGGCCTCGGTGATCCTGCTGGCGGTCGTGCGGCCCTGGCGCGTCTGGCCCAAGGACGCGCCGGTCCGCGCCATGTTGCTGCTGGGCGCCTCGATGGCCGGCGCAGTGCTGATGTTCTTCCTGGCCCTCGACCGACTGCCGCTGGGCGTGATCATCGCTTTGCAGTTCCTTGGCCCGCTCGCCATCGCACTGTTTGGCTCGCGCAAGTTCCATGACCTGGTCTGGGCGGCGCTGGCGGCCGCAGGCGTCTGGCTGCTGGTCGGCGCGGGGCCGGCCGGCAAGGACTTCGACATGATCGGCCTCGGCTTCGCCCTGGCGGGCGGCGGCTTCTGGGCGGCCTACATCCTGCTGGGCGGAAAGGTGAGCGCGGCGTTCGGTTCGTCGACCGCAGCCGTCGCGGTGACCATCGCCGCGGTGATCGTACTGCCGGTGGGGATCATCCAAGCGGGCGGCGCTATGTTCGCCCCATCGGTGATCCCGCTGGCGGTCCTGGTGGCGCTGTTCACCACCGTCATCCCGTTCTCGCTGGAGTTCTACGCCCTGCCCCGCATGCCGGCGCGGACCTTCTCGGTGTTCACCAGCCTGGAGCCGGCGTTCGCCGTACTGTCGGGGCTGATCCTGCTGGGCGAACACCTGGCCTGGTCGCAGATCACCGGCGTCGCTCTCGTGATCGCGGCGGCCGCCGGCGCGACCTGGTCGACCACCGCGACTCCGCCCGTCGCCCCGACCAACTGACCCCCGATCCGGCCGTATTGTGAACACGCTTGGCGGGTTTTTCGCGGCCGATGTCGCCGCCTCTCGTCGCCAAGTTTCTGATGGTCCTGGCCGCCGTGGCCTGCTGCCTCGCCGCCCCTGCCGAGGCTCAGAACTCTCCAGCCGCCCAGCGCGTCTTCAACAAGGCCAGGGCGGCCTCGGGCGGCCAGGGATGGAACGCCCTGCGCGGCCTGCACGAGGTCGGCGAGGAGGGCGGCGCGCGATACGAGCGCTGGGTCGATCCGGTCCGCTATGGTGCGCGCACCGAGACGATGACCGGCGGCGGCAAGCTGGTGCAGGGCTACAACGGCGCGGGCGAATGGCGGATCATGCCGAACGGCGTAGAGACCGGATCGCCGGACCCGGCGGTGGTCGCGCGGGTACGGACCGACGCCTTCCTGGCGGCCTACGCCTACTTCTATCCCAGTCGCTTCGACCTGCGCAGCAGCCACATCGGCGCGCGGGAAAGCCGCGGCCGGTCCTATGACGTGCTGCGGGTGCAACCGGCTGGCGGCCAGCCCCGCGAACTGTGGTTCGACCGCAAGACCGGCCTGTTGGGCCAGATCGTCGACGAGAGCGGCGGCCAACGCACGACGATGGAGCTATCGGACTATCGCCGCGTCGGCCCGGTGATGATCGCGTTCGCCGCGACGACCACAGGCGGCGGCCTCACCGCGCCGCGGCTGCGCAAGGTTGAGAGCGTCGACTTCCGCGCCGCCGACCGCAACCTGTTCAGCCTGCCCCGGCGCGCCACGCCTTAACGCGGCCGAGGCCACGCGAAGCGATCCCTTGTCGGCCGATGCGCGCTCGTCCACGCTCAAGGTCGCATGGGCGCAACGACCACCAAGATGTCGGCACGATACGGAAGGCTGCTCGCGATCGCTGCGGCCGTCGCCTTGGGTTGGCTGGCGGCCTGCAGCGAGGACTACGACGTCGTGCCGAGCCCAGCCGCCGTCGAAGGCCCGCCAATCCGTGTCGGCGAGCGCGTCTATGTGCTCACCAACCAGTGGCGCGACCGGCCTTCCCGCCAGCACGGCCGCAAGTACGCAGTCCACGGGAACTTGCTCACCGATCTCTGGGCGTTCGACGCGGCCGACGCACGGCCGCTCTGGCGTGCGCGGCTGGCTGAGGAACGCGCCGGCCAGAACATGGGTCGCGCGATCCTGGGCGCCCAGGGGGCGGTGCTGTGGGTTCTGCAGGTCAAGGGACTGGTCGCGGTCTCCCTGGCCGACGGCGCCCGGCTCGGCGACGCCGCTGCGATCGAAGCCGCCAATCCGGCGCTCAAAGGCCAGATGCCCATCGAGGAGCGCGCCTTTCGCTTCGACGCCGGCGGCCTCGCCTTCACCGCCCTCGACGGGCGCAGGTGGCGGGTAGGCGCCGACCTCAAGGCGACGCCCGACACGCCGGCCCTGGCTACGCCTGCACCTGGAACCGTCGCCCCGGCCAGGATCGCCGGCGGGACGGGCGGGGACGCCTTCCTGCTGCGGGGCGAGCCCAGAGGCGAACGGTGGATCGGCCTGCTCGACGACGGCCAGGCCGAGACCCTGCGCCGGGACCGCACGTTGGGGGCCTTCCAGCCGGCGGATCATCCACGCACGCGCCTGTGGTCGGGGGTGCGGCCCTATCTGCGCAACAGTTACGCGCTCGCATCACTGCCGCAGAGCCCGGAGTTCCTCGACGCGGGCCTGTTGTTCGCCGGCGATTGGAGCGACGAGACGCCGCTGCGCGTCGCCGGCCCCGACAGCGTGCTGGTGCTGCACGTAGACCGGCTCGGCGAGGCGGGCCATCTGCGCCTCACCCGCGCCGACGCGACGAGTGGCCGGGCGCTCTGGACCACCGACCTGCCGGCGTCGCACATCGAGTCGGCGATGCCCGGCGCGACCTCTTTGGCGATCCTGGCACGTCGTTACGAGGACGGCCTGCGGAGCGGCCCCAATGACGTGCATCTGATCAACGCCCCGCAGATGCTCGCGGTCGATCTGGCGAGCGGGCGTCTCGGCGTCTATGGCATGCGGGTCAAGGCGACTGGTCCCGGAGAGATCCCGCCGTCCTCGACGATACCTGGGTCGACAACGCCTGGCGGGAGCCACGCCCCATGACCAACGCCGCCCGATCAGCCAAGCCGCACACGCCGACGCTCGCCGCCGCCCCTGGCCGCAGCACCCTGCGGCGGCGGCTCTACGAGCAGCTCGACCCGCGGGCGCGTCAGGCCAAGGGCCTGTCGCTGATCAACCGAGTGATCGTGGTGCTGATCCTGATCGCCACGACGCTCGCGATCTTAGAGACCGAACCCGCATTCAGCCGCTTCGAACCGGAGTTCGCAGCCACGGAGGTGGGCCTGGGTCTGGCGTTCGCTCTCGAGTTCATACTGCGCATCTGGGTGACAGCGGAGCACGGCGAGGCGGAACATCCATGGCGCGAGCGGATGCGTTTCCTGGCTACGCCCTCGGCGGTCGCCGACATTATCGCCATCGTCTCCTCGTTGGCCCTGATGGGCGGCTCCAGCGCGGTTCTGCTGCGGCTGGTGCGGATGGGACGCATCCTGCGCCTGGCCAAGCTTGGGCGGATGTCCCGGGCCTTCGACCACATGGTCGAGGCGGTGTCGTCACGACGAGACGAGCTGACGCTCAGCCTGGCGGCCGGCATGTTCCTGATGATCACCGCCGCGACCGCACTGCACCTCGCCGAGGGGTCGATCCAGCCCGACAAGTTCGGCAGCATCCCGCGCGCCCTGTGGTGGTCGGTCGCCACCATGACCACCATCGGCTACGGGGACGTCTATCCGGTCACCATCCTGGGCAAGGTGCTGGCGGCTGTGACGGCCATCTTCAGCATCGGGTTCATCGCCATGCCGACGGGCATCCTGGCGGCCTCGTTCAGCGACGCCATGCATAGGCATCGCCAGGCGCTCGAAGAGGCCGCGAAGGCGCGTGAGGCCGAAAGCTCCGAGCCGCCCTGACGCCATCTTCGGCTGTGACCGCCTTACACGGCGCTCGCTTCCGCCGGCTCATGGCTGCGCATTGACAGCCCGCCCGCCCGGATCAAAAGCTGTCGCCCAACAAGCGGCCGGCTCTCCCACGGAGGCGCATAGGCGGCTGAAGCCTGGAGGCGACGCATGGAATACCGCAAGCTCGGCGGCACCGAACTGAACGTTTCGCTGGTGGCGCTGGGGGGCAACACATTCGGCCCGCCGCGGCTGGACGAGGCGCAGAGCGTACGCACCATCCACGCAGCCGACGACCTGGGCGTGAACTTCGTCGACACCGCCAACCTCTATGGCGGCGGCTATTCGGAAGCCTTCATCGGGACCGCCCTGGCCGACCGACGCGACCGCTGGGTGATCGCCACCAAGTTCAACCTGCGCAACCTGGGCGACGCCAATGTGGCCGACTACATCACCCAGGCCTGCGACAATTCCCTTCGCAAGCTCAACACGGACCGCATCGACCTCTACCAACTGCACCTGCCCAGCCTGAACACGCCGGAGGACGAGATCCTGCGCGCGCTCGACAAGCTGCGGCAGGCCGGAAAGGTGCGCGAGATCGGCGCCTCCAACCACATGTCTTGGCACATGGCCAAGAACCAGTACGTTGGCCGCGCCATGGGCGTGAAGCCGTATGTCACCGCCCAGGACCACTACAATCTGTTGCGCCGGCACATCGAGGCCGAGTTGATCCCGTTCGCGAACGCCTACGGCGTCAGCATCATCCCCTACTTCCCGCTGGGCGGCGGGTTCCTGAGCGGCAAGTACAAGCAGGGCGAGGCGCCGCCTCCCGGCACCCGCGGCGCGGAGGGCAGCGGCATCGTCTCGCGCAATCTCAACGACCGCAATTTCGAAATCGTCCGCAAGCTGGACGCCTTCGCCGAGGCGCGCCAGCGTTCGACGGCCGAGCTCGCCCTGGCCTGGCTGCTGGCCAACCCGGCGGTGGGTTCGGTGATCACCGGGGTGAGCAGCCCCGAGCAGGTGGCGCTGAACGTCAAGGCGGCCGGCTGGGTGCTGACGCCCGAAGAGAAGAGTGAGCTCGACGCCATCGCGCCGCGCGAAGGCGACGACAGCGGCCAACCGGTTGGCGCTCGCGCCGCGGCCCCGGCGGCTGCCTGAGTGTGGCTCTGACCGCTGAAGGCACCAGCCGTTTCGTCCAGGCCGGCGACGTCCGCATCCACTATCACGAGGCAGGGGAAGGCCCGGTCCTGATCGCCATCCATGGGGGCGCGCCGGGCGCCTTCGGCTGGGGCAACTTCGGCCGCAACATGGAGGCGCTATCCAAGCACTTCCGCACGTTGATCGTCGACCTTCCGGGTTACGGCCAGTCGGACAAGCCGCCGATCCAGGGCGGGCAATACGGCTTCTACGCCAAGATCTTCATGGCGATGTTCGACGCGCTGGGGATCGACAAGGCGCATGTGGTCGGGCTGGCGACAGGCGGCGGCGTGGGCATCAAGATCGCGCTCGATCACCCCGAGCGCGTCGATCGGCTGGTGCTGGTCAGCGCCGCCGGCGGGGCCTCGATGTTCCAGCCTCAGCCCAGCGAAGGCATGAAGGTGATCCGCGGCTACTACGGCGGCGAAGGGCCTTCACGCGACAAGATGCGCCGCTACCTCGAGATGATGATGTTCGACCACGCCATGATCACCGACGAACTGATCGAGGAGCGCTATCAGGCCAGCATCGATCCGGCCTTCATGGCGCAGGCGCCGGAAGGACGCCCCGGCAGCGTCCCCGTGGTCGAGCCGGTCTGGAAAGACCTCGACCAGATCAAGGCGCGCACCCTGGTGATCTGGGGCCGGGACAACCGGGTGCAAGGCTACGACAACGCCCTGTTCATGTTGAGCCGCATCCCCGAGGTCGAGGTGCACATCTACGGCGCCACAGGCCTGTGGGTGCCTTGGGAGAGGGCCGCGGCCTTCAACCGCGAAGTGATTGGCTTCCTCACCGACGTCTGACGGCGGCGCTTTCGCCGCCGCCCGAGACTGAAGGCTAGGGCTTGGCCGCCCGGTTCAGCATGTCGCGGCCGATGATCAGCTTCTGCACCTCGGAGGCGCCTTCGTAGATCCGCATCGGGCGGACTTCGCGGTACAGGCGCTCGATGATCGAGCCCTGGGTCACGCCCATGCCGCCGAACAGTTGTACGGCGCGGTCGATCACCCGGCCCGCCGCCTCGGTCGCCACCAGCTTGGCCATCGACGCCTCGTACGACGGGCGCCCGCGCTGCTTGTCCTGGCCCCAGGCGGCGCGATAGACGGCCAGGGCGGAGACCTCGATGTCGCAGGCCATGTCGGCGACCGCGGACTGCACGCCCGCCAACTTGCTCATCTTGTCGCCGAACATCTCGCGGTTGGTCAGGCGCTCCAGCGTCTCGGCGAGCGCGCGGCGCGCCGCGCCGACGGCGGCGGCCCCCACCGAGGGGCGGAACACGTCCAGCGTGCCCATGGCGGCGCGGAACCCCTGCCCCGGCTGGCCGATCATGGCGCTGGCAGGCACCCGGCAATCGACGAAGCTGACCGCGGCGATCGGGTGCTCGGCGATCAGGTCCATCGGCGGGCCGACCTTGAGGCCCTTGGTGTCCGCGTCGACCATGAACACCGACAGGCCGCGCGCGCCCGGCGCCTCGCCCGTGCGCGCCACGGTCACGTAGAAGTCGGCGAGGCCGGCGTTGGAGATGTAGGCCTTCTCGCCGTTGATCACGAAGCTGTCGCCGTCACGCGTGGCGGTGGTGGCGGTGGAGGCGACGTCCGAGCCGGACTTGGCCTCGGTCAGCGCCAGGGCGGCGATCATCGTGCCGTCCCGGCAAGGGGCCAAGTACTTGGCCTGTTGTTCGGGCGTGCCCAGCCGGGCGACGGCGGCGGCGCCGATGCCCTGCATGGTGAACATGTCGTCGGCCAGCACGTCCTGGTACGCGATCGCCTCACGCAGCAGACAGACCGAGCGGGCGTCCACGCCCTGGCCCAGCGGCGGCACCACATGTTTCAGGAAACCGGCGTCGCCGAAGGCGCGCACCAGCTTGCGGGCCCGTTTCGCCAGGTCGACCTTGGGATCGTGGTGGGAGACATTCTCCCTGGCCCAGGCGGCCATCCGCTCCGCCAGCTCGAAATGCTCAGCCTCGAAGAACGGCAGATCCCACAAGGTCCAGCCGGCAGCCTTGGTCATCGTCGCTGTCTGGCTCATCGGCGGCCTCATCCCTGTTGAATTCGACCGTGCAACTCTACGGCGCCGCCTCTCTAGGGCGACACCGTGAGGCGATCTACTGGATTCGGCGCCACGGCGCTGGCACAAGGCGCGCACCCGAGCACCCAGGAAGAACCCTACGGAATGGAAGACGTCATCGAGCCGGATCTGGCGATCTGTGACCCGCACCATCACCTGTGGGACTTCCCGACCAATCGATACCTGCTGCACGAGTTCCTGGCCGACGTGGGCGACGGCCACCGGGTCGAAAGCACGGTCTATGTCGAGTGCGGGTCGTTCTATCGCGCCGAGGGTCCGGACCATCTAAAGCCGGTGGGCGAGACGGAATTCGCCGCCGGTCAGGCCGCCATGGCGGCCAGCGACCGCTACGGACCCGCGCGCGTGGCGCTAGGCATCGTCGGTCACGCCGACATGACGACGGGCGACAAGGTGCAAGAGACGTTGGCCGCCCACGTCGAAGCCGACCCGCGCCGGTTTCGCGGCGTGCGCCACATCACCGCGTGGGACGCCAGCGACAAGATCCACGGCCACGGCGTGGTCACGCCGCAGATGCTGGCCCAGCCGGCGTTTCGCGCAGGCGTGGCCGCGCTGGGCCAGTTCGGCCTGAGCTTCGACGCCTTTGTTTATCATCCGCAGATCGAAGAGGTGACGGCCCTCGCCACCGCCCTGCCCGACCAGACCATCGTGCTGGATCACATCGGCGGGATGGTCGGCATCGGCCCCTACGCCGGCAAGCGCGACGAGATCTTCCCGGTCTGGCGCGCGGCGATCCAGGAACTGGCCAAGCGTCCGAACGTCAATGTGAAGCTGGGCGGACTGGGCATGACCCTATGCGGCTTCGGCTTCCACAAGCTGCCCGAGCCCGCGTCATCGCAGGTGCTGGCCGACGCCTGGGGACCCTACATCGAAACTTGCATCGAGGCCTTCGGCGCCGAGCGCGCGATGTTCGAGAGCAACTACCCGATGGACAGCCCTGCGTGCACCTACCGCACCCTGTGGAACGCCTTCAAGCGGTTGGCCCAGGGCGCCTCGGCCGACGAGAAGGCGGCCCTGTTCAAGGGCACGGCCGAGCGGGTCTACCGCCTCTAGCCAATCGGGCCGACGCAAACGCCCTGGTCCGCCGAGCCGTTCGCGATGCTGGACAACCTGGGTGCGGCGCGCGCGATCAAGGCGGGCCCGCCCGCGGCGAAAGCCACGGACATCGCCGCCGCCGCCCGCTACATGTTGGAACAGCCCGAAGGGGCCAATGTCGCCGGCGTCCAGTTCTACAGCGCCAGCGCGACGCGCTGACCGACACGAAAAGGGCCCGAGCCATGGAATTCGACAGCGTCATCCGGGGGGGAACGATCTACGACGGACACAGCGCCGAAGGCTTCGTCGGCGACGTGGCGATCAAGGACGGCCGCATCGTCGCGGTCGGCGAGATCGTCGGTCAGGGCCGCGAGGAGATCGACGCGACCGGCAAGATCGTCACCCCCGGGTTCGTCGACATCCACACCCACTACGACGGTCAGGTGACCTGGGAGCACACGCTCGCCCCCTCGTCTAACCATGGGGTGACCTCGGTGGTCATGGGCAACTGCGGCGTCGGCTTCGCGCCCTGCCGCCCCGACGAGCGCGACATGCTGGTGGAGCTGATGGAGGGGGTCGAGGACATCCCCGAGATCGTCATGACCGAGGGACTGCCCTGGAATTGGGAGACCTTCCCGCAGTATCTCGACGCGGTCGGCTCGCGGCAGCTCGACATCGACGTCGCCGCCCAGCTCCCGCACTCGGCGTTGAGGGTCTATGTGATGGGCGAGCGCGCTCTGCGTAAGGAAGACGCGCGCGCCGAGGATCTGGCCGCTATGCGCCGCCTGACGACCGAGGCGATCCATGCCGGCGCCCTCGGGGTCTCAACCTCGCGAAACCTGCTCCACCGCACCCAGGCCGGGGAGCTCGCGCCTAGCCTGTTCGCCGAGGAGCAGGAGCTGCTGGCGCTGGCCGGCGGCCTGAGGGACGCCAAGGCCGGCGTGTTTCAGATCATCCCCGACATCGTCAGCGACACCGCCAGCGAGTTCGACATCATGCGCCGGCTGGCGCAGGCCTCAGGCCGGCCGCTGTCGTTCTCCCTGTTGCAGATGCCGACCCGCGATCCCGCGGCCTGGGCCGATGCGCTGCGCCTGCTCGACGAGGCCAATGCCGACGGCCTGTCGATGAAGGCCCAGGTGTTCCCGCGCCCCGTGGGCATGCTGTACGGCCTCAACCTGTCCTTCCACCCGTTCAGCCTGCACCCCAGCTATCAGGCGATCGCCGACCTGCCTTTGCCTGAGAAGGTCGCGGCGATGCGCGATCCGGCGATGCGCGCGAAATTGCTCAGCGAAGCTCCGCAGGACCCGAACCCGGTGCGGATGAAGACCGTTCACAACGCCCACGCCGCCTATCCGATGGGCGAACCGCCCTGCTACGAGCCCAACCTCAATGACCGCATCGACCGACAGGCGGCCGCCCGAGGCCTGAGCTTCGAGGAATACGTCTACGACCTGCTGCTGGAGGACGAGGGCCACCGGCTGCTGTTCCTGCCCGGCGCCAACTACCGGGACGGCAATCTGGACGCGGCGCTGGCCATGGCGGTGCATCCCCAGACCATTCTCGGCCTCGGCGATGGCGGCGCGCACTACGGGATGATCTGCGACGCCAGCTATCCAACGTTTCTGCTGCAGCGGTTCGTGCGCGATGCGCCGGCCGGTCAGGCCATCGACCTGGCGCAGGCCGTGGCCTCGCTCAGTGACGCACCCGCCCGTTGTGTGGGCCTGAACGATCGCGGCCGGATCGCCGTGGGCTACAAGGCCGACGTCAACGTCATCGATCTGGACCGCCTGCACCTGCACATGCCGCGCGTGGTCCGCGACCTCCCAGCCGGCGGACGCCGGCTGCAGCAGCAGGCGGACGGCTTCGTGGCCACCCTGGTGGCCGGCGTGGTCACCTATCGTGACGGCGCCTCGACCGGCGAGCTGCCCGGCCGGCTGGTGCGCGGCGGCCAGCTCGCGCCCGCCTGAAACCGAGGCGTCAGTCGATTGCCCATCGCGCCCCACAGATAGAAGTTGCGGTCGTTGTCGCCGCCATTGGCCACGTCGTAGGAGGCGCCATCGCGGCGACCACACATCCGACACTGAGCTGGCGAAGCCGTGATCGCCCTGCGGCCGGCCGAAATGGCTCCGCGCCGCTGTTCGGGCTGGTCTACGAACGGCTGCCCCGCGCCGCGCCTGTCCTCAGAGACTTTTAACGGCGACTTCGTACATTCGCCCTGAGTCAGAACACGCAGCCGGGTCTGCGGCTCAGGGGATCAAGAACATGACGCCGACCGAGATTGCCGGTCTCGCGCGGGGCGATTTCTTCGAGCAGCTCATCCAGAGCAGCGCCCACTGCGTTCAGGTGCTCGACCTTGAAGGACGCCTGCGCTTCGCCAATCCGGCCTCGGTGGCCTCGATGGGCGTGGACGACTTCTCCCTGCTGTCAGGCCGCCGTTGGGTCCGTTATCTGAGCCTCGACGTGCAGGAGGCCGCACTGGCGGCTCTCGCTTCGGCCGCCGCCGGCCAGACCGCCCAGTTCACTGCGGAGATCCCGAACACCCAGGGCGTGCGCAGGGTGTGGGAGATCACCATCTCGCCGCTCGCCGCCTCTGGCGCGGTGGATCATTTGTTGATCTTCAGCCGCGACATCACCATCTCCGCGTCCGATCGAGACAAGGTCAACGGCCTGGAACTCGGCTTGCGCCGTACCGCCGCCACCCTCCGCGCCGCCGGCCGCTTGGCCAAGCTTGGCGGCTTCGAGATCGACTACAAGACCGGTCGGGTCACCTTTTCCGACGAGATGTGCGCCTTGGTCCGCTGGCCGCACTCCCCCAACGTCTCCATCGAAGAGGCGGTGCAGATTTGGCGGCCGCACGATCGCACCAAACTGCGCGGCCTGCTGGCCCAGTCGCGGGCCAGCGGCGAGCGCGTCATCTTCGAGTGCGAGGTTGGCCTGCCGGATGCGGAGCCGATCTGGTTGCGCACGGTGGCCGAGCCGGCGTTCGAGGGCGACGCGGTGGTAGCGCTGCGTGGCGTCGTTCTCGACATCACCGAGCAACGACAGGCGACCGCGCGCATCGAAGAGTCCGAACGCTTCGTGCGCGGCATCATCGACGGCATGGCCGCGACCCTGTGCGTGCTCGACGAGAACGGCGTCATCATCTCAGCGAACCTGGCTTGGGGCGAGTTCGTGGCCGCCGGCGGTTTCGCGCAGACCAGCCATGGCCTGGGTGCAAACTATCTTGACACCTGTCGCCGCGGCGAAGGCCCCCCGACGCGCGCCAGGCAGGCCCTGCTCGAAGTGTTGGCCGGCGAGCGGGCCATGTTCGAGTGCGAATACCCCTGCCATTCCGCCACGGAGCGGCGTTGGTACAAGCTCTACGCCTACCGGCTGCCCGGCGATGGGCCGGTGCGTGTGGTGGCGATGAACCAGTCGATCACCGAACTGATGCTGGCTGAGCAGCAGCTTCGCCGCGCCAATCGTGCACAGCGCGCGGCGGTGCGAGCTGCGCGCGACGCCAGCGACGCCAAGTCCGCCTTCCTGGCCACCATGAGCCACGAGATCCGCACGCCGCTCAACGGCGTACTAGGCATGGCCCAGGCTATGGCCCACGACCCGCTGCCGCCGGTGCAGCGCGAGCGGCTGGACGTGGTGCGCCACTCAGGCGAGGCCCTGCTGGTGCTGCTCAACGATCTGCTGGATTTGTCGAAGATCGAGGCCGGCAAGCTGGAGATCGAGGACGGCGTCGTCGACATCGCCAGTATCGCCGGCTCCGCCATGGCGGCCTTCGAGTCGCTCGCGCGTGACAAGGACATCCACTTCGACCTGGAGATCGCGCCGCAAGCGACTGGCGTGTGGCGCGGGGATCCGGCCCGCATTCGCCAGGTGCTCTACAATCTGATCTCCAATGCGGTGAAGTTCACTGACCGCGGCTCGGTCCGCGTCGAGATCTCGCGTCCAGGCGAACACCTCGTCCTGCGCGTCGCCGACACCGGTCTGGGCATCGAGCCCGACGCCCGCGTGAAACTGTTCGACAAGTTCGTGCAGGCCGACGCCTCCACCACCCGCCGGTTCGGCGGCACGGGCCTGGGCCTGGCCATCTGCCGCGAGCTCGTCACGATGATGGGCGGCGACATCGCCGTGGAAAGCGAGCCAGGACGCGGGTCGGTTTTCTCCGTCGAACTGCCTCTGATGCGCGCCGCGGCGAACGTGGATGTGGCGCCGCCGCCGACAGCCGTCGCCTTGCCGCCCATGGCGCGCGAACTGCGGGTGCTCGTCGCCGAAGACAATCCGATGAACCAGCTCGTGCTGAAGACCCTGCTCCAGCAGGTGGGACTGGAGCCGCATCTGACGGCGAACGGCGAGCAGGCGGTGAAAGCCTGGGAAAGCGCTCACTGGGACGTGGTGCTGATGGACGTGCAGATGCCGTTGATGGACGGGCCCGCCGCGACCCGTTTCATCCGCGAGCGCGAGCTAGCGACCGGGCGCGCGCGCACGCCGATCATCGCCTTGACCGCCAATGCCATGGCCCACCACGTCGCCGAATACCTGGAAGCCGGAATGGACGCCGTGGCGTCCAAGCCGATCAACCTGCCGGCGCTGCTGGCGACGGTCGAGAAGGTTCTGATCCCGACGGGCGCGCCGGTGGCCGGCGCGTCGCACATCCTCGCCGGCTGACCGTCAGGCGACCGCCTGATCGGCGGCGGGGTTGCGGTAGACCAGGCGATACAGCGCCGGCAGCACCAACAACGTCAGCAGGGTCGAGGACAGGATCCCGCCGATCACCACGGTGGCCAGCGGTCGCTGGACCTCCGCACCGGCGCCGACATTGAACGCCATCGGTACGAATCCGAGGCTGGCGACCAGGGCGGTCATCAGGATGGGTCGCAAGCGCGCCAGCGCACCCTCCCGCACCGCCGTCTCGACCTCCATCCCCTGGTCGCGCAGCCCGCGGATGAACGACACCATCACCACCCCGTTCAACACCGCCACGCCCGACAGCGCTATGAAGCCGACGCCGGCCGAGATCGATAGGGGCAGACCGCGCAAGGCCAACGCCGCCACCCCGCCGGTGAGCGCCAGCGGAACGCCGCTGAACACCACCGCGGCGTCCTTCATCGAGCCGAACAGCACGAACAGCATGCCCAGGATGATCGCCATCGCCAGCGGCGTCACCACCGCCAGCCGCGCGGCGGCCGAGCGCAGTTGCTCGAACTGGCCGCCGTAGCTGACCCAATAGCCGGCAGGAACCTCGACCTCACGCTCCACCGTCGCCTGGAGGTCGTTCATGAACGATCCCAGGTCGCGGTCGCGGACGTTGGCGCTGACCACGACCCGGCGCTTGCCGTCCTCGCGGCTGATCTGGTTCGGGCCGACCACCAGGTCGATCGCCGCCACCTCCGACAAGGGGGTGAAGGCGCCGCCCGGATGCTCGCCGTCACGGCCAGCCGGCATCGGCACGCGGAGCCGGCGGATCGCGTCCACGTCGCCGCGCAGCGCCTCCGGCAGGCGCACCACCAAGGCGAAGCGGCGGTCGCCCTCGAACACCTGGCCGGCCTCGACGCCGCCCAGCGCCGCACGCACGGCGTCCTGCACGTCGGCGACGTTCAACCCCAGCCGCGCCAGCGCGTCCCGATCGGG
>NZ_JAUYQL010000020.1 GCF_030697305.1 Phenylobacterium sp. | reverse complement strand
CTGGACGATCCGTTCGCCCTGGCCGAGATGCGCACGGGGGCCGCGCGCCTGCCGGAGCGGCCACGCACGATCCGCGTCGCCTCGCCGTTCGACTATGCGTCCAACGCCCGCGCCCTGGTGGTCACCGACGTCGGGCGGGACGATCCGCGGCAGATCTCCGCGGCGATGCGCGAGCTGTTCCTGGCGTCCGGCGGCGGCGGGCTGGGCCTTTTCACCGCCATCCGGCGACTGCGCGACGTCCATGAGCGGATCGCCGCGCCCTTGGCCGACAAGGGCCTGGCGCTCTACGCCCAGCACGTGGATCCGCTGGAGGTCGGCGCGCTGGTGGACATCTTTCGCACCGAGGAGGACGCCTGCCTGCTGGGCACCGACGCGGTGCGCGACGGGGTCGACGTGCCGGGCCGCTCCCTGCGTTTGCTGGTGTTCGACCGCGTGCCGTGGCCCAGGCCCAACATCCTGCACAAGGCGCGGCGCACGCGCTTTGGCGGCAAGGGCTACGACGACTCGGTCGCCAGGGGCCGCATCTCCCAGGCGTTCGGCCGGTTGATCCGCCGGGCGGACGACCGCGGCGTGTTCGTCATGCTGGACGCCGCCGCGCCGACGCGGCTGTTCTCAGGCCTGCCGCCGGGCGTCGCGGTCCAGCGCCTCACCCTCGTCGAGGCGATCGAAGCCGTGGAAGGCTTCCTGAAGCCCACAGGCTGACTCCCTTCACCTGGAGGGGGAGGGGGCCGGAGAGGTCGCGGTCAGTCGGTCGCCTCGCCGAGGGCTTTGGCCAGGGCGCCCAGGATCGTGGTCCAGCCTTGCGCGGTTTGTCGCTCGTAGTCGGGAAGTACGCCTTCATGGGTGAGAGTCAGGCCGCAGCCCGCTCCGATGGGCGCAATCTCGACGGTCACCGTGGTGTAGGCGTCGGAGAACTCAGGAACCGCGAAGGTGAACGACAGCCGCCTCGGCCGCTCGATCGCCAGGTACTCGCCGATGTGCTCGATGTCGCCCTGCTCGGGCCGATGCTCGATGAAGGTGAAGCGCCCGCCGACCTTGGGGTCGATCTCGACGGTGATCATCGTCCCCGTGGGTGTGGCGAACAGGAACTGCCCGGCGAGCGCCGGGTCCAGCCACGCGTCGAACACGCGCTCCGGCGTGGCCTCGAATCGTTTGCTGACATGGACGGTCGCGAGATCACTCATGGATGTCGTCCTATTGGCTCGGCGTGATCCTGCGGGCTCTCCCGCTCGCGCGTCAACGGACGGCGGTTTGCGAAGCGGCACGGCGCGCGTTAGTCACCGAGCATGAAGAGCCTTGGCTTGATTGGGTTCGGGCAGTTCGGGCAGTTGGCCGCGGGCATCCTGAAAGACCACTTCGACGTGCTGGTTGCGGACCCCGCGCCGGACGCCGCGGCGCGCGCCCAGGCGATCGGCGTCGGCTTCGGCGCACCCGAGGACGCGGCGTCTCGCGAGGTGGTGATCGTCGCCGTGCCGGTGCCGGTCATGCGCGGGGTGTTCCAGGCGATCAGCGCCCATGTCGCGCCGGGCGCCCTGGTGATCGACGTGGGTTCGGTGAAGATGCTGCCGACCCAGTGGATGCTCGAACTGCTCCCCGCACACTGCGATCTGGTGGCGACCCACCCGCTGTTCGGGCCGCAGAGCGCCAAGGCGGGGCTGTCCGGCCTGCGCCTCGTGGTCTGCCCGATCCGCGGCGAGCGGCACGAGAAGGTGGTCGCGTTCGGCCGTTCGCTCGGCCTGACCGTGACGCTCACCAGCCCTGAGGAGCACGATCGGGAAATGGCCTACGTCCAGGCCCTGACCCATCTGATCGGCCGTTCGTTGGTCAACCTGGGCATCCCGGACGAGCAGCTGAAGACCGTGTCCTATCAGCACCTTCTGGAGCTTTGCTCGCTGATCGGGGCCGATACGTTCGAGCTGTTCACCGCCATCCAGACGCAGAACCCGTTCGCCGCCGAGGTGGTCGAGGCCTTCGTCGACCAGGCGCGCAGTCTGCTGGATCAGGTGAGGGTGAAGCCGCCCCCCGCGTGAGCGCGGGGGTCGCTCAGACGTCGAACGGCGTCGGCGCGGCGCCGATCACGCCTGACATGCCGCCAGGCGCGCGCGCGAGCCGCGCGTCGTCCGCCTGGTAGAAACCCGCGAGGCTGAACAACTTCAGTCCGCCCGCCACCGCGATGCAGGTCGCCGCCACGCCGTCACGGCCCAGAGCCTCTTCGATGGAGCCTGCGCCGCCGGCCGCGTCTGTGACCCAGAAGGTCATGTCCGATCCCGTGGGCTCCACCTCGACCTCGGCGACGGCGAGGGCGCCCATTGGACCTTGCGAGGAGAGGCAGGGGAGGGCCGCGAACACCTTGACCCGCGGCTGGGCCAGCAGGCGGCCCCACCACGCGGTGTCGGGGTTCAGCGCCAGCACGCCGACGCCGCCCTGCGACAGCGCCGCGGCCAGCGCTTCCTCCGGCCGGGTCGCCAGTTTAAGCCCCGGCGCGCCGCCGAAGCGGGCGCGGGCGAGTTCGACGGTGCGTGTGGCGTCCGCGCCGCCCCAGACGCTGAGGTTAAAGGGCCCCTGCAGGGCCAGGCTCTCGGCCATCATCTCGCGCCAGATGCGGATCACCAGCCCGGGCGTCGCGCCCTGGCTCAGCATCGACAGCATGCGGCGGATGATCTGGGTTTCGCGCGCCGGGCGCAGGCCGAATTTGCCCGCGTCGCCCGCCGCCGCCTTGGCCGCCACGACCACGTGCGCCAGGCCCGCGCGCTCGTCGACGAGGCGTAGCACCTCGGCGTCGATCGCGTCGATGCGCGTGCGCACCGCGTCCAGCGATGGAGCGGCGGTGGTCTTGGGATCGGCCTCGGCCATATCGCCCCCGCGAAAACGATGGATCGCGACCTAAGTCATCGCGGCTGCGGGCGCAATAGCGCGCAGGCCGCTCAATAGACCCGCGGCGCGGGGCCGATCGCCACAGGCCCGAGCGTTGCGCGGCCGGCCTCGAAGGTGATCGCCGCCGCGGCTGCGTCGGCCCCGCCTTGGCGCGCTGCAAGCACGGCGGAGGCCGTCTGGGCGGTCTCAGGCGCGATGACGCCGGACTGTGCGAGCGCTTCGACGACGCGGACCGGCTGGCGGATGGAGACGTCGAGCACGCCGCGCGCGCGGCCGTCGCCGCCCACGGTGAGCTGGCCGCCGCTGGCCTCTACGCCTGCGTCGCCCGCGCCGATGCCGGCGTCCCGCAACTTCATCGCCCCACCGGCCGTCGACCAGGCGCGCACCATGGCCGGCCAGTTTGCGCCCTGCATGGCGCTCATCTTCGACAGGGTGGAATTCCAGCGGATGGCCACCGGCTTGTCGCCTGCAATCCTGGCCAGCAAGAGCCCGCCGCGCGCCTTGCCGGCGTCAACCTTGAGGAACACCCCACCCTCGTCGTCGGGCCCGGGGCGCAGATGGAATTCAACACGTCCCGCCGCCGTCAGTGGAAAGGGCTGGGCGCCGGGCGCGGCGGCGAAGGCGAGGTCCACCCCTTCGAACGACAGGCTGGGCGGGCGCTTGTCTAAATCGGTGAAACTGGCCCGCAACAGCTTGCCCGTGACCTCCACCGGCCCGCCGACCGGGCGGTTGAAGCTGAGGCCTTGCGGCGTCGCCAGCATCCAATGGCCAAGTGCGTGCATGAAGGCCTCGCCTTCCAGCCGGGGCGCCGAGAGCGACCAGCCGGACGGGTCGCGAACCACGGCCTCGGTCAGGGTCACGTCCATGCGGAACGGATAGCCGCCCAGCGAGCGGGTCTTCCAGCTGACCTCGTAGCCCGCCGCGCGCAGCGCCTGGGCCTGGAGGTCCAGGGTCTCGCGGGTCTGGATGCGCGCCCAGAACCAGTAGCCGGTCCAGGCCACGATCGCGACGAGCAGAATTGCGAACGGCAGATAGAGGCCGAGCCGGCTGTGTTTGCGGGGCGGGGCGGTATCGGGCATGGACGGACCTTCAGTCGGTTGATCCGAGAGGGGCGATGTCGCGGGCGGACTCAGGCGAGCGATGGGTGTTCGGATACGGGTCCCTGATGTGGCGACCGGGGTTCCCGTTTCTTGAGCGTCAGCACGCGACCCTACACGGCCGACGCCGGGCGTTCTGCATCTATTCGGTCCATCACCGCGGCACCTACGAACGGCCGGGCCTGGTGCTGGGCCTGGCCCCGGGCGGAGCGGTGCGCGGCAAGGCCTATCGGGTGGCGCAAGCTGACTGGCCCGCCACCTACGACTACCTGCGAGAACGCGAACAGCCGACCGAGACCTACTACGAGAGCTCCACGTCCCTGCGGCTGGCGGACGGCCGGCGGGTGGAGGCGCTCACCTTCCTGTCCGATGTCAAGCATCCGCAATGGGCCGGCGTGCTGAGCCTGGAGCGGCAATGCGAGCTGATCGCCGGCGCGACCGGCCTGTCGGGGCGCAACGTCGACTACGTGCGCGACCTCGTGGAGCACCTGCGGGCCGAGGGCCTGCGCGACCGCGCCATGGAGCGCCTGCTGGCGATGGTTGAGGCGCGCGAGGCGGCGACTTAGATCCCGCTCGCCAGCAGCCGGGCGCAGGCGGTCTCGATCCGCTCTTCCAGGGTGCGCATGAATTCGGCGCGCTTCAGCCCGGGTGGGATCGGTTCCAGGTACTCGAAGACGATGGTCCCGGGGTAGCGCAAATAGCCGTGCGCCGGCCAATGGACGCCTGAGTTGGTCGCGACGGGGTGAACCGGCACGTCGAGCTCGCGATAGAGCGCAGCGATGCCGGGCTTGTAGTCCCCCGCCGCGCCGGGCTCCTGACGGGTGCCTTCCGGGAAGATCAGCAGCTGGCGGTGGCCGGCGAAGCGCTGCTTGGCGTCGGCCACGAGCTTCTTCAGCGCCGCGGAATGGCCGGCGCGGTCCACCGGGATCATCCCGCCCTTGTGGGCGTACCAACCGAAGAACGGGATCCACCCGAGCTCCCGCTTCATCACGAAGCACGCGTCGGGCAGCCAGGCGAACTGGGCGAAGACGTCGAACATGCACTGATGCTTGGGGGCGACCACCGATGCGCCTTTCGGCATATGCTCGCGCCCGCGCACCTCGACCTTGACGTCGCAGATCACGCCCAGCAGAGCGATAATCCCGCGTCCCCACACGGCCATGGCGACCATCGACCAGCGCCGGGGCGCGATCAGCATTGGGAACATGGCCAGCGAGCACATCACCGACCAGATGTAGAACGCGACCACGAAGGCCACAGACCGCACGGCGATCACTGGCGCGCCCCCTTATCCTGTGTCGCCGCCTTGTCTTCCGTTTCGGCCTTTGGGCCAAGGCCCAGCACCGCCTCGCGCGTCAAGATCGCCAGGTATTTGGTGTACTCCACGACCATCAGCCGCGCGCCGCGGGTCGTGCGCCACCAGCGGCTGGCGTCCACCACGGAGGTCGCCACCGGATAGGCCTCCAGCTTCGCGTCGGGCAGGGTGGCGCGCAGCTCCAGCATGGCGCGCGGCATGTGATAGTCGGCGGTGACCACGATCAGGCTGTGGAAGCGCATGGCCCGCGTCCAGCCGGCGGTCTCGCGGGCGTTGCCGAGCGTCGTGGCGGCTTCGAAACCCAGGTCGACGCAGCAGTCGTAGAGCCGTCGCGCCGCCTTGCTGACCGTTCGGATGTCCTCGCGCGACGCCTCTCGGTTGACCCCCGACACCAGCATGCGCTCGGCGAGGCCCAGCTCCAGCAGGTGCATAGCCGCGCTCAGCCGTTCGTTGGACCCTGCGCCGGTGAGGGCGACGACGCCCTGCGCCGGCTGCGGCGCGCGCGCGGGCGTGGAACGGTCCACTCGGTCGGCGAACGCGAACAGGCCCGCGGCCCAGATCGCCGCCGCCACGAGCACTGCGGCGATCCCCTTCATTGCAGGTCCCGGATCATCGAATCGGCGGTGAACCGTGCGGCCAGCGCCGCCACCAGCGCCGCAGCCACCGGGCAGGGCAGCAGCACCAGCAGGTCGCTCCAGGCGATCGGCAGGGCGGGGGTCAGGCCCTCTCCGCCGCCGGCCATCCGCAGGGTTGCGCCGACCGCCGCGGCGGTGAGCGCGCCGGCCGTGCCGCCGACGGCGGCGATGCGCGCAAAGCGGGCCTGGAACAGCTTGGCGATCAGCGCATGCTCGGCGCCCGCCAGGTGCAGCACCTCGACCACGTCGCGCCGCGCGGTGAGGCCGGCGCGGGTAGCGAAGGCGATCACCGCGGCGGCCGCGCCGGCGATCAGCAGGAACACCCCGCCGCCCAGCCAGCGCGCCGCCCAGGCCGCACGGGTGATGTCCTTGAGCCACAGACTGTGGTCGTCCACGACGCCGTCCAGGCCCTGAGCCTTCAGCGCCTGGTCGAGGGTCGCGGCGCTGGGGGTGTTGCGACGGTCCAGTTCGACGGTGACCAGCCTGGGCACCGGCAGGTCCTCCAGGTCGGTGACGTCGCCCAGCCAAGGCCGGATCAGGTCGTAGGCCTTCTCGCGCTCCAGGGCGCGGGCCTCGGAGACGCCGGGCACGCCGGCCAGGGTCTCGGCGGCGCGCGCGGCGGCGGCGTCCGGGCTCTCGCCCCCCTTGGGTCGCACGATCACCGTCGCCTCGCCGACCAGTTGCTGGGCCCAGCCGTGGGCGGCGCGGTCGGCGGAGACAAAGGCCAACGCCATCAGGCAGGCGAGGAAGCTCAACACCGCGACGACGAAGATCAGCGCTCCGTCGCGTGCGTCGGCCTCGGGCAGGAAAGGCGCGGGCTTCCAGCGGGCGGCGTCGAACATCTCGCTCATGGCTGGGCCTCGTCCTGGACCCCGTGGCGCACCATCCGGCCGCCCTCCAGATGCAGCACCGGGCGGCCCGAGCGGGCCACCAGGTCCTGGTCGTGGGTGGCGATGAGGATGGTGGTGCCGAGCCGGTTCAGCTCGACGAACAGCCGGAAGATGCGCATCGCCATCTCGTGGTCGACGTTGCCGGTGGGCTCGTCGGCCAGCAGGATGTCGGGGCGGTTGACCACCGCGCGCGCGATCGCCAGGCGCTGCTTCTCGCCGCCGGCCAGGGTCGCCGGCATGGCGTGCATACGGTGGCGCAATCCCACCCAGGCCAGCAGCTCGGCGACGTCGTCGCGGTAGCTCTCCGGCCGGCCGCCAGCGATGCGCAAGGGAAGGGCGGCGTTATCGAACGCCGACAGATGTTCGAGCAGGCGGAATTCCTGGAACACCACTCCGATTCGACGCCTAAGGAACGGCTGGTCCTTGACCGCCAGCCGTGAGATGTCCTGACCGAACAGATGCACCAGGCCCTTGGTCGGCTTGGCGGCCAGATAGATCAGTTTGAGCAGCGAGCTCTTGCCCGCGCCCGAGGGACCGGTGACGAAATGGAACGAGCCCCGCTCCAGCTCGAAGGTGAGATCCTTGAGCACCTCGGGGCCGCGCCCGTAACGCATCGAAATGTCATCGAAACGGACGACGGCCTCATCGGCTGGGGTCGCCGTCTCATCTGTAGGGTTTCTGGACATGGAGACCGAAATCGGCGACCTCGGTGGAGGTTGCAGGAGCGTCCGATTCGACTGTCATGATACTGACCTGCACTGAGTGCGCCACCAGCTATTTCGTGGATGACGACAAGATCCCGCCCCAGGGCCGGGTGGTGAAGTGCGCCAACTGCGGCACGCGATGGACCGCCAAGCTGGAGCCGGAGCTCGAACTGACCGCTTCGCCCGAGGAGGGCGCGGTTGGCGTAGAGCCCCAGTCGCCGCTGATCGAACCCAAACCGGTCAGCGCATTACCAGGCGAAGCTCTGCCCAAGGTGTTCCGCGCCAGGGCCGACACCGAGCGAAAGGTGCGCCAGGCGGCGACCACGGGCGCGATCTGGGCCGCCGTGGCGGCGGCCCTGGCGATCGTCATCGCACTCGCTGTGGTGTTCCGCTCCGACGTCGTGCGGCTGTGGCCGAAGTCGGCGGCGGCCTACGCCACCATCGGCCTGCCGGTGAACGCACTGGGGCTGGTGATCGAGAATGTCAGCGCCGAGCCCTCGCTGCAGGACGGCCACGCGGCGCTGTCGATCGCCGGCGCGATCCGCAATATCCAGGACCGGCCGGCCACCACCCCGCCGCTGAAGATCAGCCTGCTCAACAAGGCCGGCAAGGCGGTGGCGACACAGATCGCCCGCCCAGCCGATCCGCGCATCCCGCCGGGCGAGACCCGGCACTTCGCCATCGCCATCCTCGACCCGCCGTCGACGGCGCACGATCTCGAAGTCACCTTCGCGCCGGCCCCCAAGCCAGCGAAAGCCGTCGCTCATACGTCCGCCGCCAAGAAGGCCGAGCACGCCAAGCCTGAAACGCACAAGGCTTCCGCCAAGGCCGCGGAGGGCCACGCGCCGCCGGCTACGCTGCGCGGCGCGGCGGCCCCGCCCGAGCCGCACGTCGAGCCGGTGGAGGCCAAGCCGCTGCCGGCGGACTCGCCTTACGCGCTGGAAAAGCGTTGAGCGACGAGGCGATCGCGGTCCTGATGAGCGAGGCCGAGGTCGCCGCCCGTGTCGAGGCGCTGGCCTGGGAGATCGCTCCGCGCATCGACGACGAGACGGTGGCGGTTTGCCTGCTAACCGGCGGCCTGTGGTTCTGCTCCGACCTCATGCGGGCGCTGGCCCGGGCGGGGCGGCATGTGCGCTTCGATGCGCTTTGGCTGGCTAGCTATGGCGATGAACGCGCGAGCACGGGTCGCTGCGAAGTGCGGGCCGACCTGCAGCGCCCGCTGGTCGGGCGCCGCGCCCTGGTGGTCGACGACGTCTTCGACACCGGTCTGTCGCTCAGCGAGGCTGCGCGGCTGGTGCATGATGCGGGGGCCAGCGAGGTGCTGACCGCGGTCTTCGCCCGCAAGCCCTGGCCGACGCCGCGCGCCATCGAGCCGCAGTTCGTCGCCTGGGAGGCGCCGGCCCGCTACCTGGTCGGCTACGGGATGGACGCCGGCGGACGCCTGCGCGGCCTGCCTTACATCGGCGCCCTGGACTGATGGGGACAAGCGGGCTGGTGCTCGCCGTTCCGCAGGCTGACGCGGCGGTCGGCCGCTGGCGACGCCGCCACGACCCCGCGGCCCGCGCGGGAATGCCGGCTCACGTGACTCTGGTCTATCCGTTTATCGCGGCCAGCGAGCGCGACGCAGGTGTGATCACGACGCTCACCGATCTGTTCGCCGCCGAGCCGAAGTTCGAGTTGAGTTTCGAGCGTCTCGGCCGCTTCGCCGATGCTCTATGGCTCGCGCCCGAGCCCGACGCGCCGGTGCGCCGCCTGATCGGGACGCTGGCGCAGGCCTTCCCAGGCTATGCGCCATACGGCGGGGCGTTCGACGCCGCTACGCCGCATCTGACCATCGCCAGGGGCGAGCGGCGCATCCTTGACGGCGTGGCGGCGGCGTACCGGGCGCGCTCCATGGGTCCCATCAACTGTCGGCTCACGGCCGCAAGCCTCTACATCCGTGACGGACGCGGCTGGCGGCTGACCCACCGCTTCGACCTGGGCTGACGCCGCCCCACTCCACTCGTCCCGACGAAAGTCGGGATCCAAGCGGGCTACCAGTGCGCAAACCCAAGCTCAGCTTGGGTCCCGGCTTTCGCCGGGATGAGCGGGGTAGGGTCTTACTGCCAGGGCGCGGGGCGCTCGCGTTCGAGCATTTCCTCGTAGGTCGGGCGGGCGCGGACGACGGCGTAGCGGTCGGCCTTGACCAGCACTTCGGGGACCAGGGGTCGGCTGTTGTATTCGCTAGCCATCGACGCCCCGTAGGCGCCGGCGGACATGAAGGCCACCAGGTCGCCGGCCTGCAGCGGCGCCAGCGGGCGGTCGCGGGTGAAGGTGTCGCCGGTCTCGCAGATCGGACCCACGACGTCATAGGCCAGCGGCTCGCCGCCACGCGGATGCACCGGGCGGATGTCGTGGAAGGCGTCGTACATGGCCGGCCGAATCAGGTCGTTCATCGCGGCGTCCAACACCAGGAAGCGCCGACCTTCCGGCCGCTCGTGGATATGCAGCACGCGGGCCAGCAGCACGCCGGCGTTGGCGGCGATCACCCGGCCGGGCTCGAACGCCAGCTGCACGTCCAGCCCGCCCAGCGCCTGCGCAATCATCGCCGCGTAGTCGTCCGGCGAGGGCGGCGCCGGCTGGTTGAAATAGGGCACGCCCAGGCCGCCGCCGAGGTCCAGGCGTTCGACGCTCAGGCCCTCGGCGCGCAGCCGTTCGACCAGGCCGCGCATCTTGGCGAAGGCCGCGCGCATGGGGGCGAGGTCGGTGATCTGGCTGCCGATATGGCAGGCGACGCCTATCGGGCGCAGGGCGGCGTTGTTGGACGCCATGGCGTAGAGGCGCTCGGCCTCGGCGAAGGAAACGCCGAACTTGTTCTCGGCCTTGCCGGTGGCGATCTTGGCGTGGCCGCCGGCCTCGACGTCCGGATTGACTCGGAAGGCGATCGTGGCGCGCAGGCCGAGCCCTGCGGCGACCTCGGCGATCGCCTCCATCTCCGGCTCGGACTCGACGTTGATCTCGGCGACGCCGGCCTTCAGGGCGAAAGCGATCTCTGCCGCGGTCTTGCCGACGCCGGAGAAGACGATGCGCGCAGGCGGCACGCCTGCGGCCAGCGCGCGGCGGATCTCGCCCTCCGACACCGTGTCGGCGCCGGCGCCGAGCGCCGCCAGCGTCCGCAGGACCGCGAGGTTGCCGTTGGCCTTGACCGCATAGGCGATCAGCGGCTCGCCCAGTCCGACGCCGCGTAGCGCATCGCGCAGCACCGTGTAGTGCCGCTCCAGCGTCGCCGAGGAATAGACATAGACCGGCGTGCCGACCTCATCGGCGATACGCGCCAGGGGCACGCCTTCGCAGGCCAGTTCCCCGCCCAGCAGGTCGAAATGGTTCATTGTGGATTGGCGTAGGGGTCGGGCAGCGCGCCTTGCGGGCCGACCTTCGACGGATCGCTGGGGCCGCCCTCGATGGGCAGGGTGCGAGGCGGGGCCGGATCGGCGCTGCGCTGGCGCGGGTCGATGGTGTCGACGGGGCGCGACGGATCCTGCACCTGGCGGTTGACCTCGTCGGCCTTCTGCGAGGTGGCGCGGTCGGCGCCGTAGAGCGGGCCGGGGCGTTCCAGATCGCCCAGCTTGCCGCAGCCGGCGAGGGCTGTGGCGGCGGTGAAGGCGGCGGCGAGGGCGAGACGGTTCATCGCAGGAGTTCCTTCCAACGCGCAACCTGGGCGCGGACCTGATCGGGGGCTGTTCCGCCATAGCTGCGGCGGCTGACGACCGAAGCGAGCGGCGTCAGCACCTCGTAAACGCCCGCGGTGATCCGTGGCTCCAGCGCCTGAAGATCGATGAGGGGCAGGCCGGCCAGGTCGTAGCCGGCGTCCTCGGCGCGCTTCACCGCGGCGCCGGTGACATGGTGGGCGTCACGGAACGGCAGGCCCAGCTCGCGGACCAGCCAGTCGGCGAGGTCGGTGGCGGTGGAGAATCCGGCGCCGGCGGCGGCGGCCATCCGCTCGACGTTCGGCGTGAGGTCGGCGACCATGCCGGCCATCGCTGACAGTGACAGCTCCAGGGCGTCGAAGGCTTCGAAGGTCGGGACCTTGTCCTCCTGCATGTCCTTCGAATAGGCGAGCGGCAGGCCCTTCATCACCACGACCAGTTGGGTGAAGGCGCCCAGCAGACGGCCGGCTTTGGCGCGGACCAGCTCGGCGGCGTCGGGGTTCTTCTTCTGCGGCATGATCGAGGAGCCGGTGGTGAAGGCGTCGGACAGCTTCACAAACCCGAACTGCGGCGTCATCCACAGTACGATCTCCTCGGCTAACCGGGAGAGGTGCGTGGCGCAGATGGTCGCCGCGGCCAGCGCCTCCAGCGCGAAGTCGCGGGCCGAGACGCTGTCGAGCGAGTTGGCGGTCGGCCGGTCGAAGCCAAGCGCGCTCGCCGTCGCCTGCCGGTCGATGGGGAAGGGGGACCCTGCGAGCGCGGCCGCGCCCAGCGGGCTCTCGTTCATCCGCGCGGCCGCGTCTGCGAAGCGCGAGGCGTCACGGCCGAACATCTCCACATAGGCCATCATGTGGTGGCCGAAGGTCACCGGCTGGGCCGGCTGCAGGTGGGTGAAACCGGGCAGCAGGGTCTCGGCGTGCGCTTCAGCCTGGGTCAGCAGAGCGCGTTGCAGGGCGACGATCTGGGCCTGAGCGCCGGCGCAGGCGTCGCGCACCCACATGCGGAAATCGAGCGCCACCTGGTCGTTGCGCGAGCGCGCTGTGTGCAGCCACCCGGCCGCCGGCCCGATCAGTTCGCGAAGGCGGGCTTCCACATTCATGTGGATGTCCTCGAATTCCTCGCGGAACGGGAAGGCGCCTGAGGCGATCTCCGCCTCGATGGCGTTCAGGCCCTGTTGGATCGCGGCTTCGTCGGCGCTTGATATCACCCCTTGCTTGAGCAACATCGCGGCGTGCGCCCGCGAGCCCGCAAGGTCCTGGGGCGCGAGGCGGCGGTCGAAGCCGATGGAGACGTTAATCGCCTGCATCAGCGCATCCGGCCGGTCCGAGAAGCGACCGCCCCACATCGCCTGTCCGCCGCCGGCGGGTCGGTTCGAAGCGTTCGAGGAGTCGTCGGTCATATGAGCGATCATTCAACGGCCAAGCCCAGGGCCGGCCTCTTGAAGTGGGCGCTCTGGGGCGCCGCCGGGCTCGGCGTCGCGGCCGTTGTCTACATCATGGTGCAGGCTTCCACCAATCCCACGCGCGACGCGGGCCTGAAGCCTCTGGCCCGCGGCGAGATGGCCAAGCTGACCACGCCCGCGGAGGCGACGGCGGCGCCCGCCAACAGTTTCTACGACGCGGCGGGCAAGCCGGTGCGGCTGGCCGACTTCAAGGGCAAGGTGGTGGTGCTGAACATGTGGGCGACCTGGTGCGGGCCCTGCATCATCGAGATGCCGACCCTGGCCAAGCTGCAAACGTCTTATGCCGGCAAGCCGGTGGAGGTGGTGGCGGTCAGCATCGACGGCGAGAAGGACCAGGACAAGGCGCGCCAGTTCATCGGCCAGCACGCGCCGTTGAAGTTCTACGCGGACCCGAAGTTCAAACTGCCCTTCGCCTTCACCCCGCCGGCGACAGGGATGCCGACCACGGTGATCTTCGGACCTGAAGGCGTCGAGCGCGGCCGACTGGCTGGCGGCGCGGACTGGTCGACGCCTGAAGCGCGCGCGGTGATCGATCACGTGCTGGCTGAAGGTTGACTGCGCCGCGCGTTGACCCTCACCCTGCGACAGGGAAACAACGACCATTCCGCGCATCTCGGCGCGCCCTCTCAAGACACGCCGCGGGCGGTCCAAAAATCGCCGCTTCCCCAACTGATTGAGATGTTGCATGGGCGCCGGGCCAACCGACGCCCTCGACCCGGACTTCCAGGAGACGCGCGGACATGGCCACCGGCACCGTGAAGTGGTTCAACAGCACCAAGGGCTTCGGTTTTATCGAGCCGGAGGGCGGCGGCAAGGACGTCTTCGTCCACATCTCCGCCGTCGAGCGGGCCGGCATGAGCGGCCTGAACGAAGGCCAGAAGGTCAGCTATCAGCTCACCGAAGAGCGCGGGAAGACCGCGGCGGTCGATCTGAAAGCCATCTAACGCAGATCAGCGCTCCACGCTGCCGCTCGACTCCTGGATTCAGGCGACGGCGCGGTTGCGTGGAGTTTCGCTGCGCGCCGCCAGCGACTGCAGGAATTGCACCAGCGCATGCCGCGCCTCGCTCGGCAGGCGTTCATAGGCCGCGAGTAGATCCGTAGCGCCCGGCGTGCGGATGCGCGTCAACAGATCCAGGTCGTTGACCGCTTCGGCGTCGGGCGTGTCGAGCACGTCCATCAGGTCGACCACGCGGCAGCGCAAAGCGCGCGCGATCTGCACCAGGCGGGAAAACGAAATCCGGTTGGCGCCGTTCTCGTACTTCTGGACCTGCTGGAAACTCACCCCGCACTGCTCGGCCAGGGCCTCCTGAGACATGCCGATCGTCCGCCGGCGAATCCGCACCGCTGCGCCTAGCGCAATGTCCATCGGATCAGGCGCCTTGGTGGAAGGCTCACTCAAAGTATTGTCTCCCCAGACCACACTTCGCGCCTCCTGGGCGCGACACCGACACTCCGAATAGCGAAGATGACTCAAGAATCATATTTCAACCTGGAAAAGTTGACGTTTCGCCGCAGGCTTCACCACGCGGGCGCCCGCGCACCGGTCATGCCGCATCGAGGAGCCACCCCATGAAGGCGCCATCGCCGTCGATCTACCTGGCTGCGCCCTGCTACGGCGGCCTGGCCAATATCGCCTTCATGCGCTCGGTGCTGGACCTGCAGGCGGTATGTCAGGCGCAGGGAATCGGCCTGCATGTCGAGTTGATGGGCGGCGATGCGCTGATCACCCGCGCGCGCAGCCGGCTCGCCGCTCAGTTCCTGGAGTCCTCGGCGACCCATCTGTTCTTCTGCGACGCGGACATCGGGTTCCGGCCGGAGAACGTCATGCGCCTGCTGGCCGCCGACAAGGATCTCGCCGGCGGGGTCTATCCGCTGAAGTCCATCGATTGGGAAAAGGCCCGTCGCGCCGCCCAGGCCGGAGTCGCCGATCTGCAGGCGGCCTCCGTCGGCTATGTGATCCGCTTCATCCCGACGCCTGACAGCAGCGTCGAGGTCGACGATGGCGGCTTCGCCAAGGTGGCCTACGTCGGCACCGGCTTCATGATGATCAAGCGCGACGCGGTGGCGCGCGTGGTCGCCGCCCATCCTGAACTGCGCGCGAGGATGGGCGACATGGCCGACAAGGCTGCGCCGGAGGCGGTCATGGTGTTTGACACCATGATCGAGCCCGAGACCGGACAGTACCTGTCGGAGGACTACGCCTTCTGCCGGCGCTGGCGCGACCTGGGCGGCGAGATCTGGGCCGACATGGAGTCGCGCCTGACCCACGTGGGGCACGCGGCCTACTCAGGCAGCCTCACCGCGGCGATGACCCGCCGCGATTAGGGCTCGAGGCCCTGGACCAGCAGGAAGCGGTAGTCGACCTTGCCGACGCGTTCTTTTCGCGCCTCCTGATAGGCAGGGCTGTTGAACCAGGCCTTCGCCTCCTCGACGGTAGGGAATTCCAGCATCACCACGCCTTCGGCCGGCGCGCCGTCGAGCGCGATGACGTCGTTGGTGCGGACGCGCGGGGTGATCTTGTGGTCGGCGCGCGCGAGCGCCGCCTTCTTGCCGTAGGCGGCGTAGGCCTCGGGGTCGGTCTTGTCGCGGATCGCAATCACATAGGCGGGCATCTCGGCCTCTCTCCCTGGTTGGTGTGCGGGCACCTTAACCAGGGAGAAGCACGCCGGCCACCGCGCCGTTATTTGGCGATGTAGATCTGGCGCAGGGCGTCGGCGATGTTCTGGAAGGCGGCGTCCAGCTTGCCGGCGTCGGCGGCGTCGAAGTAGTGCGCCGGGTCGCTGGCGCAGTTCAGCAGGATGCCCTTGACCGTCGCGTCGGTGACCTCGAAGGCGACGGTGAACACCTCGATCTTCTGCGCCTTGATGTTGTTGCAGAGTTCGGTCGTGTAGCCGTTGGTCTGGGCGATCGTGCGGGTCCCCGACGGGGCCGTGTGCTGACCCTTGGTGGTCCCGGATCCCGGATTGAGCGCCAGGGTGTTGGTCCCATCGGTCATCAGGATCATCGCCTTGCGCGGCTTCAGGTTCTTACCGGTGGAGTCATAGACCGCGCCCTCGGTCAGCGGGATCGGCGCCGAGAGCATATTGAAGCCCCAGGCGAGGCCGGCCGGCAGGTAGGTCTCGCCGGTGGCTGTCAGGGCGTTGATGCCCGAGACGATCTTGGCGTTGTTGGTGGTCAGCGGCGTGATCTCGGCGCCGCAGTTGACGTTAAGATAGCCGGGATAGCGCCGCGAGGTGTCGTTGTCGGTGACGTTCTTCGGATAGGGCGGCGAGCCGACGCAGCCGCGGAAGGTGTACTTGTTGACGTACGGCGCGGGGCAGTTTTGCTGCGGCGGGTTCACCGGCGTGGTCACGCAGTTGATGTTGCGGCTGCAGGTGGTGTTGTAAGGGACGCCGTCGTTGACCTTCGTGCAGGCGTACTTCTCAGTCTGGCATGTGGTCTTGCTGGTGATCGTCGTGCAAGGGGGCGTCACGGGTACCGAATAGTCCGCCGGTACATCGGTCCACGGCTGGTAGCGCGCGGGGACGCCGACGTTGACGTACTGCCCGAAAGGCACGATGCCCAGCTTGACGTTGGTGACGCCGCTCGGCGTCATCTTGGTCACCAGGTTCTTGGCCGCGACCTTCAGGGCGGCGATGCGCGCGCCGCTCATCGAGCCGGTGGTGTCGAGCACCATGACCAGCTCCACGGGCGACTCCTGGCCGCGCTTGACCAGCGAATTGACCTCGATCTTGATCGGCCCGCGCCAGATCAGCGAGACCAACGGATCCAGAGTCGCCTGCGCGTTCACCGCGACGCTGTTCTCCGGTGCGCTCTTGAAGGTCGAGACCGTCAGCCTCGACGTGCCTTCGCGGTATTCGCTCTTCAGGATCTTGTCGCCGGCCAGGTCCATCTGCGCGTCGGTCTGCGGTCCGATCCGCGCCACGGCGACGGCGCTGGCGTCCACTGCGTCCTGCAATCGAGTCCGCGTCGACTGGATGCGGCTGAGGTCGACGGCGCAGAACACGAACATCACCAGCACCAGCGCGGCGAGGGCGAACCAGACGGCGATGGCGCCTCTCCGGTCGGCCAGGAAGGTGAGCAGCCGCGCCGCCCGCGAGGCGGGGCGGCGATCGGCGGTCGGCGTGCTGTCGTCAGGGGTCATGCGGCGAAGCTTTCGATTTTCGCCGTCTTCGATACAGGCAGGTGGTTAAAATTGCGGTTCCGCGCTGCGGCGGCCCTTGGACGCGCCGTCGGACGCGGTGGCGGCGCCCTAGTCGCGGACGGTGGTCATACGCTTCAGCTTCTCAGGATCGGGGCGCCACATGGGAAAGCCGTCGGCTTCCATGCGAGCCAGCTGTTCCTCCTCGAAGCGCCGCACCAGCGGGGCGATGGAGTTGTCGTCGGACACGCCGCGGGCTCTGCCCGCGCGACGGCGTTGCAGCAGCACGGCGAGCGCAGCCAGGCCAAGGGCCGCCGCGATCACGACGCACAGGGCGAGGGTCGACTGGAAGAGCGCGGCCATGGCGGACGTTTCCCTTGAACGGGGAGCATCCTAAGTCCGAACCCGCCCCGCCAAAAGACCGATTGCGCCTCATCAACAAGATCACGTCTCAGCGTGGGTGATCGAGCTTTCTAGGGCCGCGATCATGTCGCGGGACCCGAGCGGCTTGCTGATGAAGATCGAGCCTTCCACGCCCTCGGCCGCGTGACGCTTCGCTGCTGAACCGGAAATGTAGACCACAGGCAGGTGAGGATAGGCGGCGCGCGCGTGGCGCGCTAAATCGAAACCGTCGGGTCCTGGGCCCAGGTCGATATCTGTAATCAGCGCAGAGAGATACTGGTGTCGATCGAGGATTTCGAAAGCTGCCGATGCACAGAATGTTGAAACGACGCGGTATCCATGACCGCGCAGCGCGTCGCACATTTCCAGATTACACAGAACATTGTCATCGACGAATAGGACGCGTTGGAACTGCATCTGAGGTTACCTCTAGGTAATAAACAACCTCAGGTCGAATTGTTCCCCTGTGTTCAAATCAAATGTCGCGCCGCGACGGCTGGCGCTGCGGTCCGTGATTCGAGCGCTGCGGCGTCGTGCACGATCGACACCGTTGTCCCCGGCGAAGCGTCGCCAACCTCCACCCGCGCCTGGAGTTGCGCCGCCAGGGCCTCGATGATGTTGGTGCCCAAGCCAGGCTTGCCGCCGGCGGGCGCCTGGGCGATGCCCACGCCGTCGTCGCCAACGGACAGGGTCCAATCATCGCCCCGCGCAGCATAGTCGACCAGGATCTGTCCGCTGCGCCGTCCCGGAAACGCGTGCTTCAGCGCGTTGATCACCAACTCGGTGACGATCAGGCCCAGGCTGATGGAGGTCTCGGGGGGCACGGCCGTGTCATCGCTGGTGACCTGCAGGGAGATCTGCTTGGGATCCTGGATCATCGAGGCTGCGAGGCTGGAGCATAGCTGTTCGAAATAGGCCCGCAGCCTGACCTCGCTGACGCTTGAGGTGGCCAGTTGCTGCTGAACCGCAGCGATCGACATGACGCGGCCGTGCGCTTCGTGCAGATGTTTGCGGGTCTCGTCGGACTGTACGGTACGCGCGTTCTGCAACAGCACGCTGGCGATGATCTGCAGGCTGTTGGCGACCCGGTGCTGGACCTCGCGCAACAGGATCGCCTTCTCGCGCAGCAGGTCGTCCTTCAGCTTGTCCGCCGCCCGCGCGTCGGTGACATCCGACACTGTCAGCAGCATGCGCGCATCCGCGCCGCCGGCGTAGACGAGCTTGTGGGCGTTGAGCATCAGCTTGCGCGGCGGACGCCCGGGACGTTCCAGATCGATCTCGTAGGCTGCGATCTCGGCCGAGCCGGCAGCTGTGGCGGTCAGCAGCGAACGCAGCCTGGGCATGTTCCACTCGCCAGCGCCCAACGCGAAGATCGACTCGCCGGATACGCCAGCCTCATCGATGTCAAAAGCGCGGCAGAACGAGCCGCTCGCCGCGACGACGGTCAAGTCGCCGTCGAGCAGCAGCAGTGGCACGGTGGAGGCGGCGACCACCGCCAGGGCGAGGCCGAGCGCAATATCGGGCTGTCCTGGGGACTGGGCGGACATGCCAGCTCCTTATCGGATCGGAGGCTCGCGAAGTGAAAGCCGTGTCCCGAACATACGTCGGAGAAATTGAGGCGCGGAACATTTTCGCGCCGAAGATGTAGCCCTCGAGATGTATCATGTGTTCCAGCGCTTTACGCGCGCCGTTGTAGCGATCTGCAAATCAGGCGGTCTTGCGCGGGCGATCCGCCTTGCCCGATGATCAATGCGGGTTCGCCGGTTCGGCGGCATATATGACCACCCCGGCGCGATGGCGGCGCACGACGAAGTCGCGGTGGGGCGCGCCCGCAACGCCAAGTTCCGCGGCTATCGAAATTCCGCGCCGCTCCGCACCGGCTGCCGCCCGACCACCGATAGACGAACACGCCCAGTGGGACGAACAGCACCGAGGGTGCGAGCGCGACCAGGATTTGCAAAGCGCGCCAGTGCATGTGCAATCCGAAACACAGAAGGATGACTACCTACGGCCCCACGAGTATCCATGCCGCTAGCGTGACCAGTGCTGCGAGGAAAGGCGTGAAATACCAGGATAGGATGTCCAACGTGGAAGGTGTTTTCAACCGCGTCCCCTTGATCATGGGACTATCGTACTCAGGGACTGGCCGAGGTAAGCACGCCCGGCGCGGATAGCATGCTCACCTATCACCGCGAGTTGAGCGTATGCGTCGCATCATTACAGCGTTCGCCGTCTGGGCAGTTGTTTGGGCGTCCCCCGCTATGGCGGGAAGGTGCAACACAACAGGCAGCCCGTCGGCGGCGCTTGTGGACACCGCCGACCCGGAAATCCTCGGTGGCCTCGTTGTCGATCTGAGCGTCTATCTCGGCAGTCTTCAAAGCAGGCCCTTCAATCAAGACCTGATTTCGGCGGCTGAGCGCGGATGTCAGCGTGCCGTGTTCGACGCACTCGGCACACGCTTCGTCCTCAAGCAGGAGAACGACGAGACGCCGCAGCGTGCAGCGATTGCGGTCGATCCAACGAAGCCGC
>NZ_JAUYQL010000010.1 GCF_030697305.1 Phenylobacterium sp. | reverse complement strand
AGGATGTCCTCGGCCGCGATGGTCTCGCGGCGGATGCGGCTCTCGGCGAAGGCCAGATCCTCGGGGATCGCCGGGTCCAGGTGGTGGCAGACCATCAGCATGTCGAGATGCTCGTCCAGGGTGTTCACCGTGAACGGCCGGGTCGGGTTGGTCGACGAGGGGATGACGTTGGGCAGGCCGCAGACGCGGATGATGTCCGGCGCATGCCCGCCGCCGGCGCCTTCGGTGTGATAGGCGTGGATGGTCCGCCCTGCGATCGCCTTGATGGTGTCCTCGACAAAGCCGGTCTCGTTCAGGGTGTCGGTGTGGATCATCACCTGGATGTCGTAGGCGTCGCCCACCGACAGACAGCAGTCGATGGCGGCCAGGGTCGATCCCCAGTCCTCGTGCAGCTTCAGCGCCGCGGCCCCGGCTCGGATCTGTTCGACCAGGGCCTCGGGGCGGCTGGCGTTGCCCTTGCCCGCGAAGGCCAGGTTCACCGGCAGGCCCTCGGCGGCCAGCAGCATCTGCTCGATGTGCCAGGGTCCGGGCGTGCAGGTGGTGGCGTTGGTGCCGGTGGCCGGCCCCGTGCCGCCGCCGACCATGGTGGTGATACCGCCGCACAGCGCCTCTTCCACCTGCTGCGGACAGATGAAGTGGATGTGGCTGTCGACGCCTCCGGCAGTGATGATCTTGCCCTCGCCGGCGATGATCTCGGTCCCCGGGCCGATGGGGATGTCGACGCCGGGCTGGACGTCGGGATTGCCGGCTTTGCCGATGGCGTGGATGCGCCCGCCCTTGATGCCGATGTCGGCCTTCACGATGCCCCAGTAGTCGATGATCACCGCGTTGGTGATCACCGTGTCGACGGCGCCTTGCGCGCGGGTCATCTGGCCCTGGCCCATGCCGTCGCGGATCACCTTGCCGCCGCCGAACTTGACCTCCTCGCCATAGATCGTCGCGTCGCGCTCGATCTCGATGATCAGCTCGGTGTCGGCCAACCTCATGCGGTCGCCGGTGGTCGGGCCGAACATGTCGGCGTAGGCCGCGCGGCCGATGCGATACGGCATGGTCTCAGCCCTTTCCGTCCAAGGGACCCATGACCTCGCCACGGAAGCCGACCACACGGCGCTCCCCGCGGTACGGCACCAGCCAGGCCTCGCGCGTCTGGCCAGGTTCGAAGCGCAGGGCCGAGCCCGCGGGGATGTCCAGCCGGCGGCCATAGGCGAGCGTGCGATCGAAGATCAGCGACGGGTTGGCCTCGGCGAAATGATAGTGGCTGCCGACCTGCACCGGCCGGTCGCCGCTGTTCGACACCTGCACGCTGACCGCGTCGAGGCCGGCGTTCAGCTCGATCTCGCCCACGGCGGGGAACAGTTCTCCGGGGATCATGCGCTCACCGGATCGGGTCGTGGACGCTGACGAGCTTGGTGCCGTCCGGGAACGTCGCCTCGACCTGGATGTCGAGGATCATCTCCGGCACGCCTTCCATCACCTGCTCGCGGCTGAGCACGCGGGCGCCGGCCTCCATCAGGTCGGCGACGCTGCGCCCGTCGCGCGCACCCTCCATGACGAAGTCGGAGATCAGTGCGATCGCCTCGGGATAGTTGAGCCGCACGCGGCGTTCCAGCCGGCGGCGCGCGACCATGGCCGCCACGGCGACCAGCAGCTTGTCCTTTTCGCGGGGACTGAGATTCAACGCACTCTCCTCGTCAACACGTCCACACCCTGGGCGCGGCCCGCCCGTCGCGCAGCACCGCAAGAGCGGCCGTCAGATCGGCGCGCAGCCGCTGGCCGTCTGGGGCCAGGAAGCGCGCCACCAGCATGCCGTTCCAGGCGCTGGCGGCGGCACGACCGGCGGCGTTCGCGAACACCTCGCGCAACGCTGTCAGGTACCGGCCGGCCTGCGCCGAAACATGGATCAGCACCGCCACGGCCCGCGCGCCGGCGCCGATGCTGGCCCGCATCATCAGGGGGTCGATCGGGCCTTCCAGGCGCTGGGCGTCGGCATAGATCAGCCGCCCGTCGCGCCAGATCCGCCAACTGTCGGCCAGCAGGCCTTCGCGCACCGTCTCGCCCATGGCGGCGCGCCCCAGCACCACCGCCTCGACGCCGTGGAAGCTCGCGTCGCCGGTCATCCGCACCTCGGTGCGGCGCACCAGCCGCGCACGGTCGAACAGGATGGTCTCCTGCGGCAGCCACTCGGCGCGCGCGCGGCCTGCCAATTCGAGCCGCGTATCGATCACCGAGCTCGGGCCCAGGCTGCGATAGACCTTCTCCGCCGCCTGGGCCGCCACCACGCCGTGCGCGCCCGCCCCCCATGAGATGTGTTGATGCAGCCGGTCGCCCCCGGCCACCCCGCCGCCTGTGTTGATCAGCACCACGCTCGCCATCTCGCCGGCGGCGGCGCGAGGCGAACGCGCCCGCAGACAGCCGGCCTGGTAGGATTGCGCGAGGTACGTGCGGCCCGCACGCGTGGCGAAGCCCAGTCGCAACTCGCCGCGCAGGCCGCTCTCGCGCATCGATGTCGAAGGCGCCGATCCGCTGCGGTCGCTCACCAGGCGCAGCGCCCCAGACGCACGATCCACCGTCACTCGAATTCTCCTGCGCCTTACGCCGGCAGTTCGCAGCAAGCCGACGCCCGATCCGAGGGGGCGTTTGACGTATTGACCAAAACGCAGCCTCCAACAGGGCCACCGATCGCGCCTGGCGCATGGTGCAGCTACGTCAAACGCCCCATTCCGCCGCTCCCGGAGTGCCCGCAACCATCGGGACGTCGCGACGGACGGGCCTGGTTCCCGCCTCCCCTTGTCGGCCCAGGTTCGCCCGCCGCGACGACAGCAAGGAGAACGGGGATAATGAAAATCAGAACATGGATCAGCGCGGCTCCGGCCGTGCTGCTGGTCGCGTCCGCAGGCCTCGCGCATGCCGAGGTCAAGACGTCCGCCAGCATCGGCGCCTACAGCGACTACCGCCTGCGCGGCATGTCGCTCAGCGACAAGACGGCGGTCATGCAAGGCAGCATCGAAGCCAGCGTGCCGCTCAGCGACAACGTCAGCATCTTCGCCGGCCTCTGGGGTTCGAGCCTGGACAAGGAAGCCGGCGCGGGCGCTCTCGAGGCCGACCTGTACGGCGGCGTCGCGGTGACCACCGGCGACCTAAGCTGGAAGGCCACCTACCTGCGCATCGTCTTCCCTGACGACTCGCCGGCGGACATCGATTTCGACCAGTACGCCGCGTCGGTGAGCTTCCCGCTCGGCCCGGTGGGCGGAACGCTGGGGGTCGTCCACGACGAGTACAACGGCGGCACCCAGTCGACCTATGTCTACGGCAGCGGTTCCTATACCGTGCCCGACACCCCGTTGTCGCTGAAGGCAACCCTCGGCTACGAGGACGGCGACCCGTTCGACGGCAAATGGAACTGGGGCCTCGGCGTCGGCTACACCTACAAGGCGGTCACCTTCGGTCTCGAATACATCGACACCGACACCCAGACCATCGCCGCCACCGGCAAAGACCTTACCGACTCCACGGTCGTGGTTTCCCTGACGTCGTCGTTCTGATGTCCGCAGACGCGTCGTGAGGGAAGTGGCCGCGGTCCGTACTCGGAGGTCGGACCGCGGCCCGGCTCTTTTCGTCGCCCTACGGCCAGTTCGGACGCCGGCTACGTCAAACACCCCATACCCGCGCTTGTTGCAGCGCAGCAGATTGGCTCTCGGGGGCCGGGCTTCCCGATCGAGATGCGCCCCGAGGCCGAACCAACTCAACGGGATACGGTGATGATCAAAAGAATAAACAGGACGATCGCAGTCCTCCTCATGGCCGGTACGGCCCTGACGGCCTGCTCCAAAGCCGAGGAGAAGACCGCAACCGCGGCCGGCGGCGACGCCGTCAAGGTCGGCGTACTGCAGTCGCTCAGCGGCACGATGGCGATCAGCGAGGTGACGGTTAAGAACGCCTCGATGCTGGCCATCGACGAGATCAACGCGGCCGGCGGCGTGCTCGGCAAGCAGATCGAGGCGGTGGTCGAGGACGGCGCTTCCGACCCGGCGATCTTCGCCCAGAAGGCCACCAAGCTGGTGGAGTCCGACAAGGTCGCCACCGTCTTCGGCGGCTGGACCTCGGCCAGCCGCAAGGCGATGCTGCCGGTGTTCGAGAAGTCCAAGAACCTGCTCTGGTATCCGGTGCAGTTCGAGGGCAACGAGTGCTCGCCGAACATCATGTACTCCGGCGCTCAGCCCAACCAGCAGGCCCTGCCGGCCTACGACTGGGCCAAGAGCAAGGGTTACAAGACCTTCTTCCTCGTTGGTTCCGATTACGTCTATCCGCGTACCGCCAACCTGATCCTGGCCAAGCACATCACGGCCGACGGCCTGAAGGTGGCGGGTGAAGAATACCAGGCGCTGGGCGGCACCGAGTTCTCGGGCGTCATCGCCAAGATCAAGGCCGCCAAGCCAGACCTGATCTTCAACACCCTGAACGGTGACTCCAACGTCGCCTTCTTCAAGCAGATGGCCGCCGCCGGCATGAGCCCGGACAAGATCCCGGTGATGTCGTTCTCGATCGGCGAACAGGAAGCCAAGGCCATGGGGCCTGAGCTGGTGAAGGGCTCCTATGCGGCCTGGAACTACTTCCAGACCCTCGAAAATCCCGAAAACGCCAAGTTCATCGCCGCCTACAAGGCGAAGTTCGGGGCCGACGCGGTGATGACCGACCCGATGATCCACGGCTACCTGGACGTCTACGCCTGGAAGGCGGCTGTCGAGAAAGCCGGCGACTTCGACCCGGCGAAGGTGCGCGCCGCGGCCGTGGCCATGGACCCGATCCCCTCGCCCCTCGGCCCGGTCAAGTTCGCGACCAACAACAGCCTGACGCAGACCGGCTACATCGGCGAAGCCGACGCGGCCGGCCAGTTCAAGATCCTTTGGACCTCGACCGCGCCGATCGCTCCGGATCCATATGATCCGGTCGCCTTCCCCGGCAAGACCTGCGTCATCGGCTAGTCCTCGCTTAAACCCAGCGCCTTCCGGACAGTAATCATGGATATCGGCTTCCTCATCGGCCAGATCTTCAACGGCCTGAGTGTCGGCTCCATCTACATCCTGGCGGCGCTGGGCCTGGCCCTCAGCTTCGGTCTGATGCGGGTCATCAACATGGCCCACGGCGAGATCGTGATGTTCGGCGGCTATGTCGCCTACCTCACGATCAAAGTCGTTCCCGGGCCCCTCGGAATTCCGGCCGCCATGCTGGCGGCCCTGGTGGTCGGCGGCGTCCTGGGCGCCGTGCTGGAGACCACCATCGTCCGCCGCCTGGCGGAGCGACCTCTTGAAACCCTGCTCGCAACCTGGGGCGTCAGCCTCATCGCCCAGCAGGCGGCGCGCGACCTGTTCGGCGCCACGGGCGTTTCGGTGACCGCACCGCCGTGGATGGCCGGCGCCATCGACATCGGCGGCCAGTCCATGCCGGTCACCCGCCTGTTCATCATGCTCGTCGCAGGCCTGGCGCTCGGCGCGCTCGCACTGCTGCTCACCAAGACCCGGATCGGGCTGCTGGTGCGCGCCGCCAATCAAGACCGCGCCACGGCGGCGGCGATCGGCGTCAATGTGCGCCACGTCGACATGTTCGTCTTCGCTCTGGGCTCGGGCGTCGCGGGCCTGGCGGGCGTGATCCTCGCCCTGCTGGGCCCGGTGACGCCTACCGTCGGGCAAAGCTACATCGTCACCGCCTTCCTGGTGGTCATCCTGGGCGGCCTCGGCAGCATCGCCGGCACGGCGATCGCGGCCATCCTGATCGGCCTGGTTTCCGCCCTGGCCCAGATCTTCGTCGACGTCAGCTTCTCCACCGTCATCACCCTGCTGTTCGTCATCCTGTTCCTGCAGTTCCGCCCCCAAGGCGTCGTCGCGGTGCGCTCCCGCGCACTGGACGACTAGCGAGTTCCCCATGTCGTCCTCCATGCTCATCAAGGCCGTGGGCGCCGCCCTCCTGGTGCTCCTGGCCGCCGCGGCGCCGGCCTACCTCTCCAGCTATGACCTCAGCCTGACGGGCCGCTTTCTGGCCTTGTCGCTGACCGCCATGGGGCTGGTGCTGATCTGGGGCCAGGGCGGCATCCTCAGCCTCGGCCAGGGCGTGTTCTTCGGGCTAGGCGGCTATGTGCTGGCCATGCATCTGAAGCTCGTCGGCCTCGAGACCGGCGAGGTCATGCCCGACTTCATGGTCTGGTCCGGCGTCAAGGCCCTGCCCTGGTGGTGGGAGGTGTTCCGCAATCCACTGGTGATGATCCTGGGCGTCCTGATCGTGCCGGCGCTGGTCGCGGCGGCTTTCGGCTGGCTGGTGTTCCGCCGGCGTATCGGCGGGGTGTATTTCGCGCTGATCACCCAGGCGCTGGCGCTGGCCTTCGCCACCCTGCTGATCAGCCAGCAGGCGATGACCGGCGGCTTCAACGGCCTGACCAACTACAAGACGTTGTTCGGCTTCAATCTGAACGACGAGACGGTCAGCCACGGCCTCTACTGGGCGACGCTGGCCATCGTGGTGGTCGCGCTGATCTGCGGCACGCTGCTGCTCAACTCGAGCTTCGGCAAGATCCTGCGGGCCACGCGCGATAACACCAACAGGGTGCGGTTCCTGGGCTATGACCCGACCCCCTACAAGATCGTCACCTTCAGCGTGGCGGCGATGTTCGCCGGGCTTTCGGGCGCGCTGTTCGCCCTGCATGCGGGTGTGATCTCGCCGGCGCTGATCGGCGTGGTGCCGTCCATCGAGATGGTCATCTGGGCCGCGGTCGGCGGGCGCACCAGCCTGATCGGCGCGGTCGCCGGAGCGCTGCTGGTCAACTTCGCCAAGGACAAGATCTCCACCGAGCTGCCGGCCTTCTGGCTCTACATGCTGGGCGGCATGTTCATCCTCGTGGTCACCGTGCTGCCCAAGGGCCTGGCCGGCATGTTCCCCGAAGGCGGCTTCAAACTGCCCGCGCTGTCCGGGCGCGCGGCGAAGGCGGTGTCATGATCCCGATCGTCGAAGCCCCGCCGCTGCTGCGGATCGAGAATGTCACCGTCGACTTCGATGGGTTCAAGGCGCTCAACAGCCTCGACCTGACCATCCGCGCCGGCAGCATGACCGTGGTCATCGGTCCGAACGGCGCCGGCAAGTCGACCATGTGCGACGCGGTCATCGGTCGCGTGCGGCCGACCGCAGGGCGGGTGCTGTTCCGCGGTGAGGACATCTCCAAGATGGCCGAGGACCGCATCGTCGGGCGCGGCATCTGCCGCAAGTTCCAGACGCCTGGCGTGCTTGTCGGCCTCAGCGTGTTCGACAACCTGGTGGTGGCCGCAACGCAAGACCGACGCTGGTGGCGCAGCCTGGTGCTCGCGGCGCCGAAGGCCGCCCGCGACAAGGCCGAGGAGGTCATCGCCATGGTCGGACTTGAGGAGCGGCGCGACACCCTGGCCGGCGAACTGTCGCACGGCGAAAAGCAGTGGCTGGAGATCGGCATGGTGGTCGCCACCGACGCCGAGCTGCTGTTGCTGGATGAGCCCACCGCCGGCATGGGCGCGGCGGAATCCACCCGCACCGCCGAGATCGTCCGCAGCCTGGTGGGCCGTCACGCGGTGCTGGTCATCGACCACGACATCGATTTCGTCGAGCAACTGGGCGGGCACGTGGCCGTGCTCCATCAGGGCTCGCTGTTCAAGGAAGGCTCGCTCGCCGAAGTGCGCAGCGATCCCGACGTGGCCTCGATCTACCTGGGACGGCCCAAGACATGAGCGACCTGCTGAACCTGCGCGCCATTGACACCGCCTATGGCAAGAGCCAGGTGCTGTGGAACGTGGCCCTGGACCTGAAGGCCGGTTCGTCCGGCGCGATCCTGGGGCGCAACGGCGTCGGCAAGACGACCCTGCTGAAGGCCATCGTCGGCCAGCTTCGGCTCACCAAGGGCCAGATCTTCCTGAACAGCGAGGATCTCACGGGCCTCGCGGCGCACGAGCGCGCGCGGGCCGGCATCGGCTTCGTGCCGCAGGGCCGGCATGTGTTTCCGCATCTGACCGTCGAAGAGAACCTGAGCGTCGGCCTGTCGGCGCTGGCCGGACGCAAGGACAAACCGGACAAGGTCGTCCCCGACTACATCTTCGACCTGTTCCCCAAGTTGAAGGACATCTCCCAGCGCAAGGCCGGCGTGCTCAGCGGCGGCGAACAGCAGCAGTTGGCCATCGGCCGCGCCCTGGCCGGGCGCCCGCAACTGTTGCTGCTGGACGAACCCACCGAGGGCATCCAGCCCAACATCGTTCAGCAGATCGAGCAGGCGCTCGCCACCATCCGGCGTGAGCTGGGCGTGGCCATCCTGATCGTCGAACAGAACCTGGACTTCGCCTGGGCCTTCGCCGAGCACTACTTCGTCATGCAGCGCGGGAGGCTGGTGCGCGAGGGGCGGACCGCCGACGAGACCCCCGCCGACGTCGCCCATCTGATCCACGTCTGATGCGGTTCAGCGGCCGCTGAACACCGCCTTGCGCTTTTCCAGGAAAGCCGCGACCCCTTCACGGGCGTCGTCGCTGACGCCGACACGGCGCACTTCCTGGCTCTCCAGCTTCAGGCCCGCCTCCTCGACCGTCGAGCCGGAGGCCTCCACACAATGGCGGATGCCGTCGATGGCCACCGGGCTGAACTGGGTGATGGTGCGCGCGTAGTCGAGCGCCTGGTCGACCAGCGGCGTGGCGGCGTCGGCGATCTTGTTGACCAGACCCCAAGCCAAGCCCTCTTCGGCGCCGATCGGCCGGCCGCTGAGCATCAGGTCCAGCGCTCGCGCGCGCCCCACCAGGGCGGGCAGGAACTGCGTCCCGCCATAGGCCGGCAGCACCCCCAGCTTCACCTCTGGCAGCGACAGCCGCACGTGCGGCGCAGCGATGCGGAAGGTGCAAGCCATGGCGATCTCCAGCCCGCCGCCGTAGGCCAGGCCGTTGATCGCCGCAACGCTGATCAGCTTCGAGCGGGACAGGCGCACCAGTAGCGCGCGAACCCGATCGCCCTTGGCGAAGCTGGCGTCGCGGGTCATCGCCGCCGATTCCGCAAGGTCGGTGCCGGCGCAGAACGCCTTGTCGCCCTCGCCGGTGAGGATCAGCAGCCGCGCGCCGCGCGCCTCCAGCGCATTCATGCACGCCTCAAGGCCGTTCCAGATCTCCAGCGTGCCGGCGTTCAGCTTCTGCGGCCGCGTGAGGGTGAACACCGCTCCATCAGCGAGTTCGTCGATCCTGTAGTCCATCTGGGCACCCTCTCGACGTTCGGTCCGTCCCAACATCCGGCCCCAGTCATGCGGGATGGGCCGGGCCGTTTCAACCGTGCGTGCGGGTCCGCCTGCGCAACGGCGAGTCGGGACGGCGCTCGCGGAAGATCGACCAGGCCAGCTTAGGCCGCACCAGCGCCAGGCCGGCCCAGACGGCGAGCACCAGGGCGTAGCGGGACGCCGCTACGACGGTTTCTCCCGCGCCCATTCCCAATCGCGCCGGCGCTTCGACTTCCACAGTTGCGGCCCACATCGTCTGCCCTCCTCGTCTGAACGTTGGGCAGACCGTGAAGCGCGGGTGCGACAGGTTCGGTCGTAGTCAGATCACGGCCGGCCTTTCGTGGACGCCGCGCGCCAGCTCCAGTTGCTCGACCATCACCGCGCGCAGGGTCTCAGGCTGCAGGATCTCCAGCTTGTCGCCCCAGGTGAACAGGTGCCAGGCCAGCTCCAGCATGCCGCTGGCGCGGAACGACACGCGGACCGAGCCGTCCGCCAGCGGTTCGACCATCTGATTGGCGTGGAAGCGCCACCCCAGCGCATCCTCCGCCCCGTGCGGGCGGACGTGCAGCACCACATCCTCGACCGCGTCATGATAGATGCCGAAGCTCTCGTCGGCGAAGTCCTGCAGCGAGAAGCCGGCGGGTCGCGCGCCCGGACGCTCCAGCACCTCGATGTCGTGCAGCCGGTCAAGCCGCCAGGTGCGCGGCTCGTCCTCGCCGGCCTCCGCGGCGACCAGGTAGTTGCTGCGGCCGAACAGCAGGCCCAGCGGCGTCACCTCGCGCGTCCGCCCTGGCGTCGAGCCCCCTTCGTAGCGGAAGGCGATCATCCGCATCGACTTCACCGCCTCACGGATCGCGGCCAGGGCCAGTTCGTCCTCGAACGGGCGGGGGCCGGCCTGTACGGCGATAGTCTCCGCCTGCAGCAGGGCCTCCAGATCCGGAGCCAGACGGCGGCGCGCGGGCGCGCGGGTCGCCGACAGGATCTTCTGCTCGAGCACCCGTAGGCTGGCCGCGCGAGCCTGGGCGCCGGAGGCCGCAAGCGCGTCGGCGGCAGTGCGCAACGCCACCAGCTCGTCGGCGCTGGGCGCCTGGTAGAGGCCGTCCAGGCCGGCGGCGATACGGAAGCGGCGCGTCGGCGGATCCTCGATCTCCTCGAGCTGCGGGAACAGCTCTCGCACAGCGTCACGCATGCGCTCCGCCGTGCGCCGCCCGACGCCCATCCGCTCGGCCATCTCGTCGAGGGTCAGGCCCTCGGCGGTGCCGGACAGCAGGCGCGCCAGTTCCAGAACCTGGGTCGCCTTTTCATGTCGCATGGGAGCTTGCGTCCGATTCTGTCGTGGAGGTCGATCAAACCTGAGGGCTAGGTCAACCGCAACCGGGAACCAGCCCATGTTCAAGCCCGCCCGCCGCCGCACCAAGGCCCCCGCCGCCCGCCCGCCGGTGCGCCTCCGCCCGCTGTCCGGCGCGGTGATCGACGCCGTACTGCGCTACTCCGACGTCCAGCAGGATTTGGGTGGCGGACGCACGCTGATGCGCATCAGCGACGCGCGTCTGCACGAGGCGGAAGTGCGCGACAGCCTCGGCGAGACGGCCGCTCGGGCGGCCACGGTCAGCATTCTGTGGAATGAGCGCGAAGGACAGATTATTCAGGTGCTCGACTCCGCGCGCCGACTCGCGGCTTAAGGTCGACGTTAGGAGCTTCCCAGATGCGACGCAGACGCGCGCCCATGGCTGTCGACCTCGCAGGCATGCGACCCCCGACGGCCGATTCTCCCCGTGAAGCGATCCGGCTGCGGCCGTGGATGGCGCCGGCCGCCCTCGCGGGCCTGGTGGCGCTATGGCTGCTTGGTCGCGTCCTGCATTTGGCCTAGAGGCGCGGCTCCGGCATCGAATTCGTCTTCGCGCGCCAGATCAGCCACAGCGCCGGCAACATGCCGGCTGAGGCGAACATGATCGGCGCGTGCGATCCGATGGTGGAGAACAGCACGCCGGCGGCGACCGGGCCGATCACCCTGGCGAAGGCGCCGGCCGCATTGATCGCTCCCAGCGTCGCGCCTTGTCCTTCCTGGGGCGCCGCGTGCGACACCAGCGAGGTCAGCGCCGGCATCGCCACAGCATGGCACATCACCGCCGCGACGACGCAGGCGACGGCCAGGGCGACGGGGCCAGCCACCGACTGCAGCGCCATGACGACAGAACAGGCGCCCAGCCCCAGCACCACCGTCACCCGCGCGCCGATCCGCCGCACCAGATAGCCGGAGAGGAATCCCTGGCACAGCGCGCCGCCCACGCCGGTCATCGCCATCACCACACCGATGTCGCGCGGCTCCCAGTCGAAGCGGTCGCGGCCCCAAAGCCCTACGGTCGACCACATGGCCGAGAAGGCGGCGAACAGCACGAAGGTGGCCATCACCAGACGCCGCAGCACCGGATCGCCAAGGGCGTGCTTCAGCGCACTCGCCGGCCCGACACTGCGCTGACGGTGCGCGCCTTCGCGCAGGCTTTCCGGCACGAACATCATGATGAAGATGCCGGCCAGCACGCAGAGCACGCCTGCCACCAGCAGCGGAGGACGCAGGCCCGCGGCCCCCAGGTCCGGGTTCGCCAGCAGGCCGCCCAGCGAAGGGCCGACGACGAAGCCCACGCTGAACGCTGCGCCGATCATGCCGAGTCGCCCGGCCAGGCGCTCCTCGGGCGTCACATCGACGATGTAGCCCTGGATGACCGAGATGTTACCGCTAAAGAAGCCGGCGACGGCGCGCGCCAGGACCGCCAGCCAGATGTTCGGCGCGAACGCCAGGCCCAGATATCCCAACGCCGAGACGAAGATGGTGATCAGCAGCACGGGCCGCCGGCCGACGCGGTCCGACAGCGGGCCCCAGGTCAACTCGCCCAGGAACTGGCCCAGCGAGAAGGTCGCGAACATCAGCGTCACCTGCCAGGGCGGGGCGTCGAAGACGATCACGTAGAACGGCAGCAGCGGGATCACTACGCCGAAGCCGATCAGGCTCAGGAACACGATCAGCAGCAGCACCGGGCCGGCCCACTGCGAATGCGGCGGGGCCGGCGGGTCCGCAGGCGCGCTGGTCATGAGCGGCGTTGTCCGGCTGGCGCGACGGCGTGCACCGAAACGCGGCGCGCCTTCGTGTGGGAATGGAGTTCCGGCGTCCCCGTCAGCGACGCCGGCCCTATTGTGCAGCCGGAGGCTCGGCGGGCGCAAGCGCCCGCCGTATCAGTTAAACTGTATCAGGCTGCAGCTTTGGCGGCTTCGGGATAGCGGTAGGCCTCGCCCTGGCCGTCGGCCGCCGCGAACTGCGCCTCGGCGAATCGCCAGTTGATCAGCTTGGCCCACCACTGCTCGAGGAACGCCTTCCGGTCGTTCTTGTAGTCGAGGTAATAGGCGTTCTCCCACACGTCACAGACCAGGATCGGTGTGACGCCGTCGCGGGTCAACGCGGTGTCGGCGTCGTGGGTCGAGATCACCGACAGTTCGCCCTTCTCCGCGACCAGCCAGGCCCAGCCCGAGGCGAAGTGGTTGAAGCCCTCGTCGACGAACTTGGCCTTCAGCCCGTCCATGCCGCCGAAGGACTTTTCGATGGCCTGCGCCAGCCCGCCTGACGGCGCGACGAAGGTCGGCGTCATGCACTCCCAGAAGAAGGCATGGTTCCAGGCCTGGGCCGCGTTGTTGAACAGCTTGCGCTCGCCCTTGGCCGCGGCGTCGCGGATCACCTGCTCCAGGCTCCGCGGCTTGGCGCCGGCTTCGGTCAGCAGGGTGTTGGTGACCTCGACGTAGCGGGCGTGATGCTTGTCATGGTGGGTGCGCAGCGTCGGCTCCCCGAGGATGGGGGCGAGCGCGTCATAGGCGTACGGCAGGGGAGGCAGAACGAACATGCTGGAACTCCGGTTGGGAAGGGCGGAAAACGGGCGCGCTAGGCGCTCGACCACCGCCAACTCTCAACGGACCGTGCCCGCCGATGTTCCGCCGCGGCGCACCATGCGCCCCGCTCAGACGACGGAGGCGGTGACCTGGGGGGCCGCCTCCAGCAGGGCGGCGACGAGGCCTAGGGCACGTTCGACGTCAGCGCGGCTGGCGGGCCCGCCCAGGCCGATCCGGACCGCCTCCGGCGCCGCGCCGAGGCTGAAGGCGTCGCTGGGCACCACGCCGACGCCCGCCGCTCCCAGCCGGCCGACGAATTCGCCCCGCGTCCATCCCTCGGGCAGGGTCAGCCAGAGATGGAAGGCGTCGGGGGCGGACTGCACCAGCTCCGAGGGCAGCCGGCGTAGGGCGATCGCGTGTCGAGCCTTGGCCTCAGCGCGCAGGGCCGCGGTGACGGCGGCCGCCGCGCCGGTCTCGATCCAGCGGGTGGCGATGGCGGCGGTGAGCGGCGAGGCCATCGCCGCGGAAGCCCTGACGGCGGCGCGCACCCGGCCGGCTGCGCGGACGCTGGGCGACGCCACATAGGCGATCCGCAGGGCCGGCGAGACCGACTTGGCCAGGCCCGCCACGTGATAGGCGGTCTCCGGCGCCAATGCGGTCATCGGCGGCGGAGCGGATGGCGCGAGGCCCGCATAGGCGTCATCCTCGACGATGGTCACGCCGTGGCGCCGCGCGATCTCGACGATCGCCTGGCGTCGCTCCAGCGGCAGGGTGGCGGTCGTCGGGTTGTGCAGGGTCGGCGTGCAGTAGAGCGCCTTGGGCGCATGCTCGCGGCAGGCGCGCGCGAAAGCGTCGGGGTCCATGCCCTGAGCATCCATCAAGACCGGAACCAGCCGCAGCCCCGCCTGGGCGGCGAGCGCCCGGAACCCGGGAAAGGTCAGCGCTTCAGCGCACACCGCATCGCCCGGCTGCGCGAGGCCGGCCATCACCGCCAGCAGCCCGCCCTGGGCGCCCGGCGTGACGACCAGCGTTTCCGGGTCAAGCTTCGGCAGGCGCGCCGCCAGCCACGCCGCGCCCGCGGCCCGGTCGCGCAATGCGCCCGCCGGGTCCTGATAGCGCAGCAGCAGGTCGAGGCCGCCTTCGCGCAGGGTCGCCACCTCGTCCCACAGGCGCGCGGTCAGCGCCGGATCGTCGAAGTGCGGCGGCAGGTTCATGCTGAGGTCCACCGGCGCGCGTGGCGGCGGCGCGGCGGCGCGCACATAGGTTCCCTGCCCGACCCGGCCCTCGACGAGGCCGCGGCGCGCGGCCTCCGCATAGCCGCGGCTGACGGTAGTGAAGTCGATGCCCAGCTGCGCGGCGAGGCTGCGCTGCGGAGGAAGTCGGGTCCCCACCGATAAGCGCCCGCTGCGCATGTCCTCTTCGATCGCGTCGGCGATGGCTAGGTAGTGGGGTCCCGCCGCGCGCGCCAGGCGCGGCGACCAGTCCGCTTCGGTAGACATGCCGTCATTCATCGTCGGTCCCTACAACAGCCTGATTGTATGCATACGAACGAGTTATGTCGCAACATAAACCCATACAATGCCGTTGATCGATCTTTGTATGTGCGCTACAGAAACGTTCATGCAGTCAATTGTGGATGAGATGATCGAGATGACCGGCGCACCACGTTCCGCCGCCCTGGGCCTGAAGCGCGGTCTCGCCCGCCGCTGCCCCAACTGCGGCGAGGGCCAACTGTTTCGCGGCTACCTCAAGGTCGAGCCGTCCTGCGAGGCTTGCGGTCACGACACCGCCTCGTACCGCGCCGACGACGGTCCGGCCTATTTCACCATCCTGCTGGTCGGCCACCTGGTGGTCGCGCCGCTACTCTGTTTCAGCTTCATCTGGACTTGGCCCGTCGGCCTGGTGATCGCACTGACCTTCTCGTTGATCACCGCCGTGACCCTGACGCTGCTGCCCCTGGTCAAGGGCGGCTTCATCGGCGTTCAGTGGGCGACACGGGCGCCGGCGGCGGCGTAGACTTCACGCCGTAGGAGGCCGGAGGCGAATGCTCGATCCGCTCGACGCTGTGACCCTGGCGCGGATGCAGTTCGCCTTCACGGTCTCGTTCCACTTCCTGTTCCCCGCCTTCTCGATCGGGCTCGCCAGCTATCTGGCGGTGCTGGAGGCGCTGTGGCTGGCGACGCGGCGCGAGGTGTTCCTTGTGCTGTTCAAGTACTGGATCAAGATCTTCGCCCTGACCTTCGCCATGGGGGTCGTCTCCGGCATCGTCATGTCCTACCAGTTCGGGACCAATTGGTCGGTGTTCTCCGACAAGGCCGGGCCGGTGATCGGCCCACTGATGGCGTACGAAGTGCTGACGGCCTTCTTCCTGGAGGCCGGTTTCCTGGGGGTGATGCTGTTCGGGCTGAAGCGGGTCGGCCCTGGCCTACACTTCACCGCGACGCTGGCGGTGGCGATCGGCACCTTCATCTCCGCCTTCTGGATCCTGGCGGCCAACAGCTGGATGCACACCCCGCAGGGCTTCGGGATCAACGCCGCCGGCCAGTTCACGCCGCTGGACTGGTGGGCGATCGTCTTCAACCCGTCCTTCCCCTACCGCCTCGTCCATACGGTAATGGCGGCCTATCTGACCACGGCCCTGGCGGTGGGCGCAGTCGGCGCCTGGCACCTCCTGCGCGACAACACCAACCCAGGCTCGCGGGTGATGTTCACCATGGCCACCGGCATGATCGCCGTGGTCGCGCCGTTGCAGATCCTCGCCGGCGACATGCACGGGCTGAACACGCTGGAGCACCAGCCGGCCAAGGTGATGGCCATGGAGGGTCACTACCAGAGCCACCCGCACGGCGCGCCGCTGATCCTGTTCGGCCTGCCCGACCAGGACGCCGGCGTGGTGCGCTATGCGGTTGAGATCCCCAAGGCCTCGTCGCTGATCCTAAAGCATGATCCGAACGCGCCCCTGGCCGGCCTCGACACCATCCCGCGCACTGACTGGCCGCCGACGCCGATCGTCTTCTGGTCGTTCAGGGTCATGGTGGGCCTGGGCATGCTGATGCTGGCCCTCGGCGCCGCCGGCGTGCTGGCCCGTCTGCGGGGCCGGCTGTACGACTGGCGCTGGCTGCACCGTTTCGCCCTGGCCATGGGACCGGCGGGTTTTGTCGCCGTGCTGGCCGGCTGGGTGACCACCGAGGTGGGACGTCAGCCGTTCACCGTCTACGGGCTGCTGCGCACCGCCCACTCCGCAGCCCCCCTGGACGCACCCGCCGTCGCCGCCTCGCTGCTCGCGTTCGTCGTCGTCTACTTCGTCGTGTTCGGCGCTGGGACCGGCTACATCCTCAAGCTGATGGCCCACGCGCCCCAGGCCGACGAGCCGGATTTGGCGTCTGCGCCCGGCGCGCCGATCCGCTCGGCCGGCATCACGCCCGCACCCGCCATCGACCCCGACCGCACCCTGGACGAGGGTCGGCGATGAGCTTTTTCGACCTGCCGACCGCCTGGGCCTTTGTGATCGCGTTCGCGGTGTTCGCCTATGTGGTGATGGACGGCTTCGACCTCGGCATCGGCGTGCTGTTCCCGATCTTCAAGCCGGGGAATGAACGCGATACGGCGATGAATTCCGTGGCCCCGGTGTGGGACGGCAACGAGACCTGGCTGGTGCTGGGCGGCGGCGGACTGATGGCCGCCTTCCCGCTGGCCTATGCGGTGGTGATGCCGGCGGTCTACGCCCCGCTGATCGCCATGCTGCTGGCGCTGATCTTCCGCGGCGTGGCCTTCGAGTTCCGCTGGCGCGACCCCGCGCACCGGGCGTTCTGGGATGTGGCCTTCACCGGCGGCTCGGTCCTGGCGGCCTTCGCCCAGGGCGTGGTCCTGGGCGCCTTGCTGCAGGGGATCAAGGTCGAGGGCCGCGGCTATGCCGGCGGTTGGTGGGACTGGCTGACGCCGTTCAGCCTGCTGGCCGGCGTCAGCGTGGTGATCGGCTACGCCCTGCTCGGCGCCTGCTGGCTGATCATGAAGGCCGAAGGATCTCTGCAGGACCATGCCTGGCGCTGGGCCGGCCGGCTGGGGATCGCCACACTGAGCTGCGTCGGCTTGGTCAGCGCTGCGACGCCTTTCCTGGAGCATGTCTATTTCGAGCGCTGGTTCGCCTTCCCGCGCGTGCTGTTCACCGCCCAGGTGCCGGTGCTGGTCGCAGTGGTCGGGGTGCTGTTCTTCCTGGCCCTGAAGAAGCGCCGCGAGCGTGCGCCGTTCCTGCTGGCGCTGACCCTGTTCGGGCTCTGCTTCGCGGGACTGGGCGTCAGCATCTTCCCCCACATCGTGCCCGGGGCTTTGACCATCCATCAGGCCGCCGCGCCTAGCGCCAGCCAGGCCTTCACCCTGGTCGGCGCGGCGGTGATGATCCCGATCATCATCGCCTACACGGCCTATTCCTACTGGGTGTTTCGCGGAAAGTCGGGGACAGAGGGCTATCACTGATGGCCTTGCCCCAAGCTGCGCGGCGCCTCGCCTGGTTCGTCGGCCTCTGGGTCGCGGGCGTCGCCGCGGTCGGCGCGGTCTCCCTGCTGCTGCGCCTTTGGATCGGCTGAGCGGCCGTCAGAAGTTGACCGCCACACCGGCGCGGAATGATCGCCCAGGCTGCGGAGCGATGTCCTTCAGGAACGACACGTGCTCGCGCACCACCTGGTCGGTCAGGTTGCGGCCTTCGACATAGAGCCGCAGGTCGCGCGCCGGCGAGGGACGGAACGACAGCTTCGCGTCCAGCGTCGTGTAGGCCTCGGTGGGAGTCTCGAACGCCGCCAGGCGATCCTGCCGCGCCGCATGACGCACCTCGGAGGAAGCTTCGATCTTCGGGCCGTCCCAGATCAGGCGCGCCGTCGCCGACCAAGGCGGGATCCGCGCCAGACGCCCGACGCCGGCCGTCGCCCGCACCGTGTCGAAGTCCCCTTCCAGGTTCAGGCTGCGGGCGTCGTCGCTCCACAGCCGGTAGGCCGCCTCGACCTCGGCGCCCGTGAACCGCGCATCGGTCTGGGTGAAGCGGAAGACCGGCAGTTCGCCATCCACGTCCAACCCGCCGTCTTCGCCGACCCGGTCGCCGTTGGGAGCCTGCTCGATATAGCCGTCGTACCGGGCGTGGTAGACGTGCGCCTCCAGTCGCCCGCGCGCCGGCGTCCAGCGCCAGGTGGCCTCGATCGACGTCGCCTGTTCGGACGTCAGCGAAGGATCGCCGATCTCGTAGGCGCCCGTCCCCGCGTGCGGCCCGTCGGCGAACAGCTCGAACTCGGTTGGCGCGCGGCGGTTGCGTGCGACGCTGAGCCCCACGAACAGGTCCGGCCGAGGCCGCCAGAACGCCGCGGCCGAGGCCGAGACGTCGTTGAAGACGGGTTGGCGGCTGACGCTGGACCAGTCGAGGCCGTTGGCCGCGGCCGCCTCGCTGGTCGGCCGCCCCTGCAGCCCGGCGCGCAGGTCCCGGCGCTCGATCCTCAGCCCGCCCTCGACACCCCAGCCGCCGCGGTCCAGCCGCTGCAGCACGAACGCCGCCGCCTCACTTATCCTCGTCGGCGGGATGAACGCTTCGTCGCCGATCGCCTGCAGTTCGCGTTGCAGACCCTGGACGCCCACCGCGCCCTGCCAGCCGCCGCGCTGTCGCTGCACCAACTCGAGCCGGCCCTCCGTCCCGTTCGACAGGAACCGCGTCCCCACCGCGCCGCTCGCCCGCTCGATTTCCGCATGCTCGTAGTCGGCATGGCCCAGCGACAATCGCATGCGGTCGAACGGGCCCAGATCCGTCGCGGCCTCGCCGCGCAGATCGAGTCGCGTCTGCTTCAGGTCGATGTAGACCGGTCCCTCCTGCGGCGGCGGTCCGGCCGCCTGAGGATACGGAAGTCCGTAACGTGTGGCGGTCCGCTTCGCCGAGACGCCCAGGTAGCCCTGGCCGCCCACGTAAGAGAGGCCGCCGCCCCAATCCTGGAGCCTCACGTCGCTGTTGCGGACGCGCCGGTCGCGTAGCGGGGCCAAAGCGTTCGCCGTCGCATAGGCCCGTGACACGGGATCGACCGGCACGGCGTAGTCGCCGCTCGCGCGCCGCGCCGCATCCAGCGTCGCCACCCAGGGTCCAAGGCCGATTTTCACGCCCAGGGCGGCCGCGTCGCTGTCGTCCACCGATCCGGCGGAAAGCGAGGCGCGTCCCGACGGTCCGTCCGCCACGCGCGAGGCGATCCGGTCGTCGAGCACGTTGACCACGCCGCCGATCGCCGAGCCGCCGTAGGCCAGCGTCGCCGGTCCGCGCAGCACCTCGATCCGCGTGGCCTGAGCGGGCTCCGACGCCACGGCGTGGTCTGGCGAGAGCGTGCTGGCGTCGATCAGGCCGACGCCGTTCTGCAGGATCATCACCCGGGGGCCGGAAAGGCCGCGGATGATCGGCCGGCTCGCCCCCGGTCCGAAGGCGCTGGACCGCACGCCGGGGATCGCCTCCAGCATGTCGCCGAGGCCAGCCGGCGACGCGGTCTCAAGCGCCTCGCGTGTCAAAACCTCGACGCTGGTGGTCACGGAGTCCAGCGACACCGCGTAGGGCGCGCCGGTGACGACGATCTCAGAAACCTCGCCGCAAGCCGCGGCGGCCCCTGAGGGCGCCGCGGCGGCGAGCGCGCAGAACAGAAATGATGTCAGGCGCATGGAGACTCTTCCGCAGTGGAAGAAGTCTCGTATGTTATATCATAACATCTATCAAGCTACGCTGCGTAGCGGCTAGAGGATGCCGCCACCGTCAACGGGAATGGTCTGGCCCAGGATGTAGGAGGCCATCGGCGAGGCCAGGAACAACGCTACCGTACCCATCTCCTCGGGCCGTCCGAGCCGGCGCATCGGGATGCCCTGCAGCGTACCGGCCAGGCGTTCCGGGTTGTCGGTGGTGACCTTGGTCATCTTGGTATCCACCATGCCCGGCGCGATGCCGTTGACCCGGATGCCGTCGCGCGCCCAGGCGTCCCCCAGGACGCGCGTCAGTCCCATCGCCCCGGTCTTGGATGCGTTGTAGGCCGGATTGCCGCGGGTCGAATGGAAGGCCGCCGTCGAGCTCACCAGGATCACCGAGCCCTTGGCGGCGGCGAGCATGTCGTGGAATTTCTCGGCGCAGGCCATCAGGCTGTTGAGGTTCACGTCGACTACCTTGCGGAAGGTCTCGGTCTTGAACTCCGCGCGATTGTAGATCACCAGCCCCTGGCAGCAGACCAGCACGTCGAGACTGTCGAACGGCGGCTTGTAGGCCTCGATGGCGGCGAAGTCGCTGACGTCCATCCGGTCATAGCTCAAGCCGGTCAGGTCGGACCCCTCATCGCCGGCATAGTCCGCGGCGCTGGCGCGCGTCCCCCACACATGCACCTTGGCGCCGGCGTCCAGGAAGGCGTGCGAAATGGCGTTGCCGATGCCGCTCGAACCGCCGACCACCAGCACCGTCTTGCCGGAGAAATTCAGATAATCCACGTCATGCCTCGTCGCTGCAGCCCCGTTCCGAGGCGCTCAAGTGGTTGGATCAATTCAAGGACGCTGTAAACCGGCGTCGTAGCGTCAAGCGGGCTTGCGAATCAGGCCTTCGCGCAACAGCGCCATGACCTGGTCGATGATCTGATCAAGCGTCAGAGGACCCTTCGGGTTGTACCAGGTGCCGACCCAGATCAACGAACCCAGCACCAGGTAGCGGACCACCTTAAGGTCGAACTCGGGCCGCCACAGGCCCTGCGCCTCGCCCTCGTCGAACAGGCGGCCGAAGATCGCCGCGTACTGACGCTCCTGTTCGAGTTGTTCCTCACGCAGCGGCTTCGGCAGTTGGCGCAGCGCGAAGACCCGTTGGGCGAACGGCTCCCGCGTCGACATGTGCAGGTGGATGCGGAGCGCCGCCTCCAGCCGGTCCAGCGGCGAACTGTGGGAGCCCAGCGCCTCAATGCCCTTGTTCAGCGCGGCCATGCCGCGGCCGACGCCATCCTTGAGCGCGGCGCGGATCAGATCATCCTTGGATTCGAAGTGGTAGTAGATGCTGCCGGCCTTCATCCCCGACGCGGTGGCGATGTCGCGCAGGGTGATCGCGGTCAGGCCCTTGGTCTTGCTCAGGCGCAAGGCGGTCTTGATGATGTTGGCCCGCGTGATGTCGGCCTTTGTCGGGTCTTCGCCGGGTTCCTCGCCCTTGGGGCGGCGGGTCTGCGAGGCGGCGGCGGCGCGGGCCGTCGGCTTGCGGGTGAATTCGCGGTTGGCCGGCTCGGGCACAATGTCCTGCCGCTCGTCCGATCGGGCGCTCGCCTTGGCTTTGGCCATCAACCTGCCTCCTGTCGTCAGGCGCTCGAATCACCGCCGTCGCTCGTTCGCGCGCCTCCCCACGCTCGCGGGAGACGGCGCTGCGGTGAAGTACAGCTCGAACGTCCGCTCCCTGCCCCGGTGTCTGGGCGGGGAGCGGACGGTGTGGCTTAGGCTGCGGCCTTGCGGGTCACGGCCATGTCGAGGACGCGGCTACGCTGGGCGCTGGCGCCGCCGAACAGCTCCGCATTCGACCGCGCACGCTTGAAGTAGAGATGGTTCTTCATCTCCCAGGTGAAGCCGATCGCACCGAAGATCTGGATGCTCTGGTGCGTGGCCGCGCTGTAGGCGTCGCTGGTGTAGGCTTTGGCCATCGCCGCTGCGATCGGGCCTTCCTCGTTGTCGTCCGACAGCGCCCAGCCGGCGTAGAGCACGCCGACGCTCGCCGCTTCGCTGGTCCCGAAAGTGTCGGCCAGGCCGTGCTTGATCGACTGGTAGGCGCCGATCGGCTTGCCGAACGCCACCCGCTCCTTGGCGTACTCGGTGCTCATCTCCAGGATCCGCTGCAGTCCGCCCGCGCTGTCGGCCGCCAGCGTCAGCAGCAGCCGGTCGCGCACCCACGGCCAGATGTCCGCGTCGTCAGCCGCCAGCAGCTCGGCGTCGGCGTCCTTGAAGCTGATGTTGACCACTTCACGGGTCACGTCCTTCCACGGCAGGACCTTGACGTCCACGCCGGCCTGCTTCGCGTCGACCAGGAACAGGCCACGCTTGCCGCCGTTCTCCGCCGCCACCACCAGGGTGTCGGCCGAGCCGCCGTCGACCACGAACGACTTCGAGCCGTTGATCTTGTAGCCGGAACCCGCCTGGGTCGCCTTGGCGTCCGAGGACGGACCGTCGTACTCGCCGTTGGCGTCGCTCACCGCCAGCGCCATCTTGGTCTCGCCCGCCGCCAGCGCGGCCAGGTATTTCTGCTTCTGGCTCTCGGAGCCCGCTTTCATCAGCGACCAGGCGCCGGCCAGCGCCCCCAGCAGCGGCGTCGGAGCCACTGTGCGGCCGATCTCCTGGACGATCATCACCAGGTCCAGCGGCGTCATGCCCGAGCCGCCGTATTCCTCCGGGATCACCAGGCCAGGCCAACCCAGCTCGGCGATCTTCTGCCAGTTCGCCTCGTAGCCGGAGTCAGCCACCGTGGACTTCGGGTTCTTCAGGATCGGATCAAGATTGATCTCTTTCTCCAAAAACACCCGCGCCGTGTCGCGAAGCATCCGATGGTCGTCATCAAGTGAGAAGTTCATCGTCTTTTCCCTAATTGACCCGCGACTTAAGCCGCGGCGCGGCTCAACGCCTTTTGGTTTTCTGTCCAATCGCCCTTGGCGGACGGATCGAGTTCGCGCGGCAGGCCAAGCAGACGCTCACCGACCACGTTCTTCAGCACCTCCTGGGTGCCGACGCCGAGCGTGATGGCGGGGCTGAACCAGAAGCCCACGTCCCAGGTGCCACGGCCGCCGAACTCGGTGCTCTCCGGGGTCGGGAACACCTTCTCGCCGGCGATCAGGCCGGCCTGCCCCTGCACCAGCTTGGCGAGCGCCAGCATCTTCTGTCCATGCGGCGCGGCGATCATCTTGGCGACCGCCGATTCCGGACCTGGGCGCTTGGCGTTCACGTGGTCGCTGAGCCGGCGGTAGTTCAGAAGCCGGACCATCTCGCCTTCGATATAGAGCTTGGCCGCCTCGTCGCGGACCGCGCCGTCGTTGAGCTTGCCGATCGCGTGCAGACCGGTGATCAGGTCACGGGCTGTCGGGCCGTAGCCCCAAACCGCACCGGGCTTGCCCATGTGGACCCGCTCGCTGCCCAACATCTGCATGGTCAGGCGCCAGCCGTCGCCTTCCTCGCCCAGGCGATTGCTCGCCGGCACACGGACATCGTCGAAGAACACTTCGTTGAACTCATTCTCGTGGCCGGTCATGTCCTCGATCGGGCGGATTGTGACGCCCGGATTGTTCTTCAGCTCGACGAGTAAGCAGGTGAGGCCCGCATGCTTGGCGGCGTGCGGATCGGTGCGCACGACGATGCAGCCGACGTGGGCGTGGTTGGCGTTCGAGGTCCAGATCTTCTGACCGCGGATGATGTAGTCGTCGCCGTCACGGGTCGCGGTGGTGCGAAGCGCGCCGAGGTCGGAGCCGCCCGAGGGCTCGCTGAACAGCTGGCACCAGTGCTCTTCGCCCATCAGGCCCTTTTCGAGATAGCGGGCCTTGGCTTCCGGCGTGCCGTGGGTCAGCAGCGAAGGACCGCAGTTGTTCTGCGCCACTAGGTCGCCCGACCGCTTGATGCCGGCGCGCTTGAGTTCATCGTCGACGATGAGTTGTAGCTCCGCGCTGGCGCTGAGGCCGTAAGGCGCCGGCCAGTGGGGCACCTCGTAGCCCGAATCCAGCATCTCGCGCGGCGTCGGATTAGGATGTTTCTTGACCCACTCTCGAATCTCGAGCCGTCTCGGGTCGTCTTCGCCTGCAATATCGAAATCCATCTGGGCTCTCCCACTTTCACTGAAAATTCTGGTCAAATAGCGTGGCCCGCTGCATATGGCGCGGACGCGTTTTTCATTGAGGTCAAATCTAACAACCGCTTGTTAGCCAACGCAAGGTCGCCGTCAAGCCGGTTGAGGATTCCCGCCGGCGACTGCGTATCCCACGAGCCTGCCGGCCGGCTGGAACCTGGGTCGCCGCCACGCCAACCAATGGTTTGACCAATTGCGCCACCTTGCGGATTGATGTGATAGCCTAGTTCGAACATGCGATTGAATCATCGGTCGGCCCTTACGGACAGGTGCGTATGAGCGACGAACAAAGCAGCGCTGTGATCGAACGCGCGCCTGCGCGCGCAACGCGCCCGCAGAGCCGCCGAGTGTTCGAGGACGTCTGCAAGCAGATCCGTCAGGATGTGACGCTCGGCAAGCTGCGCTCCGGCGACAAACTCCCCTCCGAGCGCGACATGGCCGAACAGCTCGGCGTCAGCCGCGCAGCGGTGCGCGAGGCGCTGCGCGCGCTGGAAGCCTCAGGCGTGCTGGAATTCCGCAAGGGCGTCTACGGCGGCGCGTTCATCCGCGACATGAGCTCCACCGGCGTGACCATGTCGATCAGCGACATGCTTTCGCTAGGCAACCTGTCGCTCGACAATCTGACCGAGACGCGCACTTGCCTGTTGAGCTTCGCAGTGCGGATGGCCTGCGAACGTGCGACCGAAGAAGACCTGGCCGCCATCGAGGCCAGTCTCGAACAGGTCGACAGGGCCACCGACATGAACAGCCGCATCGCCGGCATCGGGGCCTTCTACACTCTGATCGCCGCGGCCGCGCACAACGGGGTGCTGCAGATCCTGATCGAGGCCGTCACCCTGATTGCGACCGACCTGCTGACCAAGCTGAAGCCGCAGAGCGTCGGCGAGGGTCTATCGGAGCGCCGTCGGCCAATCGTCAACGCCATCCGCGCCCGCGACACCGATACGGCCGTGCATCTGATGGAGGTTCACCTGGGCCAACTGCACGCCTACGTCGATGCGCACGGCGGAGCCAAGGTCCTGCAGTCCAAGTAGAGCGGTCCAAACAGGACGCGGACGGACGAGCGCGCGCCGCTAAGGCGCTCGCTCGTCCATCGTCTTAATGATGGTGGCGCAGGAACTTGTGCGCCGCGCCGAACAGCAGCGAGTCGAGCTGGTCATTGTTGAGGTTCGCACGCTTGGCGTAGCCGACCGGATCGGTCTGCTCGATCACGTAGGGATAGTCGGTGCCGAGAAAAATGTGGCCCGGCGCCAGGTGTTCGCACAGGTGCTTCAGGTAGGTCGTGTCATAGACATTGCTGTCGAAGTACATCTTCGCGGCCATGTCGCGCGGCCGGTTTGGCATCGATCCCGCCATGTCGCCGCCCAGATTCCAGAGCCAGTCCAGCCGATAAACGATCGGCGCCACCGCACCACCGCCATGGCTGAAGCCGATACGCAGGTTCGGGAAACGGCCGATGGTGTCGTTGGCCAGCATCGAGGCCACGGTCATCGCGGTGTCGATCGGGAAGCCGGCGGTGTTGGTCAACACCATCGGCAGATCAAGGCCCTGGGTGACCAGCGGGTGCAGGGCGTGGGCGTAGACCGCCAGACCCAGGGACTCGGCGGCCTCCCAGACGGGGTCGAAACTCCGGTCGCCGAGGTACTTGCCGTTGACGTTGCTGCCGACCTCGATCCCGGAAAGGCCGTAGACGTTCTTCACCCGCTCCAGATGCTTCACCGCCAAGGCGGGATCCTGCATCGGCACCATGCCCAGGCCCGCGAAACGGCTGGGTTCGGCCGCGCAATGGTCGGCGATGTCCTGGTTCATCAGGTCGCACATCGCGGTCGCTGCGTCCGGACCGAACCAATAGGACAGCAGTTCCGGCATCGGCGACAGCGCGTGCACCGAGACGCCGTCGCGATCCATGTCCTCGATCCGCTTGCGTCGGTCCCAGGAGCGGTTGTCGAGCTGGCGGAAAGGCTTGTCCCCCATCATCACCGTGGCGGTGGTCGCCGAGGTGTGCTGCATGCAGGGCCACCGCGCCTCCCCCGCCGGCCCCGCCGGGAAGTCGTGCGGGGTCATGTGCGAGTGCATGTCGACGGGGCCCGCCTTGAGGCGAGCGGATGGGTTGTTCATGGCTGGGCCTCCCCTGGGCCTAAGCTCAGGCCGGTTGTTTTTGTTCGCGCGCCTTGACCAGATCGAGGGCGACGTCGACGATCATGTCCTCCTGACCGCCCACCATCCGGCGACGGCCCAACTCCACCAGGATGTCGCGAACATCGACGCCGAAAGCGTCGCGAGCGTTCTCCGCATGGCGCAGGAAGCTCGAATAGACCCCAGCATAACCCAAGGTCAACGTCTCGCGGTCGACTCGCACCGGGCGATCCTGCAACGGGCGCACCACGTCGTCGGCGGCGTCCATCAGCTTGTAGAGGTCGCAGCCGTGATCCCAACCCATCTTGTCGGCGGCGGCGACGAAAACCTCCAGCGGAGCGTTGCCCGCCCCGGCCCCTTGAGCGGCGAGGGAGGCGTCGACACGGGTGGCCCCGGCCTCGACGGCGACGATCGAATTGGCCACGCCCAGCGCCAGGTTGTGGTGGGCATGGATGCCGATCTCGGTTTCAGGCTTCAAGCCGTCGCGATAGGCGCGCACGCGGTCACGGGTGCCGTTCATGTTCAGAGCGCCGCCGGAATCCACCACGTAGATGCAGTGGGCGCCGTAGCTCTCCATCAGCTTGCCCTGGACGACCAGGTCCTTGGGTTCGCTCATGTGCGACATCATCAGGAAGCCCGAGACGTCCATGCCCAGGTGACGGGCGGTCTCGATGTGCTGCTTGGAGATGTCGGCCTCCGTGCAGTGGGTCGCCACGCGCACCGAACGCACGCCGCGCTTGTAGGCCTCTTCGAGGTCTTCAATCGTACCGATCCCGGGGATCAGCAGCGTGGTCAGCTTGGCGGTCTTGACCGCGGCTGCGGCGGCGGAGATCCAGTCGTTGTCGGTCTCGCGACCGAACCCGTAGTTGACGCTGGAGCCGGACAAGCCATCGCCGTGCGCCACTTCAATGGCGGCGACGCCGGCGGAGTCCAGCAGGCCGGCGATCTCGCCGACCTGGGCCGCGGTCAGGCTGTGACGGACGGCGTGCATGCCGTCCCGCAGGGTGACGTCCTGGATGTACAGCTTCACAGGATCGCTCATTACGCGGTCACCTTCTTTTCAGCCCACTGCTCGGCGATGCTCAGCGCCGCCGAAGTCATGATGTCGAGATTGCCGGCATACTTCGGCAGGAAGTCGCCGGCCCCCTCGACTTCGAGGAACACCGAGGTCTTCAGGCCGGTGAATTCGCCGTAGCCCGGGATGTGCAGCGGGATGTTCGAGCCGACGTGTTCGACCAAGACCTCCTGCTTCAGCCGATAGCCGGGAACATATTTCGCCACCGCAGCCACCATCTCCTCGACCGATTTGCGGATCTCGTCCGGATCGGCCTCGTCGCTCAAACAATAGACCGTGTCGCGCATCAGCAGCGGCGGCTCGGCCGGGTTGAGGATGATGATCGCCTTGCCCCGCTGGGCGCCGCCGACTTCCTCGATCGCCCGCGACGTCGTCTGGGTGAACTCGTCGATGTTGGCGCGGGTGCCGGGACCGGCCGACTTCGACGAGATCGAAGCGACGATCTCGCCGTAGCGGACCCGGGCGACGCGGTTGACCGCAGCCACGATCGGCACGGTCGCCTGGCCGCCGCACGTCACCATGTTGAGGTTGATCTCGTCCTGGTGCTGGGCGGCGTTGACCACCGGGATGCAGAACGGCCCGATGGCCGCCGGCGTCAGGTCGAGGATCCGCTTGCCGTGCGCGCGCAGCACCGCATCGTGGTGCTTGTGGGCGCCGGCGGAGGTGGCGTCAAAGACGATCTCGATGTCCTTGAACTCGGGAAGCTTGACCAGCCCCTCGACGCCCTCGGCGGTTATCGCCACGCCGCTCTCGCGGGCCATGCGCAGGCCCTCGGAGTTGGCGTCGATGCCGACCATCGCCGCCACTTCGACATTGCGGCCGATCCGCTGGATTTTCCGCATCAGGTCCGTGCCGATATTGCCGGAGCCGATGATCGCAACCTTGGTTTTCGACATGATTCCTAACCGAAAGCGACACGAACAGGGGAGAAGCCGCCGATACGCGCCTCGATGCGCTGGCCGCCTTGAACAGTATACATAGGACCGAGCGCGCCGGTCATGATCACGTCGCCCGCGGCGAGCGGCGATCCGGCCTGCGCCATTGTGCGCACCAGCCAGTGGGCCGCCTTCAGCGGATGGCCCAGGCAGGCCGCGCCAGATCCGAGCGACACTGGAGCGCCGTCGGCGGTCATGATCATGCCGCAGGTCTCGAGATCCAGGTCGGTCAGCCGCTTGGGCTCCAGGCCCAGGCAGTAGCGCGCGCTGGAGCCGTTGTCGGCGATGGTGTCGAGGATGCTGATCTTCCACTCCGAGATGCGGCTATCGACGATCTCGAGGGCCGGCACGGCGTAGTCCACGGCGGCGATCAGTTCGGCCATGGTGCAGTCGGCGTGCGGCAGGCCCTTCTTCAGGATCACCGCGATCTCCGCCTCGATGCGGGGCATGATCATGGTGTTCGCCGCGATGGTGCTGTCGTGCAACACCTCCATGTCGGCGAACAGCGCGCCGTAGTCGGGCTGGTTGACTCCCAGCTGCTTCTGCACGGCCTCAGACGTCAGGCCGACCTTGCGGCCCACAAGGCGGCGGCCCTTGGCCAGCGAGCGCCGGGTGAGTTCCGCCTGGATGGCGTAAGCCGACCCCAGGTCGCCGGCGGTGAGCTCGGGTGCGATTGGCGGAATGCCCTTGACGTCGGCCTCGGCTTTTTCCAGGCGGGTCGCGATTTCGGAGATGAGCGTGGCGTCAGTCATGGTCGGTCGAGTCATCCTTTGACGAGGGCGAAAAGTCGGGACGGCCGGCCGCTCGCCTGGGCTGGAGCGCCGCGTCGCCGCCGTGGACAGATGACCGACGTCTGCAACGTCCTCCCATCGCATCCTACCGGCGTTTGTCGTCACGCTCTCAATGACATCGGGTAAGCCACGAGGCCGCACCCTAGTCAACCACGGCGTAGCGCGCGCCCTCTTGGCGGTCCAACGCGGCGGCCAGTCTCATTGTCCGAGCCGTAAATTCCTTCGTGAACGTCTCGATAGCCAGGGATGTTGGCGTCGCGCCGGAATTTGCGCACGGCTCATCTTGATTGAATCAATCTTATTGGCGTCAGGTCGAGAACAGCAGACGTCCTGCCAAATAGCGTCACAAAGCCGAACCGTCCAAGCCGACGGTCTTGCCGCCGCCGTCAGTCAAGCCGCCCGCTCAGGTCTTCGCAAACCGGCTGATCCGAATTTCGGGGCTGAAACCTATCTGTCGTTGACATAGCCGTAGCGTCAACACTGATTGGAAGGACGACCGGGGTCAACTCGGCGCAAGGGAGGAGAACGAGATGGTCGCTCTACCGGCCGCATCGGCGCGCGTGCCGCTGTTCACCAAAATCACGTTCGCCGTCGGCACCACAGCGGAGAACATCGCGCTCTTCGCCGTCTCCAGCTACGCCTTCTTCTTCTACAATCAGGTGCGTGGCCTGGATCCCACCTGGACCGGTCTTGCGCTCGGCGCGAGCCTTCTGCTGGACGGCTTCTCCGACCCCATCATCGGCTCGATCTCCGACCGAACGCGCAGCAAATGGGGAAGACGCCACCCCTTCATGTTCGCCGCGCCGATCCCCGTGGTGCTCAGCCTGATCGCCGTGTTCAATCCTCCGGAGATGCTTTCCGGCTTCTGGCTGTTCCTGTGGTTTACGGCGTTCGTCTCCTCCATGCGGGTCTGCATGGCCGTCTACCACACGCCGCACCTGGCGCTGGCCGCCGAGATGACCAAGGACTTCACCGAGCGTAGTCGGGTGCTCAGCTGGAACACGCTGTTCGGCCAGTTCGGCACGGCCGGCGTGGTCTTCGTCGCGCTCACCTTCTTCTTCCACAAGACCGAGGAATACCCGCGCGGCCTGCTGAACCCGGACGCCTACGCGCCGTTCGGGTATGCCGCCGGCGCGGCGGTGCTGCTGTTGCTGTTCGTGTCGGCGTGGTTCACCCGCGACCGCATCGCGTTGATGGCCAAACTGCCCGACGACCTGGCGCCGTTCTCGCCGTTCGCGTTCATGAAGGACATCGGGGCGGTCTTCACCAATCGGAACTACGTGTTCATGCTGATTGGGATGTTCTTCATCGCCATGACGACCGGCATTCGCTCGGGCCTGGCGCTGTACATCAACACTTTCTACTGGGAGCTGACGTCCGAGCACATCCGTTGGTTCGTGCTGGCGAATGTGGCCGGCTTCTTCATCGGCTTTGCGGTCACATCCTGGATCCACACCCGCTTCGGCAAGCGGTTCGGCATGACTCTGGGTTGCGCGGTCGTGGCCGTCGCCCACGCCATCCCGGTGACGCTCGGCATCGCCGGCGTATTGGACGCTGACCATCCGTGGCTGATGCACGTCCTGCTGGCCGCTTACGTCCTGCAGTCGACGTTCGGCTGCATCATGACGATCTCGACTCTCTCGGCGATGGGCGACATCGCCGATGAGAACGAGTTGCGCATCGGCCACCGCCAGGAGGGCGTGCTCTATTCGACCCGCACGCTGTTCTCCAAGCTCGACACCGCCATCGGCCAAGTGATCGCGGGCCTGGTCCTGACCGCCATCGCCTTCCCGGAGAAGGCCGTCCCCGGCCAGGTCGACGCCGACACCCTGTATCGCCTTGCCTGGGTGGACGGCCCGATCGCCAGCACCCCGGCCGTCATCGCGGCGTTCTTCTACGCGCGCTACCGGATCAGCAGATCGAAGTTCGACGAGACGCGCCGCCTGTTGAACGAACGCCATGCGGCGACGCCGACCGCTGCGGTGGTCGCCGAGGAGAGCGACGTGGGGATCCTGGGCGCGCCGCCGGCCGGCGCTAGGCCTTGACCACCCGCTCAGGGTCGAGGCCCAGCCGCGCCACCACGTTTCGCGTGTCGACCACCAGCTTGGCGTGGCGCACGACCAGAGCGTAGTCGACCATGTCGTGGTCGGTGGCGATCAGCACGGCGTCGAAGCCGGCTAGCGCGCCCGCGTCCAAGGCCACGGACTTGCGCCCGGCGAGATGGCCCCATTCGCGGGTCGGCGGAATCTCGGCGATGTGCGGATCGTGGAAGCTGACCTCGCCGCCGCGGGCCTCCAGCAGTTCGATCAGCTTCAGCGACGGGCTCTCGCGCAGGTCGCTGACGTTCTTCTTGTAGGCCAGCCCCAACACCAGCACGCGGGAGGCGCTGAGCGCCAGCCGAAGGCGCCGGTCCAGCGCCTCGGCCAGCTTGTCGACCACATAGCGCGGCATCGACAGGTTGACCTCGCCGGCCAGCTCGATGAAGCGGGTCGGCAACTCGAACTCGCGCGACTTCCAGGTCAGGTAGAACGGATCAATGGGGATGCAGTGGCCGCCGAGGCCCGGCCCCGGATAGAACGGCATGTAGCCAAACGGCTTGGTCTTGGCCGCCTCGATGACCTCCCAGACGTCGATGTCCATGGCGCTGAAGATTACCTTCAGCTCGTTGACCAGGGCGATGTTCACGGCGCGGAAGATGTTCTCGGTGATCTTCACCGCCTCGGCCACGTCCAGCGACGAGACCGGCACCACCTTGTCGACGATCGCGCCATAAAGCGCGACGACCAGGGCCTGAGCCTCGGGGCCGTCGCCGGCCACCACCTTCGGGATGGTCACTGTGCTGAACGCCGCGTTGCCGGGGTCCTCCCGCTCCGGGGAGAAGGCCAGGAAGGCGTCGCGGCCCGACACGTGGCCAGCAGCCTCCAGGATCGGCTTCAGCACCTCACGCGTGGTGCCGGGGTAGGTGGTGGATTCCAGCACCACGAGCTGGGGCGCACGCAGGTGTTGCGCAATCGCCCGCGTGGTAGCCTCCACATAGGACAGATCGGGATCGCGATGTCGGGTCAGCGGCGTCGGCACGCAGATCACCACCACGTCGCAGCCGGCGAGGCCCGACAGGTCGTCGGTGGCGCTGATCCGCCCGCGCGCCACCAGATCGGCCAGCACGCGACCGTCCACCGCATCGATGTAGGAACGCCCGGCGTTGATCTGCGCGGGTTTGGCGGGGTCGGTGTCGAAGCCCACCACAGGGAAACCCGCACGCGCGGCGGCGGCGGCCAGCGGCAGGCCCACGTAGCCCAGGCCGATCACGCCGACCACGGCGGTGCGCTGCTCAATGGCGTCGCGAAGCTGTGTGAAGCCCCCGGTGTCGCTCAAGGCCAGTCCCTCCAACGCGACCGCGGTCGACGGCGCGCGCCCTGCATCCCACTTTTCGCGAAGGCTTTCATCCGCCGAAAGCGCGGCGTGCGCCAACGCCGCCTGGGAACATCGATCGCGTGGTGTGAGTTACCTTCCCCTAAGCCGCCTCACGGGAGAGCGCCCATGCGACCCGCCGAACCTCGCAGCTTCGAGACCCAGCCTCTCATCGACCGGCAAGACGCGTTGCAGGTCGACTACTGGTGCAAACGTCTGGCGGTGAGTGCTGAGGATATCGACGAGGCGGTGCGCGCAGTGGGCCCGAACCGCACCGCTGTCGCCATTTGGCTGGGTCGGCCCGAAGCGCTCTAGCGCCGCCGCCCGCCTGTCCACGGCCACGGACGGCCCGCCGGCGGCGGACCGTCCAGCCGTGATGTGACCTACTTCAGGTGTTGCGCCAGGTGCTTGTTCATCTCGAACATGGTCACCCGGTCCTTGCCGTGGAACACCGCGCGCAGCTTGTCGTCAGCGACGATCTCGCGCTTGTTGGCGGGGTTCTGCAGGTTGTTCTTCTTGATGTATTCCCAGGTCTTGGAGACCACCTCGCCACGCGAGAGCTTGGCCGATCCGACCACGGCAGCGAGCTCGGCGGAGGGTTGCAGCGGCTTCTGGAGGGCGTTCGGTTTTTTCGCGGCGGCTTCGGCCATCTTGGTTCTACAGCTCCCAATCGTTTATGCGGTCGCCCGACGTTCGCGGAAAGCCCGCAGCAGCGTTCGGTTCCGAAAGGCCGGCTGCCCGCGAGCGTGCGAACTGCCTCGCCGCCGAATCGTTCTAAGTCGGCGAAACAGCAACGACAACGCGAAAACTGCGAAGTGATCCAAGGCGTGCGCCCGAGAGGCGAGTCGTCGCGACCAACGGCTATGCAAATCACGAAAGAGTCGGCTCCCAGGATTTGCGATCGCGATGTAACCCTAGCATCGTTCGTGCGTTCATGCTGCAGTGCAGCGGCATTTAGGGTGCAGTAGCGATATGGTTCCGCATATGAACGGCTCGACACGCTTCGCCTATTCCCTCGCCCAGGCCGAGGACGGTTGGACCTGGTCAGTCTATGACGAGGACGGCGAAACCGTCGCCAGCGGCATGGACCCCGATCGCCAAGCCTGCGAGGCCGCGGTCAATGCACGGCTGGCCAGCTCCGAATTCAGCTGACGCCAGGGCGTCTTCGTCAACTCAAGGGCGCCGGGACCATGCGGCGCTGAACCTTGAATCTCAACAGTTGTTCTTTCGGCAATTCCCAGAGGGGATTGAATTCGAGCGCCTTCTGGTAGTCCAGATACGCTGACTTCGCGTCTTCCAGGCCCTCATGCGCCAGGGCGCGGTTGTAATAGGCCTTCGCAGGCTCCTCGACACCCAGCTCCAGGCCACGGTTGATCTCGACGAGACTTTCCGGGTAGCGCCTCATTCCAAGAAACGCCGCGCCACGATTGACGTAGGCTTCACCCAGGTCGGGTTGGATGCGCGACGCCTTATCGAAATCCCGCTTGGCCGAGTCCCAGTTGGCGCGGCGCAGACGCATCACCCCGCGGTTCACCAGGGTGCCCGCCATGTCGCGGCCGCTCAGCGCCTCGTCGTCCATCGAGGCGGTGCACATCTGCTCGTATCTGAGGTCGGATTCGCCCTGGATCGCCGCCTGGGCGCAGGCCTCCGCCAGCCCGCCGCCCAACACCATGATCGCCGCTGTAGCGCTTCCCGCGCCGCACAACGCCAACCCGCCGACACACGCTGCAAGAGCCTTGCGCATGACGTCCTCCTGGCCGTCGACCGGAGTTGCGGCGCGCCTTTTTCCGGCCTTTCCGGCCGTCCGGGCGCGCTCGCCCCGGCTCGCCCGCAGAATCCTCGCGGAACGAAGGTATGTCAACGAATCGCTCGCGCGCCGCCCCTCACGCCGCCGCGAGCGCCAGCACCGCCTCGGCGAAGGCGCGCGGCGCCTCCTGCGGAATGTTGTGGCCGACGCCGTCCAGCAGGCGGCGCTCGTAGGGGCCGGTGAAGCGCTTGAGCGCCGCGTCCACCGCCGCCGGCGGCCCCACCCCGTCGCCGGCGCCGTGCAGGTTGATCGTGGGAACGCCGATCGAAGGTCTCGCCGCCAGTCGCCGCTCGACGTCGGCCGCCGCCGGATCCCCGGCGACCAGGCCGAAGCGGTGCCGGTAGGAATGCACCACCACCTCGACGAAGTCCGGATTGTCGAACGAGGCCGCGGTGCGCGCGAAGGTCGCCTCGTCGAACGCCCAGTCCGGCGACCACATCCGCCATAGCAGCCGCGCGAACGCCCCGCGATTCTGCGTCAGCCCCTCGCGACCTCGCTCGCCATGCAAGTAGTACTGGTACCAGTAGCGCGCCTCGGCCTCAGGCGGCTCCGGCCGCACGGAGGCGGCGATGTCCTGGATGTTGTAGCCGGTCCCGCTGACCAGGCCCGCCACCCTTTCCGGCCACAGGGCCGCGACCACGCAGGCCGCGCGCCCGCCCCAGTCGTAGCCGGCCAGCACGGCCCGGCCGATCCCCAGCGCGTTCAGCAGCGCCAGCAGATCCATCCCCAGCACCGCCTGTTCGCCGGAGCGCGGCGTCGAAGCCTCCACGAACCGCGTCGCCCCATAGCCGCGCAGGTAGGGCGTGATCACCCGCATCCCCTGCGCCGCCAGCAGGGGCGCCACCGCATCGTAGCACCGCACGTCATAGGGAAAGCCGTGCAGCAGCACCGCGGCCTGGCCGTCCGCCGGCCCGTGCGTCTCGTAGGCCACGTCCAGCACGCCAGCGCCGATGATGTTCAGGGGGTTGGGCATGGGGTGAGACAGCGCAGGGGCGACGGACTGTCAACGCGCGCCGAGCCCTAGAGGCGGACGCGGCGTTTCAAACGCTGCGCTTGTGGCCTTCCAGCCAACGCTGCACGCATCTCCCCGTGGCCACAGTGTGTGGATTTGCCGTCTTTGGCACCGGCGCATCGAAAAACGACAACGCTTCGTCGATAGCGCCCAACCTGAAAAGCGTTATCGCGAGCTCTCCAAGATGCTGCCTTCCCCACGGCCGTCCGGTGGCGGTTCGCGAGTACCAGATCGACGCCTGGTCCTCGAGCGTCTGGATCCGGTCGAACCAAGGGATCGCATGCTCCCGCACTGCTTCGGAAAGTTCGAGTGGCCCATTCGGATCGTTCTTCCACCACCGGTCGTAGCCATCGATCAAAATACCGATCCGCTCAGCGACCGGGATCACGCCGAGCACGACACCGCATTCGATCGATCTGAGGACCCTGTCTGTCTCGAGATCCTTGCCGTACAGGCTTACGGTCACGGCTCCGTCGATCCAGCTCTTCTGCAGATTGACGCAATCCCAGATGTCGCCACGGATGCGGACCCAATCCTTCTTATCGCGAACGAAACCGAGCGGCCCAAGGACGCGATCGAGCGCCTTGGTATAGGACAAGCGAGTCATATGAACGGCGTCGGGTCGTAGAAGATGGGGCGCGTTTTCACTTGGGTCCCCTCATACTTCCTCATCGCCTTCGCCGCCGCGCGGCGGCCCGACTCCGTGTTCGGCTTGAGCTCCATTTGGTAGGGCTTCGCAGCCTTTCCGGCGACGCGAACTCGGAACGGTGTCAGAACATCAGGCCTGACCAAACGGCCATCTGGCAACCGCACGCCCTGTTCAGACTCCCATCCTGGCTTCCGCGCCACCTTCTCGCGCAACGCCGCATGCGCGCGCCGACCCGCGCGGGTCGCCCAATTGTCGCCCACACTCAGGTAGGGGTCGCGCTGCGCAAACTGATGAGGCCCCCTCGGAAGGATAGCCGGCGCCATGCGCGCAGCGATCATCGCCGCTGTCTCCAGCCCCAGGATCGCCGCGGCCGGCGCAAGCGCGGGCACAGCCATCCACGCATTATCCCGACTGATTGCGTGTTCCGTCTTCTTGAACGCCGCCTGCTGTCGCCGAAGCTCTTCGACGCTGTCCGCCGAGGGGCGATACATTCCGTCGTCATGCCTGTGGCGCTCGGCGTATTCTTCTTGCCGAGCGTTGTAGGCGCTCTGCGCCCCAGCCATCTTCGCGTAAGGCCCCTTCAAAGGATCGGCCACACTACGCGGCTGGTCGCCGCGGGCATATGAACCAGACTCAGCCACGATTTCTCTCCAATGGCGCGTTGGACCAATGGCGAAGCCGCATACCGCTCGTCCCCCACGAGGCTGCCACCGACACACTGTCACAGCCAAGCTAGGAAATTAAGAACAAATCAGGAACATTTTCGCTCCAACACTCAGGCGATCGCCTTTGTCGTCAATTGAGAGAGCAGCTGGTGCGGGCGGTCGGGCTCGAACCGACACTCCTTGCGGAACCGGATTTTGAGTCCGGCGCGTCTACCAATTCCACCACGCCCGCGCGCGGCCCGGCCAGCGGGGCAAGGCAATTTAGAGGCGGCGGTGCGTCAAGGCTCGCCGGAACGCTCGCGCTTGGGCGGGCGGTGTTCATTTTCAGCCTGCTGTCCCTTGAGCAACCCCAGGGTGAGGAGACCGGCGGCGTAGAAGGCGAATTGTAATGAGACAAGAAGTATCTTCAGCCAACCAGCCTCCATGTCCTCGTCGAACGAGTGTACAATCAGGACAACGGGCATGATCGCCGACACCAGAAGGATGCTGTGTCCAAGGTCATGCAAGCGTCGCGCGACAATTGAAATCAGAAACGGAAACGCCACAAAAAAGCGAAAGAGAAACCCTGCAAAGCCCTGCTCTCCGTCTGCTGGACCTTCCGGCCATCGAGTCTCCAAGTAGATGGCGTGGGATGTGATCCAGACGACAAGAGGGGCGGCTACGAGCCAGTACTCCCGGCGATCGGCCCGCCCCTCTGCAAACAGGAAGCGGTTCAGCAACCGCCAGATAGCCCGCCTCAAATCATCGCCGGCGTTCCGCCGCCTCCCTGGCGCTCACGACAGGATGCCCCACGGCGGACGCGCTGCCTGCCTTCACCCATGCGGGCGTACCGTAATAATAGCGCTCCGGAATACTGTACTGCAGCTTGCTTTTGTAGGAACCATGAATTCGGCCGTGGACCTCTCGGTTCGGCATGCCCTTGATGTTCAGTGGGTGATTCTTGATTGCGTCCGGAATTGCCTTTCCCCATCCATTGTTGGGGATCAATGCATGGTGTCCATGCTGATAAGGTTGCAAGTAACCTTCCTTGCCCATGCGGCCACGAACCGCCTTCCAGGAAGTCGAAACGCCAGGCCTGAGCACCTTCGCGCCCCGGACCACGCCCTTTACGATCAATCCCCCGGCTAGCAGGTCGGTACCGGCAAGCAACGCATTGCCTACGGCGCCAGGGACATCGCCGTCGGAGGCGTCCGCAATCGCCTCACGCGCTGAGCCCCACACGGGAATTATCGATTCGATGGCGCCGGGATGCGTCTTTGCAAAAGCCCGCACCTTCTGTCCGGCGTCAGTCAGCGATTTCTCCAAGTTCGACTGTCGCTGTTGATGACCGGCGATCATTTGGCGATATGGCTCGCCATCAACATCCTGAACTGTCCTCGGCTGACTCGTCGACATACGCGCCATATGTTTCTCGCTCAATTGCCGGACGCCTTCCCTCGCCCACTGTCTCACAGCGCAGCTTGAAGTCAAGAACAAAATAGGAACATTCAGGCGTGGTGCGGGCGGTCGGGCTCGAACCGACACTCCTTGCGGAACCGGATTTTGAGTCCGGCGCGTCTACCAATTCCACCACGCCCGCGCGCGGCCCGGCGGCGCATAGCGACCAGCCGGAGGCGGCCGGCACTCTAGCCATCGAACGGCGAGCGTCAACGCGCCGCCCTTGCACCCCCGACGGCGATGACATAGTTGATAATCAGTCGCATTTTGCGGCCGTCGGGACGCTCCATGACTGAAACCCTCGCCCAGCCCGATGACGGCGCGGCCGTCGCCGACGGCCAGGTGCTGCGCCTGAGCGCGGCGCGGGTCGGCGACCGCGGGGTGATCGTCGAGGTTCGCGCCGAGAGCCATGCCGACGGCCACGGGGTCGACGTGCACGAGCTGGAGCGCCGGCTGCTGGAGTTCGGCTTCGTCGAGGGCGCTCAGATCGAGGTGATGCACCAGGGCGCGATCGGCGCCGATCCGCTGGCCGTGCGGCTGGACGACATGCGCGTGGCCTTGCGGCGGCGCGACGCCGAAGACGTCTACATCCGGCTGGACGCGCGGCGCGCCCGATGAGCGAGGCCGTCCTTACCGCCCCGCCGCGCGCGGCGGGCCTGGCGCCCGCCCGCATCGCCCTGGTGGGCAATCCCAATTCCGGCAAGACGGCGCTGTTCAACGCGCTCACCGGCGCGCGCCAGAAGGTCGCGAACTACGCCGGCGTCACTGTCGAGCGCAAGGAAGGCCACGTCGAAACGGCCAGCGGCCGGCGCCTGTCGATCCTCGACCTGCCCGGCACCTACTCCCTGCGCGCGCGCAGCCCCGACGAGGCGGTGACCCGCGACGCGGTGCTGGGCCGCCTGGCCGGCGAGGAGACGCCCGAAGTCATCGTCTGCGTCGCCGACGCCACCAACCTGCGGCTGGTGCTGCGGCTGATCCTGGAACTGCGCGACGTCGGCCGCCCCATGGTGCTGGCGATGAACATGTACGACATCGCCCAGCGTCAGGGCCTGCGCATCGACCTGGACGGGCTGTCGCGCGAACTGGGCTGCCCGATCGTCACCACGGTCGCCACCCGCAAGCGCGGGATCGACGAGCTGGTCGCCAAGATCGATGAGGTGGTCCAGGCCGCGGCCCCCGCCCTCGACAACACCTGGCGCGAGCCGGCGGCCGCCGAGATCCGCCGCGCCCACCGGGAAGCCCAGCGCATCCTCAAGGCCTATGTCCGCCCGCCGGAACGCCCCGACACCTTCACTGCGCGCGCCGACGCCGTGCTGCTGCACCCGGTCGCCGGCCTGGCGATCCTGCTGACCCTGCTGTTCGTCATGTTCCAAGCGGTGTTCACCTGGGCCGGGCCGGCGCAGGACGGCATCGAGGCGGCGTTCCTGTGGCTGGGCCAACTGGTCGCCGCCGTGCTGCCCGATGGGCTGGCGCGCAGCTTCATCGTCGACGGCCTGATCTCCGGCGTCGGCAGCGTGCTGGTGTTCATCCCCCAGATCCTGGTGCTGTTCTTCTTCATCCTGGTTCTGGAGGACTTCGGCTACATGGCCCGGGCCGCGTTTCTGATGGACCGCATCATGGGCGGGGCGGGCCTGCACGGGCGCGCCTTCATCCCGCTGCTCTCCAGCTTCGCCTGCGCGATCCCCGGCATCATGGCGACGCGGACGATCGACAACAAACGCGACCGGCTGACCACCATCCTGGTCGCGCCGCTGATGACCTGTTCGGCGCGGATCCCGGTCTATACCCTGATCATCTCGGCCTTCATTCCGCAGCGCACGGTGGGCGGCATGTTCGCCCTGCAAGGCCTGGTGATGTTCGGCCTCTACGCCGCCGGCATCCTCAGCGCGCTCGCGATCTCGTTCCTGGCGCGCAAGGTGTTCTGGCGCGGCGCGGTCGAGCCGTTCCTGATGGAGCTGCCGACCTACAAGGCGCCAGACCCGGCCAACGTGCTGCGCAACCTGTGGCAACGGGCGATGATCTTCATCAGCCGCGCCGGGCGCCTGATCCTGCCGCTGATGGTGCTGGTCTGGGTGCTGTCGACCTTCCCCGGACCGCCCCCCGGCGCGACGCAGCCGGCCATCGACTACAGCTTCGCCGGCATGATCGGCCATGCGGTCCAACCGCTGCTGGCCCCGATCGGCTTCAACTGGCAGATGACCGTAGCCCTGGTGCCGGGCTTCGCCGCACGGGAAGTTGCGGTTGCGGCGCTGGGCACCGTGTACGCCGTGGCCGACGCGGATGCGGCCCCCGGCGCGCTGGCCACCACGCTGTCAAACCACTGGTCGATGGCCACCGGCCTGTCGTTCCTGGCCTGGTACGTGTTCGCCCCGCAGTGCGCCGCGACGCTGGGCGTGGTGAAGCGCGAGACCAACAGCTGGATGTGGGCCGCGGTGATGTTCTTCTACATGACAGCGCTGGCGTACCTGTCTTCCTTGCTGGTGTACCGCGTCGCCGTCGCCATGGGGGCCGGCTGAGGGATTCGCCTGCCAGGCGAGATCGGTTGCAGGCTGCGCGCTCGCGCTCCAGGTGACAGGCGAAGAGAGGTTCCGGCTTTAACGCCCTGCTAAACCGGGACGATCTAGGCTTGCGCCATGGGCATGATCGCCATCAAGGAAATCGCCGTTGAACGGCGCGGCAAGCGTCCGCCACGGCGCCGCCATGACATGGCCAAGTGCATCCGCGAGACCCTGCTGGCGCTGGGCGGCCAGGCCCACCGGCGCACGGTCATCGAACAACTGGCGCGCGAGTTCGGCGTCGACGTGCTGCACATCCCGGAAGACCTCGAGACCGCGGTGATCAACTGCTTCGAGGACATCTGGCGCGATCAGGAAAAGCGCGCGGCGTTCGGCTTTCACCTGCCGTTCGGCGAAGGCTCCCACCGCTGGAGCGTCAAGCTTCCCGACGCCGGGGCGCTTCCGCAGTAGGATTCTCGCCGGCCAGGGCGGCGGCCGCCGACTGCAGCCGGAGCAACAGCCGCTTCATCATCGCCACCTCGTCCGGCGCCAGGCCGGCGATCAGCGCCGCCTCGTAGGCCAGCGCCAATGGCGCGATCTCCACATAGAGCGCCCGCCCCTCCGTGCTCAGGGCCAGCAGGTGGGATCGCGCATCGGCGTGGTTGTCGGCGCGCTCCACCAGCCGGCGTTGCAGCAAGCCGTGCGCCGCGCGGCTCAGGGTCACCTTGTCCATGCCGGTGCGCCCGACGATCGCCGCCGGGCTCGACGCCCCGCCCTCGGCCAGCACGCACATCAGCCGCCACTGCGGGATCGTCAGGCCGAAGCGGTCCTCATAGGCCCGCGCGATCAACCGGCTGACCGCGTTGGAGGCCACCGACAGCCGATATGGCAGGTAGGCGTCCAGCGTCAGGCCGGCGACCGGGTCGTCAACCTGAAGTGGCGGCGTACGCAGATTCATAGGCCGACGACCTCCTGCTCGATGGCGCCGAAGACCGAGTGGCGGCGGGCGTCGCGCATTTCAATCCGCACCCGGTCGCCAGGTTGCAGGAACGGCGTCCTGGGCGCCCCGTAGGCAAGAGCCTCGACGCTGCGCAACTCTGCGAGGCAGGAATAGCCGACGCCGCCTTCGCTGATCGCGCGGCCTTGCGCGCCGCTGTCGTCGCGATTCGACACCGCGCCGGAGCCGATGATCGCGCCGGCCGCCAGGCTGCGGGTCGCGGCCGCGTGGCAGATCAGGTCGGCGAAGTCGAAAGCCATGTCGACGCCGGCGTCGGGGCGGCCGAACAGGGCGCCGTTCAGCTCCACCTCCAGCGCGCCGTGCAGCTTGCCGTCCCTCCAGCCGGGCAGTTCGTCCGGGGTGACGGCGACCGGCGAGAAGGCGAGGCCCCGCGGCGAAGCGTCATTGGCCAGCATCACCAGGCGCACGGCGGCCAACGCGGTGGCCCGGTCTGCGCCGCGCGGCACATCGCCGACCACCACCGCGACCTCGGCTTCCAGGTCGAGATCCCAGGCCGGATCGGCGATGGCGAGCGCGTCGCGCGGACCGAGGAAGCCGTCGGAGGCGCCCTGCTGGATCAGCGGGTCGCCGGTCGTCGGAGAGGTCAGGTAGGCCGAGCCGTCGGACCACTGGAGAGCGCGCGGCAGGGGGCTTGCGGCGTCATGCTCGCGGAAGCGTTCCCGAGGCGCGGAGCCGTGTTCGAGACTTTCCGACAGGCCCATCAGCAGCGGCGCGCAACGCTCCCAGTCGTCGAGGGCGGCCTGCAGCGTGGGCGCCACCGTGCTTGCGTCCGCGAACCACGCCAGGTCCCGGGAGACCACCACCAGCCGCCCGTCGCGACCGCCCTTCAATGACGCCAGCTTCACGCTTCATCTCCCTTGCCGGACGCCTGGGCGGCGTCTCTGTGGTCGTTCGCGCGCCCGCCTCAGCTGGCGTCGCGCGTCATGTCGGCTTCACGCTCGGGATGACCACCGTCACCTTCACGCCGTGCTCGTAATCCTTGGGCTCGTAAACGCTGACCTCAAGTCGGATGTCGCCGCCCATGTTGGAATCCCACATGTAGGCGCGCTCGAAGCACACCGTGCGGCCGGCCGGCGTGAACCCCTCGTAGGTGTCGCCCCAGGGCATGGACTCGGCGAGTTGCGACCATTCTATCTGGGTCGCGCGCTCGAGTTCCTCGTCGGCGGCGACCTGCAGGTCCGTGGCCAGATCCGAATCCATACTCAGAACGTCCTTGGTGATCCGCGGCGGGTTGCGCCAGCGGTCCGTATTCCGCCCATCCTCCACCGCCCGGGCCGCCTCGTCCACATCAAGCGGCGCACGCATCGAACATGATCGCGTATTCACCTTTGGCGGGCCTTGGGCGTCGCAACATGGGGAGGGCGCACAGCGCCAGGAGCCGGAGGTCGATTGCGCGGGTCTCCGCAACGGCGTTGCGGGACAATTAACTCGACGCCTGCTAGCAGAACACGCAACCGCCGCCCCGGGATCGCCGATGCTCCGCAAAGCCTACGACTGGGTCATGGGCCTGGCCGCTTCCCGCCACGCCCCCAGCGCCCTGTTCGCCGTATCGTTCGCCGAAAGCTCGTTCTTCCCGGTGCCGCCCGACGTGATGCTGGCCCCGATGGTGCTGGCCAATCCCAAGAGAGCCTACGTCTACGCCGCACTCTGCACCTTGGCCTCGGTCCTGGGCGGATGCCTGGGCTACGCCATCGGGTACTACCTGGAGCCGCTGGGTCACTGGCTGCTGGCGCTGATGGGTCATGCCGAAGGCCAGGCCGCGTTCCAGGCCTGGTTCGAGAAGTACGGCCTGGCCGTCATCCTGGTGAAGGGGCTGACGCCGATCCCCTACAAGCTGGTGACCATCGCCTCGGGCCTCGCCCAGTTCAGCTTCTTCACTTTCGTCTGGGCCTCGGTGCTGACCCGTGGCGCACGCTTCTTCCTCACCGCGACGCTGCTCAAGTACTTCGGACCGGCGATCCGCGCCGAGGTCGAGCGGCGCATGACGCTCTACACGATCATCGGCGTCGTGGTGCTGGTCGCGGGCGCGTTCGCCTGGAAGCTGCTGCACTGATCCGTTGCCGCCGCGGTGACTTGCGGCGATACCAGCGGCGATGAACGACCTCCTGCGCCCTGTCCTGACCCGTTGGCGGTTCTTCGCGCTGCTCGCGGCTGCGGCCATGCTGGGCGCAGCTCATGCCTTCCAGCACTTCGGCGGTCTCGCCCCCTGCACCCTGTGTCTTCGCCAGCGCGAGGTCTATTGGGTGGCGGGGACGCTGGCCGCGGTGTCGATGGCGGTGGTGCGACTGCCCGGAGGACCGCGCTGGCGCGCGCCGAGCGATCTGCTGCTGGGGGCGATCTTCCTGGCCGGCGTCGCGCTCGCGGTGTGGCATGCCGGCGCCGAATGGAAGTTCTGGCCCGGCCCCGCGGCGTGCGCCAGCAGCGGCGCCTCGGTCAGCCCAGCCGCCATGGATTCACTCTTGCTGGGCGCCAAGGCCAAGGCGCCGAGCTGCGATCAGGCGGCCTGGGTGTTCGGCGGACTTTCCATGGCCGGATGGAACGCGCTTATCTCCTTGGGCCTGGCCGCGTTGAGCCTGCAGGCGGCCCTGTACGAGAGGTCGAGGCGATGAGCGACAAGCCGGTTCCGCCCAGACCTGTTCCTCCAAGGCCAGGGACGGGCGCCCGCGCCGACCGGCTGGCGGAGATCCTGCGTGTCGATCACGCGGGCGAACTCGGCGCCGTTTCGATCTACCGCGGTCAGCGCGCGGTGCTCGGCGAGGCCGCGTCGCAGGTGCGGATCGCCGGCCAGCTCCAGGAGATGGAAGCTCACGAGGCCCGCCATCTCGCCCGCTTCGAGACCTTGCTCAGCGAGCGGCGCGTGCGGCCCACCGCGCTGGCTCCGATCTGGCGACTGGCGGGCTTCGCACTGGGCGCCGGGACCGCGCTGATGGGCCCCAAGGCCGCCCACGCCTGCACCGAAGCGGTGGAGACCGTCATCGAGGCGCACTACGCCGACCAGATCGCCGAGATCGCCGAGCGCGAACCGGAACTGGCCAAGGAACTCGCCGCGTTCCGCGAGGAGGAACTGGCGCACCGGGACCTCGCCGTGGAAGAAGGCGCACTCGAGGCCCCCGGCCATCGCCTGTTGTCCGGGCTGATCCGCGCCGGCTGCCGCGTGGCGATCCGGGTCAGCGAAAAGCTGTGAAGCGCGCGACGCGCTCCGATCTGAAACCTTCGCCAGAATCGGCGCAACATGCGGATCGTCCATGACGGTCTCCTTCGAAGGCTTTCCCCGCACTCTGGACCGGGCCGCGCTTCGGCCCGGACGCTGGTTCGTGGCCGCCGAGGGACTTCGCGCGGTGCTTTGCCTGGCCACCGACGTGGTCGACGGGCCCGATCAGTTGGCGCTCACCTTCAGCGCCACCGGCGTCGAAGCCATCGAATTCACCGCCACGCCGCTGTCGGCGCTCGCCGGGCCCTTCGGCACGCTTGAGGACGAGATCGTCTTCGCGCCCGGGCTCGCAGACGGCCGCCCGGTGCTGATCGCGCCCACCCGTCGCGCGTTCCGCAGCGGCTCGCTGCTGCGGCTGCGCAGCGGCGACCTTGGCGTCGGCTTCGCCGCGCCAGCCGGCGGCGACTTGGTGATCGTCTCGCTGAGCACAGGCCTGCGCGCTGACGGCTTCGAGCTGGTGTTCGAGCGCTGGTCGCTGAGCCTGCGGCGCGGCGCCGCCGAATCGCTGATTGGCTACTTCAAGCCGGTGGCCAACTTCGCCGATCGCCGACGCATCTAGCTGGAGTTGACGCAGCGGCGCCGGCTTGGCCTATAGGCGGCGGGCCAGGCGACGCTGAGGATCGCCGGCGCAAGGGGAGGCGTTCCATGATCGAGGAAACCGTCGACATCGCGACCCGCGACGGGGCGATGACCACCTTCATCTGCCACCCCGAGCGCGGTGGTCCGCACCCGGTGATCATCATCTACATGGATGCGCCGGGCATCCGCGAGGAGCTGCGCGACATGGCGCGCCGGCTGGGGACTGCCGGCTACTATGTGGTGCTGCCCAACATGTACTACCGTTCCGGCGCGATGGAACTGGGCCCGATCGGTGCGGAAGGCTCGCCCGAGCGGGCGCGGATGTTCTCGCTGATGAACAGCCTGACCATCCCTCTGGTGATGGACGACACCGCCGCCATCCTGGACCTGGTCGCTGGCCGCGCCGCGGCCAGCCCCGGCCCGATCGGCTGCATGGGCTATTGCATGAGCGGAACCTACGCGGTGAACGCCGCCGCCCGCTTCCCCGACCGGGTCGCGGCCGCCGCGTCCATCTACGGCGCCAACCTGGTCACCGAGGCCGACGACAGCCCACACAAGGTCGCCGGCCGCGCCAAGGCCGAGCTCTACTTCGCCTGCGCCGAGATCGACATCTGGGCGCCGCCGGAGACCGTGGCCGCCCTGCAGATCGCGCTGGACGCCAGCGGCGCGGACGTGGAGCTGGAGATCTACCCCGGCGTCCACCACGGCTTCGCCTTCCCGCTTCGGCCGATCTACGACAAGCCGGCGGCGGAGCGGCACTGGGAGCGTCTGCTGGCCCTGTTCCGCCGCCGCCTGACCTGACGGCCGCCCTCAGCTCGTAAGGATCAGCTTGCCGCCGCTCGCATGCGATTCCATCAGGCGGTGCGCCTCGGCGGCGTCTGACAGCGGCATGATCTTGTCCTTGACCAGCTTGATCTTGCCGTCGGCGGCGAGCCGCAGCATGCCGATCAGGTCGCCTTCGCGTTCCGCCTCGATCTGGGCGGGATCGCCCCCTTGGACGCCCATCACCTTCACGCCCTTGAAGAACGTGTTGCGCACGTTGAACGTCAGCTCGGGCGAAGCCATGTTGCCGTAGATCGCCAGGCGGCCGCCGGGCCGCAGGCCTTCGATCACCGCGTTGACCAGCGGAGCGCTGCAGGTGGCGTCGATGGCCGCGTCGATGCCGCGGCCGTCGGTGATCTCCTTGATGCGGGCGGCGACGTCCTCTTCGTAGTGGTCGATCACCGCGTCGGCGCCCACCGACCTGACCACGTCGAGCTTGCGCTGACCGCCAGCGGTTCCAATTACGAAGGCCCCGGCGGCCTTTGCGATCTGCACCATCACGCTGCCTGTGCCGCTGGCCGCCGCGGTGATCAGAACCGCTTCGCCTGCCCGCACCTGGGCCACGCGCACCACGGCGCGCCACGCGATCGGGCCGGTGGTGCCAAGGCCGGCGCCGTCCTCGAAAGATACGGTGTCGGGAAGCTTCACGACGTCGCTCACATCAGCGACCGCCAGCTCCGCATAGGCGCCGGTCTTCGGTCGCCCGACCACCCGGTCGCCGATCTTGAAGCTGGTGACGCCCTCGCCCAGGCCGGCGATCTCGCCCGCCAATTCGATACCCAGCACGTGCGGGGCGACGATCTTGAAATACGGACGGATGCCCGAGCGCCAGATCGTGTCGACGTGGTTGACGGTGGTGGCCCGCATCCGCACCAGCACCTGGCCGGGACCCGGGACCGGATCAGGCAGATCGCCATAGACGATGACTTCCGGCCCGCCAGGGCTGTTCAGATAGGCAGCTTTCATGGAATTTCCTCTTGGCGCCGAACGCTCGCACAGCGGCGTTCGCTTCGCGCCCAATGAAACAGACGTTAGTTATATGCCCCAGCATAGGCGAAGGCGGCGGCGGGAAAGGCCCAGAAATTCTGGATCGACCTTCAGTCCCGAGCGTTCTGAACGATCGTCACACCGCAACCACGAAAGCGAGCCTTCTTATGACCGTGCGCACCGGCCCCGTCACCCCGGACATTGACAACGCCCCGCATGACGACAGCCTGGATCGTGTGCGCCAGATGCTGGCCGCCGCGGGTCGGGATTTCGTCTCCAACCTCAGGGACGCCACGGCCGGCGCGCAGGACCGCACCCGCCAGGTTGTGGAGTCCGGCGGCCGTCGCGCCCGAACCTTAAGCGCCGCCGCGGCCTCGACCGCCCGGACCAGGCCCGCCGCGACCACCGCCGCCGTGGTCGGGGTGTTGGGCGTCGCCGCCGCAGCCGCCCTGCTGACCAACGCGCGCACCCGCAAGGCCAGCCTGGCCGCGGCGGAGAACCTGTGGCGCCGCTACGGCCATTACCTCAAGCGCTAGGCGCTCTCGGGCGTCATCACGCCCTCGATCGTGCCGAGCTTCGAAATCTCGCAAGTGACGGTGTCGCCCGGCTTCAGGAAGCTGGGCGGCTTCATCGCCAGCCCGACGCCGCCTGGCGTTCCGGTGTAGATCACGTCGCCGGGTTCCAGCGTCATCGCCTGACTGAGCTCGACCACCTGATCGAACACGTCGAAGATCAGGTGCTTGGTATTCGACGACTGTCGCGTCTCGCCATTGACCTTGCAGCTGATGTCTAGCGCGTGCGGGTCGCCCACTTCGTCGGCGGTGGTGATCCACGGCCCGAACGGACCGTGGGTGTCGAACGACTTGCCGATCATCCACTGCGCAGACTTGACCTGCCAGTCACGGGCGCTGACGTCATTGCCGACGCAGTAGCCGAACAACAGGTCGGCCGCCTTGTCCTTGGGCACGTGCCGCCCCTTCTTGCCGACGATCGCCACCATCTCGACCTCGTAATCGACGCGGCTGGACGCCTTAGGCAGGTCGATCGGCTCATAGGGGCCATGGGCCGCGGTCGTCTGCTTGCAGAACCAGATCTGGTTGGGCGGCGTTGCCTGGCCGGTCTCGGCCACGTGGTCGGCGTAATTCAGGCCCATGCACAGCATCTTGCCCGGCCTTGGGATCGGAGCCAGCAGACGAACGCTTGCGAGCGGCAGCGCCGCGCCCGCCTGCGACCAGCGCGCGACCTCGCCTTTCAGTTCGTCCCATCGCTCGATCAGGCCGATCATGTCGAGGCCCGCAAACGCTCCGCCGCTCGGCGCGGGGACCACGCCTGCGTCGGTGACCACGCCGATCTCAGCCTGCTGTGCGCCCGAACGGACGAAGGTCGCGAGTTTCATGATGGCCAGCCGTTTCCTGCGATAATGGAACGCGCGGACTTGAGCGCCGCGTCGATGCGATCTCCGACTGGTAGGACCGTTGCAGCGCTCGATCAAGCGTGCGACGGCGACCGCCCAGGCGCGCGTTCATCCGCTGCCGAAGACGACGCCGACGGGCGCGGTGGGCGTTCCTGCTGAAGCAACGCTTAGAACAGCTTGGCGAACACGAAAGCCAGTGCGACGCCGGCCGCGAGGCCGAACGCCATCGGCCACAGCGTGATTGTGCGGCGCGGCGGGGGCGCGTCTTCCGGCGGGGGCGTGGGGTCTGCGGTCATCTCGGCGCAAGCTTAAGGCGCTGGCGGATGAGACTCCAGCCTCGCGGGATCAGTCCGTCTGCGGGCGCCCTGTCGCGCGGTCGAGGGCTTCGCGATCGAGCCCATGGATCGCGATCAGCTCGCGCATCGTGTCCATGTCGACGCCGTAGATCAGCGCCAGCATGTGCAGTTCGACACTCTCGCCTTCGGTGGGAAGCGCGTGCGGATAAGCGCCGCCGGCATGGTGTTGGTTCTCGACCATCGTGGATCACCTGCTCTGTTGTCCAGAAGAACGCAGGACGCACCTTCGGTTCTGCTCTTGAACCTGCGCCTGCGCGAGGCGGCGCGCAACTCACGCCTCCAGCTCGACGTCCCAGTAGAGGTAATCCAGCCAGCTCTGGTGCAGGTGGTTCGGCGGGAACCGCCGGCCGCGGTCCTGCAGCTCGAAGGCGCTGGGGCGGCGCGGCGGGTAGTGCGGGTGCATGCCCGCTTCCCGCGGCGTGCGCCCACCCTTGGTCAGATTGCAGCGCGCGCAGGCGGTGACGATGTTCTCCCACGTGGTGCGGCCACCCCGCGAGCGCGGCAGCACATGGTCGAAGGTCAGGTCCTCTCCGGCGCTGCAGTACTGGCAGGTGAAGGCGTCGCGCAGGAACAGGTTGAACCGGGTGAAGGCCGGGGGGCGGTCCTGGGCCACATAGCGCTTTAGCGAGACCACGCTGGGCAGCTTCATCTCGAAGGCGGGCGAGCGGATCGTCTGGTCGTAGGTGGAGACCACGTCCACCCGCTCCAGGAACACCGCCTTGATCACGTCCTGCCAGGGCCAGAGCGACAATGGATAATAGCTGAGCGGCCGATAGTCGGCGTTCAGCACCAGGGCGGGCCACCCGGAGGGCGGGTGACTAACCACCTGCATGCGCGCGCCTCCGTAGGGGCGTGGCTGCGACTAACTCAGACGGACACGGACTGAAGACCGCACTCCTCTGTGAGGGGCGTCTGACGGCGAATCGTGGGGTACGACCGCCGCGACCCAATAACGATAGGTTAGATTTCGCGACAGCTCCATGACTCAGGCGGCGTAGCGACCACGAAAAAGGGGGCCGCTAGGGCCCCCTCCGTCTTGAGTTCGCTTCGATGGCCGGATCAGCCGCCGACCACCATCACCGCCGCAGCGATGGCGCCGCCAAGCGCCAGGAACATCGCTGGTCCGGCGCGGTCGAAGAAGCGCTCGAAATTCGCGAGAGACATCACACACACAACCTTTCAGGAAACCCTCCGAGGGAGCGGAGGGCGATCATTTGAACGATGCTAAGATAGTATGTATCTGAACATCGTCAAGATATATGTTGCACCGCAACATACTAAACTCTTACCGTTCGTTAGCCGCCGATCACCGCATAGGCGAAGGCGCCAGCGCCGGCCGGAATAAGCACGAGACCAGGCTGGCCGTCGAAGATCCGGTCGAAGCCGAAGAACTTTGCGAGAGACATTTGCGCCCACCTTTCGAATTGGACCCTCCGGGGGAGCGGAGGGATCATGTGAACGGTGCTAAGATAGTCATGATCTAATCGCTGTCAAGATACTTTACGGCGTCAAGATCGCCGCCTATGTTGAATCCCAATGAAAGAGGAAACGGTAGGAGGCAGGCCCTATCATCACGGCGATCTTCGCCGGGGTCTCATCGACGCCGCGCGTCGGCTGCTTGAATGCGAAGGTCCGAGCGCCTTGTCGCTACGCGCCGTCGCCCGCGAAGCCGGTGTCAGCCCGGCTGCGCCCTACCATCACTTCAAGGACAAGAACGAGCTGCTCGAGGCCATCGCCGAGCAGGGCTGGGACCTGCTGGGCGACATGCTCGCCAAGGCGCGGATCGAGTCCGGCTCCAACTACGGCCCCCTGGCTCTGGTCGGGGTGACCTATGTGCGCTTCGCCCGCGAACATCCGGCTCTGTATCGGGTGATGTACGACCGCTCGCGCGACCGCGAGGCGCTGCCTGATCGCCAGCACGGCCACAACGGCGCCTACGACAGGGTGCGCACCGCCCTCGTCCAGGCCGGACTCGACCCCACGGATCTCGTCGGCCTGGAACTCGCCGCCGTCGCCGCCTGGAGCGCCGCCCACGGCCTCGCCGAGATGGCCTGCTTCAAGCAGTTCCAACCGCTGAAGGACCAGCTAGGCGGCGAGGAGGCCTTCTTGCGCGGCGTGTTCGAGCACATGGGCATATTCGCCGAAGGTCCGAAGCGCTAAACGCGGCCGGTGGCCGATCGCTTCGTCACCCGTTTCGCCCCCTCCCCCACCGGCTGGCTGCATCGCGGCCACGCCTTCTCGGCGCTGAGCGCGTTCCGCGCCGCCCAGTCGCGGGCCGGGCGCTTCATCCTGCGCATCGAGGACATCGACGCGACCCGCAGCCGTCCGGCCTTCGAGGACGCGATCCTCGCGGACCTCGCCTGGCTGGGGCTCGCCTGGGAGCAGCCGGTGCGCCGCCAGTCCGAGCACATGGCCGACTACCGCGCGGCGCTGGATCGGCTGCAGACGCGCGGCCTGGTCTATCGATGTTTCCGCACGCGCCGCGAGATCGCCGAGGATATAGAGCGCGCGCCGCACGGCGCCATGGAGGCCTGGCGAGGCGGCCCGCTCGCCCCCGACGACGAAGCCCGTCGCCTCGCGGCGGGCGAGGCGTACGCCTGGCGTCTGTCGCTCGACGCCGCGGCGCGTGACCTCGGGGGCTTCGGCGCCTTAAGCTTCGTCGAGCGGGGTAACGGACCGAACCAAGAGACAGGCCTGATCTCCGCCCGGCCGGAGCTTGGGGGGGACGTCGTGCTTGCGCGCAAGGACGTCGGCGTCGCCTATCACCTCGCCGTGGTCGTCGACGATGCGCTGCAGGAGGTGACCCAGGTGATACGCGGCCAGGACCTGTTCGAGGCCACCCACGTGCAGCGGCTGCTGCAGGCGCTGCTTGGTCTTCCCACTCCGACCTACGCCCATCATCGCCTGCTGCTTGGCCCGGATGGCCGGCGGTTCGCCAAGCGCGACCGCGCCGAGACGCTGCGCGATCTGCGCGCGCGGGGCGTGACCCCCGCACAGTTGATCGCCGAGCTCGGCCTTGACTGACGCCCCCGCGCCCGCGGCCGGATCCCGCGGCAAGGCGCTGGCGGCGCTGCTTTTCGGCGCCGCGGTGATCGGTCTGGCGCCGATTCTGGCGCGCCTTACGGAAACCGGCCCGGCGGCGGCCGGCGCCTGGCGCTTGTCCTTCGCCCTGCCGATGCTGGCGGTGATCGCGCTGCGCACCGCGCCGGGGTCGAGCCTGCGGCCGCATCCCGCCGCCCTGCTGGCTGGCGTGATGTTCGCGCTCGACATGGGGTTCTGGCACTACAGCCTCGCCTACACCTCGGTCGCCAACGCCACCGTGCTGACCAACCTGACGCCGGTCGTGGTCACCGCCGTGGCCTGGTTCGCCTTCGGACAGCGTCCGCGGCCGGCCTTCCTTGCGGCGGTGGCGCTGGCGGTGGCGGGCGCCGCCCTGATGACCGTCGGGCGGGAGGGCGCTGCAGGGCGCGACCCGCCGCTGGGCGACGGCCTCGCGCTGACCACAGCGCTTTGGTACGCCTTCTACATGTTGGCCATCGGGGTCGCACGGCGCACCCAGGCCGCGACGATGGTGATGTTCTGGTCATCGCTCGTCGGCATGCCGCTGCTGTTCATCGCCGCGGCGGCGCTGGGGGAAGACATCATCCCGCGCGGCGGCGCCGGCTGGGCCGCCTGCGTCGGCCTGGGCGTCGTCCACGTCGCCGGCCAGGGCGCGATCGCCTGGGCGCTGGGTCGGCTGGAGACCGCCACCGCCTCGGTGGTGATCCTGGTTCAACCGGTCGTCGCCGCGATTTTCGGATGGCTGCTGTTCGCCGAGGCCGTCGGCCCGCGCCAGGCGGCGGGAGCGGCCCTGGCGCTAGGCGGCGTGATCCTCGCCCAGCGCGTCGCCGGAACCGTCAGCGCATCGCCCCGAAAAGCAAACCCGGCAGGCTGACAAGCACGCTCACGGCGTGAGCCCATAGCCCGTGCGCGCCGTCTCGATCGCCGCCAGCTTGGCCGAGAACGCGCCCCAGTCGTCGTCCTGCGCGATGCCAGCCCAGATGGCTTCGATCTCCTCGTAGATCAGCTCCTGCGGTTCGGGAGCGGCGAAGCACGGCGCGCTCAGACGCTCTGGCCGCTCGGGCGTGAAGTCTGCGAGCTTGGCGCGGAAATCCGCGAACTCCTCCTTCGCGTAGAGGGGCGCGCGGGGCCCGGCCAGGGCGCGGGCCTCGTCGCCGCAGAACCAGTCGAAGAACAACGGCTCCCAGCGCAGATCGGCCCCGCCCGCCGCCAACGCCCGAAACGCGGCGTTCGCCAGTTCGGCCTCCGCCTGCGGCTCGCCGGGCGCCAGCCCCAACCGCTCGCGCACCGCGCCGGCCAGCTCGCGCCGATAGGCCTCGGCGAACCCGTTCAGCGCTCCGACCAGGGCATCCTGACTGGTGACCAAGGTCAGGCAGCCGGCCAGTTGCTGCAGGTTCCAGAACACCGCCTCCGGCTGGCGGCCAAAGGCGTAGAGGCCGGCGCCGTCGAAATAGGCCGCGGTGAAGTTCGGGTCGCTTAGCGGCAGGAACCTGTACGGCCCGTAGTCGAAGCTCTCGCCATTGATGTTCATGTTGTCTGTGTTCAGCACGCCGTGCACGAAGCCCGCCGCCATCCATCGCGCCACCAGCCGGGCCGACTTCGCCACCACAGCGCCCAGCAGCGCCGTCGCCCGATCGGCCTCGCCCGCCAGCTCCGGATAGTAGAGCGTGATCACATGATCGATCAGCGCCTCGATTCGATCGGCGCGCTCGAAGAAGGCGTGGCGCTGAAAAGTGCCGAAGCGGATGTGACTGTGCGACAGCCGGGTCAGCACCGCAGACCGCGTCGGGCTGGGCTCGTCGCCGCGGGTCAGGTCCTCGCCGGTCTCAACCAGCGAGAACGAGCGCGAGGTCGGCACGCCCAACGCCTCCAGCAAAGCCGTGGCCAGCACCTCGCGCACGCCGCCCTTCAGAGTCAGCCGGCCGTCGGCGGTGCGCGACCATGGCGTCTGACCGGATCCCTTGGTGCCGAGGTCCAGCAAACGGCCGGCGCCCGCCTCGCGAAGCTGCGCGAACAGGAAACCGCGCCCGTCGCCGAGCTCCGGGTTGTAGTGGCGGAACTGGTGGCCGTGGTAGCGCATGGCCAGCGGAGGATCGATGTTGCCCGGCAGCGGCTCGAATCGCCCGAAATGGCCGACCCATTCGGCGTTTGTCAGGCTCTCCAGCCCGACGCTCGCCGCGGCCCTATCGTTGCGGAAGCGCAGGATCGTCTCCGGGAAATCCGCCGCAGCCACCGGGTCGGCGAACTCCGGGCCCAGCTCTGGCAGGCGCGGATCCGGGCGATACAGCGGGCCGGTCGGCATCTCGTTCTCCTGCGCCTGCGCACCCGCACGGCTTGTGTTAGGCAAGGCCAATGTCGACCCGCTCCACGCTCGAGTTCCTCAAGACCGAAACCGGTTCCGGCCTGATCCTGGTCGCCGCCGCGGGTCTGGCGATCGCCGCGGCCAATTCACCGGCATCGAGCGCCTACTTCGCCTTTGTCGACCACCAGGTCACCATCCAGATCGGCGCCTTCGACGAGACGATGAGCGTTCTGAAGTGGATCAAGAACGGTCTGATGGCGATCTTCTTCTTCGTCGTCGGTCTGGAGATCAAATACGAGGTGCTGCGCGGAGAACTGTCCAATCCGCGGCGTCTCGCCCTTCCCGTTCTGGCCGCGGTCGGCGGCGTCGTGATCCCGGCGCTGCTTTACTGGGCGATCAACGCGGGGCCTGGCGGACACCCCAACGGCTGGCCGATCCCGACCGCCACCGACATCGCGTTCGCCCTGGCCGCGCTCGCCATCGCCGGTCCGCGTCTGCCGCCATCGCTCAGGGTTTTCCTACTGACGCTGGCGATCGCCGACGACCTCGCCGCCGTGGTGCTGATCGGCGTGCTGTTCAGCACCCATATCGACTGGCGCACCCTGGCCGGCGCTGGCGCGACGCTCGCCGTGCTCGCGGCGATGTCGCAGTGGCGTCGCGCGCCTTACTTCTTTTACGTGGCCGCCTTCCTGCTGCTGTGGGCCTTCACGCTGAAGTCGGGCGTGAACACCTCGCTGGCGGGGGTCGCGGCGGCGCTCACCGTACCACTGGAGCCACGCCGGCCGGGCGGCGCCAGCGCCCTGCACGAGCTGATGACGGCCCTTCACCCCTATGTCGCATTCCTGATCCTGCCGCTGTTCGCCTTCGCGGCGGCGGGGTTCTCGCTCGCCGACGGCCCGCCGGGCGCGGCCTTCCAGCCCTTGCCGGTGGGAATCGCAGTGGGCCTGTTCATCGGCAAGGCGGTGGGTGTGTTCGGGGCCGCGGCGCTGGCAATCGGCCTGGGACTGGCGCGCCGGCCTACGGGTGCGCGCTGGACCGATCTGCTGGGCGTGTCGATCCTCTGCGGTGTCGGCTTCACCATGAGCCTGTTCATCGCGGGGCTGGCCTTCGCCGACCCGTTGGCCCAGGCGCAATCCCGACTGGGCGTGGTGGCGGGATCCCTCGCCTCGGCCCTTGTCGGCATGGCCGTGCTGGCCTGGTCGCAGTCGCGGCGGAATGACGCACCGCGCGCCTGACGCGCCTACGGCAGCGCTCCTTAACCGCTTCGTGGCAATAACAGCACATGCTGTCGCCAACTCAACACGGTCGCCGCAGGAACTTGCCGCGACCGCCCCTTGGCCTAAGTTGACCTGGGGGAGCGCCTGACTCGACGCGGCGAGACTACATCGCCGGCCACTTAGGGAGTCCTGACCGACATGCGCCGGATGCTTTGCACCTCCGCCTCGCTCGCCGTCCTCTCCACCTTCATCCTGGTTTCCGCCGCCCAGGCCCAAGACCCGGGCCAGGCGTCCGACGCCTCGGCCCGCGTGGTGGACGAGATCATCGTCACCGCCCAGAAGCGCGAGCAGCGCCTGCAGGACGTGCCGATCGTGGTCACGTCGCTGAGCGGCCAGACGCTGCAAGACAGCGGCGTACGCGACATCCGCGAGCTGACCATCCTGACGCCCGGCCTGACCGTCACCTCGACGACCAGCGAGACTGTGGTGACCGCGCGCATCCGCGGCGTCGGCACGGTGGGCGACAACCCCGGCCTTGAGTCCAGCGTCGGCGTGGTTATCGATGGCGTCTATCGTCCCCGCAACGGCGTCAGCTTCGGCGACCTGGGAGAGGTCCAGCGCATCGAGGTCCTCAAGGGTCCGCAAGGCACCCTGTTTGGGAAGAACACCTCGGCGGGCGTGATCAACATCATCACCGCGCCGCCGACCCGCGACGTCCAGGCGGAGTCCGAATTCAGCGTCGGCAACTACGGGGCGGTGGGTTTCTCCGGCTCGCTCAGCGGACCGATCACCGACGCGCTCAGCGGCCGCGTGTTCGCCGCAGCCCGCGCCCGCGACGGCTTCCAGGACGTGTTCACCGGCGCCGGCCCACGCGGCCAGACCGACGACAACGACCAGCACTTCTACACCGTCCGCGGCCAGCTCCTGTTCAGCCCGCTCGAGAGCTTCGACCTGCGGATCATCGGCGACTACACCAAGCGCGAGGAGTTCTGCTGCGTTGGCGTGCAGCTATCGGTCGGCGCCGGCCCGGGCAGCCGCGCGAGCTCGATCAACGCCGTGCGTGCCGGCTCGATCGACCCGACCAGCACGCCCTTCGACCGTCAGGGCTACGCCAACCGCGACACCAACCAGGACGTCGAGGACATGGGCCTGTCGGCGGAGGCCACATGGCAAGTCAACGACGCGGTGGCGTTGACCTCGATCACCGCCTGGCGGGACTGGAAGACCGCGACCGGCCAGGACACCGATTTCACCGCCGCCGACCTGCTCTATCGTCCGGGCGACGGCCGCAACAAGGTGGAGTTCGAGCAGGTCTCGCAGGAATTGCGTCTGGCGGGCGAAGCCGGGCCGCTGAACTGGCTGGTCGGTGGCTTCTACGCCAAGGAGAACCTGAAATCCCGCTCGCTGCTGTTCTACGGCAGCGACTTCTACGCCTACTGGGCAAGCCGCGTGCTCGGCGGCATCCCCACCGCGCTGGGTCTGGTCCCGGGCTCGATCTATCGCCAGGACGGCGGACAGGACGACACCTTCGACCAGGACGACACCACCTGGGCGCTGTTCACCAACAACAGCTACGCCGTCACCGACGCCCTCGAGCTGACCGTGGGCCTTCGCTACACCCGCGATGAAAAGGACATCGACTCCCGCTACACCACCACCTCCAGCTCCTGCGACCAAGGCGAGGCGGCGTTCGGGACCATCGCCGGCTTGGTCGGCCAACCGACGGCCCTCCAGTTGGTCGGCGGGATGTGCATCAACACCCTGAACAACGACTTCGACGACCTCGGCCTGCTGCGCCAATCGCGCAAGGAGGAAGAGGTCTCCGGCACGGCGAAACTAGCCTATCGCTGGACTTCGCGAATTATGACCTACGCTTCATATTCGCGAGGCTACAAGGCGGGCGGCTATAACCTGGACCGCGAGGGCCGCGTCCTGTTGACGCCGACCGGCCCCAACTTCGCCGCCAACCCGGACACCAGCTTCGCTCCCGAACTCGTCGACTCCTATGAGCTTGGGGCCAAGACCTCCTGGCTCGACGGTGCGCTGATCCTCAACGCCGCCGCCTTCCACCAGACCTTCACCGACTTCCAGCTCAACACCTTCGAGGGTGCTCAGTTCATCGTCGAGACCATCCCCGAGGTCGTCTCGCGCGGGGTCGACGCGGACTTCATCTATACCCCGCCGATCGACGGCCTGACCCTGCAGGGTGGCGTCACCTACGCCCAGACGGAGTATTCGCCGTTCACCGCGGCCGATCTCAAGGTCGCCACCCGCTACCCGAGCCTGCGGCGCCTGCCTGGCGCGCGCATCTCCTTCGCACCGCTCTGGTCGGCGACGCTGGCCGGGTCTTATGAGCGCGACCTGGGCGATGACCTGACCCTGCGCACCTCGATGTCGGGCAAGTACACATCCAGCTACAACACCGGATCGGACCTGCATCCGTCGAAGATCCAGGACGACCTGGTGCTGGTGAACGCCCGCATCGGCTTCGGATCACGCGACGAGCGCTGGGCGATCGAACTGTGGTCGCAAAACCTGTTCGACCAGGACTACCTGCAGGTCGGGTTCAATGGGCCCTACCAGTTCAACGACAGCGACGCGATCGCGGTCTACGACGCCTTCCTGGGGGCGCCGCGCACCTATGGCGTCACCCTGCGCCTGCGCCACTGATCCGCAGGTCGAGCACGTCGCCGGCCCATGCGGTCTGACCGCGTGGGGCGGCGACCACCGGCGCTGAAGCAAATTGCGACAGGCTGGCCAGGGTCTGGCGAAAATCCGGCGCTGAGGGATCGTCGCCCTCGCTGACCACGATGGCGCGGACCACGATCCCGCGCGCGACCAACACCGCGGCGGCGGTCAGGGTATGGCTGATCGAACCCAGGTAGGCGCCGCCGACCAGCACCGCCGGCGCGCCCAGGGCGTGGATCAGGTCCAGGCAGGTGGCGTCTTCGGCGACCGGCGACATCACCCCGCCAACGCCCTCGACCAGGGTCAGGCTCGCAGTCGAGGCCTCCAGGCTGGCGCGGCAGAAGGCGGCCACTTCGGCCAGCGTCACAAGCCGGCCTTCCAACGCGGCCGCCATTGGCGGCGCCAGCGGCGCGCGATACCGCCACGGCGAAATCGCCGTCAGCGTCGCCTGCGTCAGCGGCCGGCCAAGCGCCTTGAGCAACTGGCCCGGATCGCTGTCCGCCCAATCGTCCGGATCCAGGCCGCTGACCAGCGGCTTCAGCGCGTCGACGGACATACCCCGCGCCCGCGCAGCGCCGATCAGTGCGCAGGCAGCGTAGGTCTTACCGACGTCCGTATGCGAGCCTGCGACGAATATGCTGACCATGGCGTCAGGCCGGGATCAGTCGGCGCACGGCCTCGGCCAACCGATCAACCTCCGCGTCGGTATGGCCGGCGGTGAAGGCGATGCGCAGACGCGCGGTGCCGGCTGGCACGGTCGGCGGACGGATGGCGACGGCCAGGAGGCCCTGGTCCTCGAGCACCCTCGCGGCCGCCAGCGTCGTTTCGGCCTCGCCCAGCACGATCGGCACGATGCAGCTCTGGGCCAGCGGCAGGTTCAGCGCGCGGGTGAACCGCTGCGCCTTGGCCAGCGGCGCGGCCACCCGCTCGGGCTCGGCCGCCATCACCTCCAGCGCGGCGATCGCCGCCGCGGCGCTCGCCGGCGGCAGGCCGGTGGAATAGACCAGGGTGCGCGCGCGGGTCTTCAGCAGGTCGACCACCGGCTGGCTGGCGCAGACATAGGCGCCGTAGCCGCCGGCCGCCTTCGACAGGGTGCCCATCTGCAGGTCGACCCTTGCATTGGGGAACGCCCGCGCTGAGCCCGCCCCGCCGCCGACCACGCCCAGCCCATGCGCGTCGTCGACCAGCAGCCAGGCGTCGTGCGCAAGGCAGGCGGCGCTGATCGCGTCCAGCGGCGCCAGGTCCCCATCCATCGAGAACACCCCGTCAGTGGCCACCAGCGCCCGGCCCGCCCCAGGCCGGCGCTCCGCCAGCACCCGCTCAAGGTCGGCGACGTCGTTGTGGGCGAACGCGATGGTCTCAGCCCCCGACAATTTGGCGCCGGCCCAGATGCAGGAATGCGCCAGTTCGTCGACCACGATCAGGTCGCCGGGCCCGGCGAAGGTCGGGATGATGCCGGCGTTGGCCAGATAACCCGATCCGAACACGCAGGCAGCTTGCGTTCCCTTCAGCGCCGCCAGCCGGGCCTCGAGCGCGGTGAACAGCGGGTGGTCGCCGGTGATCAGCCGCGACGCGCCGGCGCCGACGCCATAGGTTTCCACCGCGCGGATCGCTGCGGCCTTCACCGCCGGGTGGTGCGACAGGTTCAGGTAGTCGTTGCACGAGAACGACAGCAGCCTGCGGCCTTCGCGCTCCACCCACAGGCCGTCCAGCCTGTGCGTGGGCTTCAGCGTGCGCTTCAGGCTCTTGGCGTCCAGCTCAGCCAGCTTGCCGGCGGCGAAGACGGTGAGGGTGTCGGTGGTCATCGGCGGCGTATGCACCAGCTTCGCATCCGGTAAAAGGCGCGCAACGCCTGAGGAGACCTAAGCCATGTCCGCGCCGCAACCCGCCTGGCTCACTGAAGGCGCGCCTCACGTCTGGCGCCCCTACTGCCAGATGAAGACCGCGCCAGCGCCGCTGGCGGTCGCCCGCACGCAGGGCGCGCGGCTGATCCTGGAAGATGGGCGCGAGCTGGTCGACGGCATCGCCTCGTGGTGGACGGCGTGCCACGGTTACAACCACCCGCATATCCGCGAGGCGGTGGAGCGTCAGCTGTCGCTGGCCCCGCACATCATGTTCGGTGGGCTGGCGCATGAGCCGGCCTACCGGCTGGCGGCGCGGCTGGCCGCCCTGCTGCCCGGCGATCTGGACCACGTGTTCTTCGCCGAGTCAGGATCGGTCTCGGTGGAGATCGCCATGAAGATGGCGCTCCAATACTGGATCAACCGCGGCGTCGCGGGGCGCACCCGGTTCCTCGCCTTCGCCGGCGGCTATCACGGCGACACCCTCGCCACCATGACCGTGTGTGATCCCGACGAGGGGATGCACAGCCTGTTCGCCGGCGTGCTGCCCGCCCAGCACATCGCCGCCCTGCCGGTAGACACCGCGTCCGAAGCGGCCCTCGACGCGCTCTTGGCGCGGAAGGGGTCGGAGATCGCCGCCATCGTGGTCGAGCCGCGCGTGCAGGGCGCTGGCGGCATGCTGTTCCACGATGACGTCGTGCTGGCGCGGCTGCGAAAGGCGGCCGACGCCCACGGGGTGCTGCTGATCTTCGACGAGATCTTCACCGGCTTCGGGCGAACCGGCGACCTGTTCGTCTGTCAGGGCTCAGGCGTGGTCCCCGACATCGTGACACTGTCGAAGTCGCTGACCGGCGGCACCCTGCCGCTGTCAGCGGCGATCGCCTCGCGGCGCGTGTTCGACGCCTTCTGGTCGGACGACGCCGGGGCGGCGCTGATGCATGGGCCGACCTACATGGGCAATCCGCTAGCCTGCGCGGCGGCCAACGCCTCGCTCGACCTGTTCGAAACCGGCGCCTGGCGGGCCGACGTCGCACGGCTGGAACGTGGCATGGCTGAGGGCCTCGCGCCCCTGCGCGATGCGCCGGGCGTCGTCGATGTCCGCACCTTGGGCGCCATCGGCGTCGTCGAGTTCGACACCCCCGTCGACATCGGCGGCCTCTGCGCCCGCTTCGTCGCTGAAGGCGTCTGGATCCGCCCCATGGGCAAGGTCGTCTACCTCACCCCGCCCTACATCACCTCCGACGTCGAGCTCGAGCGCCTGACCGGGGCCATGCGCAAGGTGCTCGGCGGCGGTTGAGCCGGCCCTACTCCGCCGCGGGTTTGGCCTGGTAGCCGAGGATCGCCTTGGTCTCGAGGAATTCGTGGAAGGCGAAGTCGCCCCACTCGCGCCCGTTGCCGCTCATCTTGAAGCCACCGAACGGAGCCA
>NZ_JAUYQL010000107.1 GCF_030697305.1 Phenylobacterium sp. | reverse complement strand
ACACCGGCCGCGCGCCCGCCAGCACGCCGCGGATTGTCCTCGCCAGCGCCAGCGCCAGCGGCAAACCGGCCGCCGAGCGCGACGCCCACGGCATCGCGCGTGGCGGTGTGCGCACGCCATGGACCGACGTTCCGACGGTCCGTCTGTCGGGCATAAGCGATTCCAAATCGTTCCTCGGCGCGATCTCCGGCTCGGGCGTACCGTTCACCAAGGCCGAACTTGGCGGGCTGTATCCTGGCGGCAAGGCCGAGTACTTGCGCCGCTTCACCGCTTCGCTTGATGCAGCGATCAAGGCCGGGAACCTATTGAGCGACGATCGCGAGGAGATTTTGGAAATCGCCGGCATCAACTTCGACGCAGCGCCCTAGGCGGCCAGGCTTGGCTGAGCATCGCAGCGCTGGTCAGTGGTTACGCGCCAGCGCTGCGAGCACAAAGCGCATCAGAAACAGTCCGATGACGCGGTCGATGCCGAAGGCCATGAGCAAGTCAGCTATCGGCGGCGCCGATCGGTGCGACTCGACAAAGGCTGGGCTCTTCTGGCGACGGCCATCAGTGCTTCGTCCTGATCATCCCAGGCGGTGACCGGCTTGGAGGTCCAGAAACGAGGCGATGCCCGGGGCTAAGGCCCGGACTTATCGACGCTATTCCCAAGTCGGAAATGCGGATGGGGTTATCTAGGAAATGAATGGTCGGAGTGGCAGGATTCGAACCTGCGACCCCCGCGTCCCGAACGCGGTGCTCTACCAGACTGAGCCACACTCCGACTAAGGAAGGCGGCTTATAGATGAGGGTCCTTAGCGCCGCAAGCGAGCCTGGCGGACAGTTTGCAGGCGTTGCATCGCGAGGCGCCTTGGGCTATCTCGACGCCCTCGCGGCGCGGCCTGCGAGGCCCGTTCCTGCTGGGGAATGGTGTAATGGTAACACTGCGGTTTTTGGTACCGTCATTCTAGGTTCGAGTCCTAGTTCCCCAGCCAACGCTTCTTCCCCTCTCGGGCCGCCTAGCCCAGGTCCAGGCCAGGGCCCGCCGGCAGGCTCGCTGTCCCGCCGTTCAGCGGTCGCACCATCCACACCACGTCCAGCCAGCGGCCCTGCTTGTAGCCCAGGCCAGGGCCGACGCCGGCCGCCTCGAAACCCAGGGCCGCATGTAGGCCGATGGAGCTCGCGTTACCGCTGTCGCCGATCACCGCCACCATCTGGCGCAGGCCCATCGCCTCGCAACGGGCGATGACCGCGGCCAGCAGGGTGCGGCCCACGCCGGTGCGCTGCACGTCGGGGGCGATATAGACGCTGTCCTCCACAGTGTGGCGGTAGGCGCTGCGCATGCGGAACGGCCCCGCGTAGGCGAAGCCCAGCATCCGACCGTTCAACTCCGCGACGAGCCAGGGCAGGCCGTGGACGACGACGGCGGCGCGGCGAGCCTCCATCTGCTCGGGAGACGGCGGCGTCTCTTCGAAGGTGCCGACGCCTTCGATCACGTGATGGCCGTACAGCGCGGCCAGCGCCGGCGCGTCCTGGATCGTCGCGGCGCGCAGGATCATGGCGCCCAGCCCCGCTCCAGCGCCCACACCGCGAAGGCGTAGTCGAGGGCGATCTCCTTCAGGAAGTCGTAGCGGCCCGAGGCCCCGCCGTGGCCGGCCTCCATGTTGATGCGTAGCAGGATTGGCGCCTCGCCGGTCGTGCGCTCCCGCAGGCGCGCGACCCACTTGGCCGGTTCCCAATAGGTCACGCGCGGGTCTGACAGGCCGCCGGTGGCCAGGATCGGCGGATAGGGCCGCTCGGCGACCTGGTCGTAGGGGCTGTAGCCGGCGATGCGGTCGTAAGCCTGCGCGTCGCGTGTCGGGTCGCCCCACTCGGGCCATTCCGGCGGGGTCAGCGGCAGGGTGGTGTCGCTCATCGTGTTCAGCACGTCGACGAACGGCACCGCGGCGATGATCGCGCCCCAAAGGTCTGGGCGAAGGTTGGCGATGGCGCCCATCAGCATGCCGCCGGCCGAACCGCCGTAGGCCGCGATCCGTCCCGGCCGGCCATAGCCGTGGGCGCACAGGTGCTCGGCGGCGGCGATGAAGTCGGTGAAGGTGTTCTCCTTCTTGTCCTTCCGCCCGTCGAGGAACCAGCCCCAGCCTTTGTCCGATCCCCCACGCACATGGGCCACAGCCCAGATCCAGCCCCGGTCCACCAGGCTCAGCGAACGGATCGAGAACGTCGGCTCCATGGCGTGGCCATAGGCGCCGTAGCCGTACAGCAGCAGCGGCGCTGAGCCGTCCAGCGGCGTGTCGGCGCGCATCAGCACGGTCACCGGCACCAGCTCGCCGTCGGCGGCCGGCGCCTGCAGCCGCCGGGCGACATAGAGCGCCGGGTCGTGGCCGGACGGGATCTCCTGGGTCTTGCGCAAGGTCCGCTCGCGGCTCGCCATGTCGTAGTCGAACCAACGCCTGGGCGTGGTCGGCGACTGGTAGACGAAGCGGGTGACGGCGGTGTCGTACTCGTAGCCGCCGTCGAGGTTGAGCGCGTAGGCCTCCTCGTCGAAGGACACCACATGCTCGCCGCCCGCCCGGTCGGCGACCACCAGCCGATCGAGGGCGTCGACCCGCTCGGCGCGCACGATGTGGCCGGCGTACAGCGCGAAGCCGGTGATGTAGCGGCCTGGCTGGTGGGCGATCCAGTCGCGCCAGGTCTCGCGCGACGGCACACTCGCTTCGGAGGTCGCGAGCTTGAAGTCCACGGCGCCGTCGGCGTTGGTGCGGATCACCCAGCGGTCGCCCCAGCGGTCGAGGCCGTACTTGACGCCCTTCTCGCGCGGCTGGGCGACGACCGGCGCGCTCTGCGGGTCGGCCGCAGGGATCAGCAGGCTTTCAGTGGTCTCCTGGTCACCCACATGGATGATGATGTGGCTGTCGTCGGACGTCGCGCCGACGCCCAGGAACATGCCTTCGTCGGCCTCCTCGTAGATCAGCACGTCCTCGCCGCCCCGGGCCGCCCGGCGATAGACGCGCGACGGGCGCGCGTTCTCGTCGCGCCACACCCAGAATAGCCAGGCGCTGTCGGGCGAGAAGGCGAAGTCGCCGTTGGCGCTCTCCACCGGCGCGCCCAGGATCTCGCCACTGGCCAGGTCCTTCACGCAGATCGTGTAGTACTCCGAGCCCTGCTCGTCGGCCGCCCAGGCGTAGAGTTCGTGGTCGGGGCTGTGGCGCGAGGCCGCGACCTGGAAGAACGGCTTGCCGATTGCTAGCGCCGGTTCGTCCAGCAGCACCTGCTCGCCATCGTCGCGCCCGCGCGGGCGGCGCGCGTGGATCGGATGTTCGCCGCCCGGCTCGTAACGGGCGTAGTAATCCCAGGCGCCGTCGGGGGCGGGGACGGAGCTGTCGTCCTCTTTGATCCGCCCCTTCATCTCGGCGAACATCTGCGCCTGCAGCGCTTCGGTCGGGGCGAGCATGGCCTTGGTGTAGGCGTTCTCCGCGTCGAGGTGGGCGCGGATGTCCTCGGCGAGCTTCGTCGGGTCGCGCAGGACCTCCTTCCAGTTGTCATCCTTCATCCAGGCGTACTGATCGGTCCGCACGCGGCCGAGCTGCTCGATGATCGTCGGGACTTTGTGGGCGGCAGGGGGCGTCAGCGTGGTCATCTACGCTAGATGCGGCCTGCGCGGCGATGGCTCAAGCGGAGGCTGCGGCGCCGCAGATTCAACCAACGACGCTGGCCATCTCGAAACATGGTGAAGATGTGTTAACTTTGTGTCGATATAAGCGCGTCAATAGGGCGCGGGCCGATCACGGACCTGCGTCTTGTCGTTCAAAACCCAGTCTGATTCATGATTGCGAGTAGTTGTATCGGGGCTTTCAAGGTCTAGGGGGCGTCAATGGTCTGGGATCTCTCCACGGAGTTGATCCACGCTACTGTTCAGCTTGAACAGCCGCTTGGAGACGGAACGCGAACTGTCGGGACCGGGTTCCTGATCAGTGCGCCGGCCCCTGACGGAACCGCCCGCACGGTGCTGGTGACCGCCAATCACGTGTTGCAGAAAATGCCCGGCGCCCTGGCGAAGGTCGGCTACCGGATCGCCAACGCCGACGGCAGCTGGACCTACTCGCCCCAGACGGTGACCATTCGCGATGCGTCCGGCGGCCCCGTCTGGACCCGCCATCCATCGCGCGACGTCGCCGCCATCGCCATCGTTGCACCGCCGGAGTTCGCCAAGGCGGCGATCCCCGCCGACTATCTGGCCGGCGACGACACCTTTTCCAAGAACCAGATCGGCGCCGGCGACGAGATGATGGCCCTGGGCTTTCCCCGCGGTCTGGCCGCCAACCAGGCGGGCTTCCCGATCCTGCGCTCGGGGCGCGTGGCGTCCTATCCCGTGGCGCCGGCCACGGTGTTCCCGACCTTCCTGCTCGACTTCTCGGTGTTCCCGGGCAACTCAGGCGGCCCGGTTTTCATGACCGCCAAGGACAGCCGCCGCGCCGGCGCGGCCGACGCCGCTGAACCTCAGTTCATCGCCGGCCTGCTGACCCAGCAGGTGGAGCTGAACAACGAACGCCTGGAGATCGGCATCGTCACCCATGCCAAGTACATCCACGAGACGCTGGCCCTGCTCGACAACCCGGCCGCCCCGGTGACCGTGGCCCGCGCCGACGCCGGTGTCGTGGGCGCAAGCGCCGCCTCCGCGGAAGAGGCGGCGGCGCCCGACTAGGGTCCTCAGCCGGCGAAGAAGATCGTAAGCGTCTCGGCGACACAGGCGGGCTTGTCCTCGCCCTCGATCTCGACGGTGAATTCGTTGCGCAATTGCAGGCCGCCGGCCCGCGGCTCCACGGCCAACAGTTTCTGGCGCACGCGCACCCGTTTGCCGACCCGCACCATGTTGGTGAAGCGCACCTTATCCGAACCGTAGTTGATCCCGCGCGCGACGCCGGTGATGTTGAGCAGGCCTTTTGACAGGAACGGGATCAGCGACAGCGTCAGATAGCCGTGGGCGATCGGCCCGCCCATCTCGCGCGTCGCACGCTCGACGTCCACGTGGATCCACTGGAAGTCGCCGGTAGCCTCGGCGAACTGGTTGACCCGCTCTTGGGTGATCTGCACCCAGTCGGACACGCCGACCTCCTGGCCCACGAGCGTGGGCAAGCCGTTGAAGTCGATGGTGGGCATGGGTGGTATTCCTTCTTGGCTATGCGTCAGACGATCTTGGAGCCTTGCTTGCCCCAATAGGCGTCCCGGATCAGCCGCTTGTACAACTTTCCGGTCTGGTGGCGTGGCAGCTCGGCCATGAAGTCGATGCGTCGGGGGCACTTCACGTGGCTGATGTTCGCCCGGCAGAAGGCCATCAGTTCGTCGCGCAGCGCGTCGCCCGCATTGGCCCAGTCCAGCGGCTGTATCACCGCCACGACCTGTTCGCCCATTTCCGCGTCGGGCGCCCCGATCACCGCGGCGTCGGCGACCTTCGGGTGGGTGATCAGCAGGTTCTCGAGCTCTTGGGGATAGATGTTCACGCCGCCAGAGATGATCATGAAGCTCTTGCGGTCGGTGAGGTAGAGATAGCCTTCTTCGTCGACCCAGCCGACGTCGCCCATGGTCGGCCAGCCATACTTGTTGGTGCTCTCCTTCGCCTTCTCAGGGGCGTTATGGTAGCGGATCGGCGGCCCGTTCGCGACGTGCACAACCCCCTCGCTTCGGGGCGGTAGCGGCTCTCCGTCCTCGTCGCAGATCCGCAGTTCGCCGGCGGCGGCGCGGCCGACCGAGCCCTTGTGCGCCAGCCATTCTTCCGCCGTCAGGCAGCAGAATACGATCCCCTCGGTGCCGCCGTAATATTCGCCGATGATCGGACCCAGCCAGTCCAGCATCTGTTCCTTGACCGGTACCGGACAGGGCGCGGCGGAGTGGAACACGACCTTGAGGCTCGCGGTGTCGTGGGCGCGGCGGGCCGCTTCGGGCAGTTTGAGCATGCGCACGAAGTGCGTCGGCACGAACTGGGCCGTATTGATCCTGTGCGCCTCGATCAACGCCAGCGCCGCTTCGGCGTCGAAGCGCGACATCGCGACCGCCGTGCCGCCCTGGCGATGCACGGCCATGACCCAGCGCACCGCCGCGGCGTGATAGAACGGTGCAGGGCATAGGTAGACTGTGTCCTCGCTGAAGCCGAAGTGGACGCGGGCCAGCTCGCTGACGCGTTCGGGCGCGTCGATCGGCCCGCCGCTCAGCACCGGCTTCACCCCTTTTGGACGCCCGGTGGTGCCCGAAGAGTAGAGCATGTCGGACCCAGCGGTCTCATCGGCGACCGGCGTCGCTGGCATCGCTCCGCGCGCCGCCTCGAAGTCGGCGTAGGGCGCACGGGCCGGCGTCGTCATGTACAGCGTCAGGTCGGGCAGCAACGCCGGCAGTTCGTCCAGGACCGCGCCCACCCCGGGCGAGACGATCAGCAACCGGGCTCCGCAATCGCGGACGATGTATTCCACCTCGTTGGCGGTCAGTTTGCTGGAGATGCAGGCGTAATACAGGCCCGCGCGCTGAGCCGCCCAGGCGATCTCGAAAAATCGCGGCGAGTTGTCCATCAGGATGGCGATCACGTCGCCGGCGCCCAGACCGAGGGAGCGGAACAGTTGCGCCCCCTGGTTGGAGCGATCGTCCAGCTGGCGATAGGTCACCACCTCGCCAGATCCATCCATGATCAGCGCGGGCTTGTCCGGCGTTCGCTGGGCGTAGATCGATGGGTGCATTCTTCCTCCGATGACCCGGCGCTTTGATCGGCGCATCCTGCTTTGGGGGCTATGGGCCTTGCCCTGCGCACCGGCGTCAAGCGTCGAGCGACCTGGACGCGGGTCGCGATGCAAACGGCTGGTTAACGCCATTGTGGTGACCTGTGCGCCGACATGAACCAGACCGCGCCCGCGACGGACTTTCCAGAAGACGCCGAGCCGCAACCGAGGCCGCCTTCGCGCGCCCGCGCGGTCCTGTTGCGCAGGTTGGCCGACGTGGTCTGCCTGCCAAGTTCGCGGGTCAACGCCTTCGAGCGCGCGATGACCGCCGATCTGCTGGTCGAGATCCTGCGCGAAGCCGACCCTGCCGAGCGAATCCGGGTCGCCAAGCGGCTCTCGTGTCTCGGCGAGGTGCCGGCGACCCTGCTGCAACTTCTGCTGCGCGACCACATCGAGGTGGCCGAGCCGCTGCTGGTGGAATGCGCCAGCCTCAGCGATCGCGACCTGATCGATTGCGCCCGCATGGCCACCCTCGAACATCGCCGGCTGATCGCCATACGCCGCGGCGTCAGCGAAGTGGTGGCCGACGCGCTCATCGAGTTCGAAGAGCCGGTGGTGATCGAGTGCTTGCTGCGCAACACCCAGGCCAAGCTTTCCCACGGCGGGGTCGAAGCGATCGTCGCCAACAGCCGCGGCGACGGGCGGCTGGTGCCGACGCTCCTGAAGCGGCCCGAGGTGCGTCCGTCCCAGGCCTACGTGCTGTTTTGGTGGGCCGACGCCGAGGCCAGGCGCACCATCCTCCAGCGCTTCGCCGTGTCGCGCGAAGTGCTGCAGGACGCCGTGGGCGACATCTTCTCTCTGGCCGCCGAGGAAGGCTGGCAGGACCCCTTGGCGCGCAAGGCGTTGCAGTTCATCGAGCGTCGCCAGCGCAATCGTGCGGCGATCGAGAAGAGCCCGTTCGACAGCCTCGAGGACGCGGTCGCCGCGGCCCAGGGCGGCATGAGCCGCGAAACCGCCGAGGAGATCTCCTATCTCTCCGGATTGAAGCCGATGACCGGCGCCAAGATCTTCACCGACGGCGGCGGCGAGGCGTTGGCGATCCTGTGCAAGGCGACCGGCTTGCCGCGGGCTGCGGTCAGGGCGCTGTGGCGCGGCTTGAGACGACCGGAGACCGACGCCGAAGGCGTGCTCACGCCGGCTCTCGACCGTGCGATCACCACCTATGACATGATCGCCGTCGACCGGGCGCAGACCGTCCTGCGTTACTGGAACTGGTCGCTGTCCTCCGCCATGACGCCCAGTCTGCTGCGCGCGATCCGCGAGGGCGACGAGGACGCGGTGGATGAATACTCAGTGCCGCAACGCGCCGCGATGCTGGCGCTCTCAAAAGAGCTCTCGCGCTAAGACCTTACGTCGCGCGGCGGTTCAATCTCGTCATATTTGCGGCTAACCCCTTGAGTCCGCTGTCTCTGTGTCTATCTCAACAGGTAGAGCGAACTCAGCTTACTGCACGCTGGGCAACCTAGCAGCGTAGCGCATTGACTGTTCTAAGCGGTCAAAACGATGTTCGGCGAAAGCGGCTGCTATTTGTGGTCTTGTCGCGGTGATCGACACCCTCTAATGACCTGTCATTGATGTTATGAATCAGATGAAACCCCAAGGGTTCACGGATAGAGACAAATGGACGAGAAATCAGAAGTGATCGAGATGACAGCGGACATTGTTTCCGCCTATGTCGGCAACAATTCGGTTTCCGCAACGGATCTTCCAAGCCTGATCCAGAGCGTGCATCGCGCACTTGCCGGGGTGTCGACGGGCGCGGAGACCTCTGAAGCAGCTCCCAAGGAACCTGCGGTTCCGATCCGCCGCTCGATCACGCCGGATTTCCTGATCTGCCTCGAGGATGGACGCAAGTTCAAGTCGCTGAAGCGGCACCTGCGCACCAAGTACAACATGAGCCCCGAGGAATATCGTGCTAAGTGGTCCCTGCCCAAGGACTACCCGATGGTCGCGCCAAACTACGCCAAGGCGCGTTCGGATCTGGCCAAGCAAATGGGTCTGGGCCAAGGCGGACGTCAGGCGCCGCGCAAGAAGCGCTGACGCCAGTCTCGCAAAGCGAGTTCGTAACGGAAAACGCCCGCTGATCTCAGCGGGCGTTTTGCATTCCAGATGTCGACGGCGGTGAATTCATTGCCGCACCCGACGTTTTTCGCTTGCCGGCGATTCGCTGCTTGAGCGATATATGATTCTTCGCGATTCCAAGATGTTGTTAAGGAATCTGGAGATGTCGGCGCATATCGGTGGTTCTGCGGCGGCTGCACGGGCGCACGAGGAGCTGTACGCCTATTGGGCCTCGCTACGGCAGGGTGCGCGGCTTCCTAGCCGCGGCGACATCCATCCGCGCGAGATCAAGCGACTACTGCCCACCGTCAGCCTCATCGACGTGCATCGCGAGCCCCTGGACTTCCGTCTGCGGCTGGCCGGCACCGGCCTCTACAGCGTCTATGGGCGGGAGATCACCGGCCGCACCCTGCGCGACGTTTACAACTCCGCCGCCGCGGAATATTGGCGCGGCGAACTGACCAAGGTGGTCGAGGAACGCCGCCCCTCGGTGGGTGTGCATAACCTGGCCTGGCGCGGTGCGTCCCACCTGTCGATCCTGTGGTTGCGCCTTCCGCTGGCCGCCAACGGCCGGGACGTCGACATGATCCTGGGCTACGACGCGGTGGTGGGCGTCCAGGGCCAGACGCTGAGCGGCATCCGCGCCGCCTGATCGGCCTCAGGTCCGCGCGGTCAGGGCGTCGGCGTCGCGGCGAATACGGGTAGCCATCGCCGCCAGGCCGTTCGAGCGTTGCGACGACAATGCGCCGGCGAACCCCAGACTCTCGAACGCGACCTTCGGGTCGAACGCCATGATCGCTTCCGGCGTCCGCCCCGAGAACAGCCGGATCAGGATGGCGATCAGCCCACGCACGATCTGGGCGTCGGAATCCCCGCGAAACGTCACCGTGCCGGCGGCTTGCGGCTCGGTGACCAGCCAGACCTGGCTGGCGCAACCGCGCACCTTGTTGGCGTCGCTGCGTTCGGCGTCGGTGAGCGGAGCGAGCTCGCGACCCAGATCGATCACGTAGCGGTAGCGCTCCTCCCAGTCGCCCAGTAGGTCGAACTCGCCCGCGAGGTCCGCCAGTTCTTCGTCGATGGTGCGCATCATGGCCGACTTAGGAGGCCTGACGGCGTCGCGCAACCGCACAGCCTCAGGCGGCGGGCAGGCGCACCCGCACGGTGAAGCCTTCGCCCAGCGCTGATTGCAGCCGCAGCCGCCCGCCCATCGCCTGGCAGAGCAGTTCGCAGATCGGCAGCCCCAGCCCGGCGCCCTCGCTGCGGCGGGTGAGCGCGCTGTCGCCCTGCTCGAACGGGCGCAGCAGTCTCGGCAGGTCTTCAGGATCCGCGCCTGGACCATCGTCGGCGATGACGATCTCGACGCTGTCACCGCGCGCCGCCGCCCCGATCCGCACCTGCGCACCTTCCGGCGAGAACATCACCGCGTTCTGGATGAGGTTGGTCAGTACGGTCCTCAGGCCGCGGGCGTCGGCGATGGCGGTGGGCATCGCGCCGCGCTCGAGCACCAGCACTTCGATCCTGCGGGCTGTGATCTCTTCCTTCAGGCTGTCCAGGGCGTCGTCGATCGCGTGATCCAGCGGTTCGGCGCGAAGGTCGAGATCGGTGGCGTGGCCCTCCAGGCGGGCGATCTCGAGGATCTGGTTCACCAGCTTCAGCAACCGCAGGCCGCTACCTCGGATGATCGTCGCATATTCCTTGTACTGCGGCGCCCCCAGCGGTCCGTATAGTTCGGCTGCGATGATCTCGGAGAACCCCAGGATCGAGTTGAGCGGGGTGCGCAGTTCGTGGCTGGCCATGCGCAGGAACGAGCGTTTGCGTTCGTCCAGCAGGCTTGCGCGGCGCGGAGCCGGCGGGCTTGCGTCGGCGGGCGCTACGACCTTCGCCGGTTCGGACATGTCGACAGCCTTCCAGGCGTTCGCCGGCATAGTCGCCCCTTGGCGCTTACGAATTGGTTTCCCGCCTGTCGCGCGCTGCGCGAGCAGCCTTACGCGCACCCAGGGTGGAGGCTACTCTGTACAGGCGGACGAATCCGTTGCTGCGAGGACGCTCAGGCTTGACCCAAACCGCTTTGCATGGCGCGCCCGAAGCGGCGGCGCCGATGACGCGCGGAATCGCCTGGGGCGTCTCGGCGGCGTGGCTGACGGCTGGCTGCGTGGCCGCGGTGCTGACCTGGGCGCTGGGGCCGCCAGGGGCGGGGCGCGAGGCTTTGGCGCTGGCGTTCGGCGCGGCGCCGGCTGTGATCACCCTGGGCTCCGCGGGACGCGAGGAGGCGGTTGGCCGCTTCGTCGTGCTGGCCTGGGCGGCTGGCGGCGGACTGGCCAGCTTGCTGGCGGGCGGCGCGGCCGGGCCGCTCGCGGTCTGGTGCCTGACGCCGATGATGGTCGCGGTGATGCTTCGCCGCGCCGATCTGCTGCCGCTCGCGGGCGCAGGCGCATTGGCCGCGCTCGCCCTGTCGACCTTCGGCGCGATGCTGTTCCACTTAGCCGCTCCGCCTGCGGTGCTGACCCCTTGGCTCTCCGTGCTCGGCGTAGGCGGTCTTGCGGCGGCGCTGGGCGCGGTGCTGCTCAGCGTCTACGGCGAGGCCGCGCGCGTCGGACGCGGCGCCGAGAGGCTGCAGGGGATATTCGTCGAGCAACCCCAGCTCCTACTGGCGGTCGCTCCTGACGGTAGGATGGAAGGCGTCGTCGGCCACGCGCCGCCGGGCGTTCCGGTGGCCGACATGGTCGGTCGCAACCTGATCTCCGCGGTCGTCCAGGCCCAACGCCTGGACGTCCAGCAGGCGCTGCGCCGCGCCGCCGTCGAGGGGTCAGCCGAGATCGGCTTCACGCCCGTGGACGACGCCAGCGGCTGGGTGGTGCTCAGCCTGCGCCGCGCCTCCGCCCAGCGCCTGGTGGGGTCCATGCGCGACGCCCGCGGCCCCCGGGCCCGCGAGGCCGAGCTGGAGCGGGCCCGCGAGCGGGCGGACTCCCAGAACGCCGGCAAGTCCCGCTTCCTGGCCAACATGAGCCATGAGCTGCGCACGCCGCTGAACGCCATCATGGGCTTCAGCGACATCATGCGTCAGCGGATGTTCGGTCCGATCTCCGACCGTTACGCCGACTACGCCGAGCTGATCCACGAGTCCGGCGGCCACCTGCTGGAGCTGATCAAAGACGTGCTCGACATGACGAAGATCGAAGCCGACCGCTACGAGCTGGCGCGCGAGGAGTTCGACGCGCGCGAGGCGGTCAGCGCGGTGCTGCGGCTGATGCGTGGCCAGGCCGATCGCGCCGGCGTGCAGCTCCGCGGCGTGCTGCCGCGGGAGCCGCTGGAGGCCGACGCCGACCGCCGGGCGGTGAAGCAGATCGTCATGAACCTGATCTCCAACGCGCTGAAGTTCACGCCGAAGGGCGGATCGGTGACCGTCAGCGCCGAGGCCGTGGGGACGACGCTGGAAGTGATCGTCGCCGACAGCGGCGTCGGCATCAGTCCCGAGGACCTGGAGCGCCTGGGCCGGCCCTACGAGCAGGCCGGCGGCGCCGACCAGCGGGCCGGCGGCACGGGGCTGGGCCTGTCACTGGTGCGCGCCTTCGCCGAGCTGCACGGCGGCGAGATGTTGATCGAAAGCCGGTTGGGTGACGGGACCTCGGTCACCGTGCGCTTGCCGGTGCTCGAGCCGGTCGAGCCTGCGACCGAAGCCTAGCGCCGCGCGGTCTGCAGGAAGGCGCGGCCGGCGGCGAAATCTCCGACCTCAACATAGGCGCGGCGGGTCTCGTCCTTGCGCCCGGCGAACAGAAACTCCACGGCCACAGCCTCACGTGGGTCTAACTCCGACAACCGCAGCGCCGCGGCGGCGGGAAAGCGGAAGGCCCAGGCGCGGTCGGCGTCCTTGCCGGCGAGATCTGCGCCGGCCCTGCTGCGAGCCTCGGCGGTGAATGTCGCGAGCGCGCTCGGCGGCATGCGCTTGGCCAGCGGCAGGCGTCGCAGAGAGGCTGCGCCGCGCCGGTCGAGATAGGGGCCGAGGCTGCGCCCGGGATCGCGCATCACCAGCCGCGCGGCGTACGGCGTGCGCCCGTCGGCGAACACCCCGACCGCCAGCAGGACCCCTTCGCCCTCGCGCCCGGCCAGGCCGAAGGTCATCCGGTCGGGGCCGAACTGCGCCTCCTGGGCCAGGCGCCAACGCTGCGCCCGTCCATCGTTGCGGTCTGCGCGCCAGTCGGCCAGATCGCCGGGATAGTTCATCCGCATCATCGCGGCGTAGCCCTGGAAGGCGCTGCGAATCCGCTCGGCGGCTTGTTGAAGATCGGCGGAGTTGCAGGCTGTGCGTTGCGCCGTGGCTCGGGCGCGGGCTTCCACCGCCGAGAGGTCGGCGGGATCGGCGCCCCCCCGCAGAGCTGCGTTGCGCGCCTGGGCGCGTCCGGCGGCCAGCGCCGCGCCCACCGGGGCGGCGAACAGCCCGCAACGTTCGCCGGCTGCGCTCATCAGCGCGCGCTCGTAAAGAACGTCGTTGGCGGCCAACGATAGGGCTGGCGTGGCGCTCAGGGCCATCGCCGCGAGCACGGCATAGCGGACCCGCACCGGGCGGCGTCGCTGCGTTCGGGCGCTAGTCATGCTTTGATGTCGGCCGTCTATGGTCCAAGGAGCAGGCGCGCAGGTTAGAAGGCGCGCGTTTCCCGAAATGTATCGATCCCGAGGCCGACCATGCTGCTTGCGACCGTCGTCTGGTTGTGCGCTCTGATGCGCCTCGCCGAGATCG
>NZ_JAUYQL010000069.1 GCF_030697305.1 Phenylobacterium sp. | reverse complement strand
GCCCTGCTGCGCCGCTCCGCCGGCCACGCCGCGCCCAGCCTCGCGCTGGGCGGCCTGCGCCTCGACCCCCGCGCGGCCCGCGCCTCGGTGAACGGTGAGCCTCTGCGTCTGACCTCGCTCGAATACCGCCTGCTGCACTATCTGATGATGCACCAGGGCCGTGTGATCAGCCGCACCGAGCTGGTCGAGCACCTGTACGACCAGGACTTCGACCGCGACTCCAACACCATCGAGGTGTTCATCGGCCGGCTGCGCAAAAAGATCGGTCCCGACCGCATCGAGACCGCCCGTGGTCTGGGCTATCGGCTGATCTGCCCCGACGACGAGATGGGGGACGAGGCGGCGCGATCGTGAACCTGGAGGCCCTGCGCCGTCCGTCCCTGGTCCGCCGCCTGGTGATCCTGGCGGCCGGCTGGAGCCTGGCGGTGCTGCTGGTCTCGGCCCTGGTGCTGGCGCTGCTGTTCCAGCAGGCGGCGCTGCGCCGTTTCGACCAGGGGCTGGCGGAACTGATCGACAACCTGTTGGCGGGCGCCACGGTGGGCGACCGCGGCGAGGTGATCGCGCCCGCGCTCACCGACCTGCGCGCGCTGCGGGCCTACTCCGGCAAGTACTGGCAGATCGGCGAACCCGCCGGTCAGGGGCGCATCCGCGTCCTGGTGCGCTCGCGCTCCCTCTGGGACAGCGAACTGCCGACGCCGGCCAAGGTCGTCGAGACCATGGCGGCCCAGCCCGGCAAGCCTGCGCCTTACGACATCCGCGGCCCGTTGGGCGAGCCGCTGCGCGCCATGGCCTCCCAGGCCCGGTTGCCAGGACGCGCGGCGCCGGTGGTGTTCGTCGCCGCCGAGGACCGCACGCCGGTCAACCGCGACATCCGCAACTTCATCGCCGCAACCGCGATCGCCTTCATCCTGTTGGGCGTGGGCCTGGTCGCCGCCGTGGTGCTGCAGGTCCGCGTCGGCCTGCGCCCGCTGTTCGCCCTGCGGCGTGAGGTCGCATCCGTGCGCCGCGGCCAGGCCGAGCGGCTGCAGCGGACCTATCCCAGCGAACTGCTGCCGCTGGCCGACGAGCTGAACGCCCTGATGGCCCACAACCAGGAGGTCGTGGAGCGCCAGCGCACCCATGTCGGCAACCTGGCCCACGCGCTGAAGACGCCGCTTTCGGTGATCGTCACTGAGGCCGCCCAGCGACCCGGGCCGCTCAGCGAGGTGGTGTCGCGCCAGGCCGAAACCATGCGCCAGCAGGTGGACCACCATCTGCGACGCGCCCGCGCCGCCGCCCGCTCGCAAGGGTCCGGAGAGCGGACCTCGGTGGCTGACGTCCTCGACGAACTGGCCCGCACCCTGGACCGCATCCACCGCGACAAGGGCGTGGCCATTGACTGGGACGCCCCCGACGACCTGTGGTTCCAAGGCGAACGCCAGGACCTGCTGGAGATCGCCGGCAACGCCATGGAGAACGCCTGCAAGTGGTGCAAAGGGCGAGTGCGCGTGCGCGCCGCCGCATCGGGGCCCACCACGCTGCGCCTGCTGATTGAGGACGACGGCAAGGGGCTGCCCCCCGATCGTCGCGACGAGGTGGTGCGGCGGGGCGCTCGTTTGGACGAGGATGCGCCTGGATCAGGGCTCGGCCTGTCGATCATCGACGAGTTGGCGCGAGCCTACGGCGGCGCACTTACCCTGGGCGATACAACGATGGGCGGGTTGGCGGTGGAGTTGACTCTGCCGCGCGCCGACGCCTGATCCGCGCCCCGGCGACCCGCGTTCTCGCGAAAACCTTAGGCTTTGGAAAACCTTAACCGACGTCAGTGATTGTGTCGGGGCGGAAACTCCGCACGGAACACTTCCATGCCTGGCTTGTCCGCGCACAAGATCGCGATTGTCCGCACCCTGGTCGAGTCCTCGCCCGACAAGGTGGTTGGCGCGTTGCAGGCCGCGCTCGCGAGCACCGACCTCGACAGCGACCTGGGCGGCGTTCGCCGGCTGGTGGAGCACGAGGCCCAGGACCGCCGGCTCCGCAATGTCGTGCTGCAGCCGGTCGCGGCGCTGTTCTTGGGCGACGGACGCGCTACGGACCGCCTGACCTTTCCAACGCGCGCGCTGGCGCTGATCTGGCGCGGCCTGAAGCAGGACGCGCCGAACGAGATGGCGATCGCGGTCGCCGCCGCCGTCGAGATGCGCGCCGATGAGCCCGATCCGGGCGTCTTCGACATTCTTGCCGCGCGCGCCGCGGACGGCCTGCGTCGCCGCGAACAACGTGACTTCCGCGCGGCGGCCGAAGTCTGCGACCTGGCGCGACCGGGCGGCGCGGATCTGCTCTGCAGTTGCCTGGACCTGGGCCCTATCGGACGCGCGGCGACGCGGCGCCTGGGCGAATGGATCAGCCGCACCAGCGACGAGAACACCGCCGCGGCGCGCCTGGCCTACAAGGACGCCGTCGACGTCGCCGAGGACGCCGGGCCGCGATTCTTCGAGATGCTGGCCGGCCAGCTCGCCAGTCCCTGGATGGTGTTGCGGATCATCTCCGCGGTCATGGATCGTCCGCATGAGACCTATCTGGCGCAGTCGGAATGCGCCGGTTTCGCGCTTAGGGTGATGGACGACATCGATCTTGGTCTGGTCGCCATCGCCAAGCTGGACGTCGACGGCGGCCCGCGCGCTGGTCTCGCGGCCGCCAAGGTGGTCGAGGACGTCACGCTGCGTATCAGCGAGCTGGAACAGACCATCGAACTGGCGCGCGCCGGACCATGGGGCTCCAGGCTCGCCAAGCAGAAGCAGGCATTGGCCGCCTGTGTCGAAGACCGGTTGCGCGCCGCGGAAAAAGCGGCCGGCGACGCGCTGCCGACACAGGGCGCGAAGATCGCGCGGCTGTTCAAGCAGGTGCCGCGCTTGGACATCCCTCTAGATCCCAGCGCGTTCACCCGCGCCATGACGTTGCTCACCTTCACCCATCAGATCCGCTCGAGCGCCAACTACGGCGGCTTCGCCTCGGCGCGCACCAAGCTCTGCGAGAAGCTGGGCGAGACGATCGATCACTATGTCGAAGAGGTCCTCGACCGTCTGCGCGAGGGCGAGGTCGCAGATCCTGGTCTCGCCCGCGCCCGCCTGGAGGCCGCCGCCGAGTTCAGCGCCCTGATCCGAGACCCCAAGGCCGCCGAGATCATCCGCCGGCGCATGCTCGCCGCCTGCGTCGAGTCGCATCCCGAACCCGAGGCCTGACCGCAGGTCAGGCTCGCGCTGACGACCGCTTTCGGCTACACGCGCGCCCATGATCGCTTTCTGGGCCGTCGCAGGCGTCATGTCCGCCGCCGCTGCGGTGATCATCCTGCATCGCGCCGCCGCCGCCTCGCGCGCGCAGCTCGTCGATCCCACGCTCGGACTCTACCGCCGCCAGCTCGGGGAGATCGACGAACTCGCCGAACGTGGACTGCTGTCGGACGCCGAACGCCGCGGCGCCCATGCCGAGGCCGCGCGCCGCCTATTGGCGGCCGCCGACGCCGGGTCCGCACCCTGGGTCGCGGCGGGAGGGCGCAGGCCGATCCTGATCGCCGCCATTGCGGCGCCGTTGGCGGCGGCGGGCCTGTATCTGGCCGTCGGCGATCTGGGCGCTCGCGATCAACCATACGTTCAGCGGCTCGCCGCTTGGCGCGACGCCGATCCCGAATCGCTCGCCCCGCCTCAGATGGCCGCAGTGCTGCGCGCGCTCGCCGCCGAGCGCCCGCGCGACCCCGACACCTTGCGTTATCTGGCGATGGCGGAGGCGGCTTCGCAGGATATCAACGCCGCCACGGTCGCGCTTCGCCGCGCGGTCGCGGTCGCGCCAGAGCGCGGCGACCTCTGGGACATGCTGGGCGAGGCGCTGACCGCCCAGGCGGACGGCGCGGCCACGCCCGACGCCGTCGCGGCGTTTCGCGAGGGCCTGAAACGAAACCCCCGCTCGATGAGCGCCCGGTTCCATCTCGCCCGCGCAAGCATCGAGGCCGGCGACCGCGAAAGCGGCGTCCGCATGTGGCGCGAGTTGCTGGCGGACATGGGGCCGGACGACGGCCGGCGGCGTGCGCTGCAGGCGGCGATCTATGAGGCCGAGCACGGGCGCACGCCCGCCGCGGCCGATGACCCAACGCGCGCGGCGATCCGCGGCATGGTCTCTGGCCTCGCTGAGCGGCTGCGCGTCGCCCCGGACGACCCGCCCGGCTGGGTCAGGCTGGTCCGCTCCTACGCCGTGCTTGGCGATGCGACGGCGCGCGACGCCGCGCTGGCGACGGCCCGGGTACGCTACGCCGGCCGGGCGGATGTGCTGCGCGATCTGGACGAGGCCGCGCGAGCGCAACCGATGACCATCACAGCGCCCAGGACCGCCCCGTGAGCTGGCTGCCGAAGTCCCCCAAGGCGCGGCGACGCCTGACCCTGGTGGCCGCGATCGCTCCGGTGTTGGCCCTGGCGGCGGGGCTGACCCTGTGGGGCCTGCGCGACACGATCTCGTTCTTCTACACGCCCTCGCAGGCGCACGCTGCCAAGCCAGCGGCCGGCCGCGCGATCCAGCTCGGCGGGCTGGTGACGGCGGGCAGCGTGGTCAAGCACCCCGACGGGCGCGTCGAATTCACGGTCTCCGACCACGAGGCGTCCGATCGGGTGACCTTCCATGGCGACCTGCCGGACCTGTTCCGCGAAGGCCAGGGGATCGTCGCGGTGGGCGCTTTCCGCGCCGACGGCGTGTTCGAGGCCAAGCAGGTGCTGGCCAAGCACGATGAGCGCTACATGCCGCGCGAGGTCGCCAAGGCGCTCAAGGAGCAGGGCGAGTGGCGCGGTGACGCAGGCCAGGCGCGGAAATGATCATCGAGATCGGCGCCTTCGCACTGTGCCTGGCCCTGGTGCTGTCGCTCGCCCAGACGGGCCTTTCGGGTTCCGCGAGGCTGCGCCGCTCGCAGCCCCTGGCCGCGGCCGGGGAGGGCGCGGCGATCGCCGGCTTCCTGGCGCTCGCGGTGGCCTTCGCAGCCCTGATGCATGCCTTCGTCGTCTCCGACTTCTCGGTCGCCAACGTCGCCGCCAACTCCCACACCGCCAAGCCGCTGCTCTACCGCGTCGCCGGGACCTGGGGCAGTCACGAGGGTTCGATGCTTCTGTGGTGCCTGGCGTTGGCCGGGTATGGGGCGGGGGTGGCGGCGTTCGGGCGCGGCCTGCCGGCAGGCTTGCGGGCGCTGACGCTGGCGACGCAAGGCGCTCTGGGCGTCCTGTTCCTGGCCTACACCGTGTTCGCATCCAACCCGATGGCGCGGCTGGCGCAGCCGCCGGTCGAGGGCCGCTCGCTCAATCCCCTGCTGCAGGATCCGGCGCTGGCCGTTCATCCGCCGTTCCTCTACGCGGGCTACGTGGGCATGTCGGTGGTGTTCTCGCTGGCCGTCGCCGCGCTGATCGAAGGTCGCGTGGACGCGGCCTGGGCGCGCTGGGTGCGACCCTGGACCCTCGCCGCCTGGAGCATGCTGACCATCGGCATCACGCTGGGCGCCTTCTGGGCCTACTACGAGCTCGGCTGGGGCGGGTGGTGGTTCTGGGACCCGGTGGAGAACGCCAGCTTCATGCCGTGGCTGGTGGCCACCGCCCTTCTGCATTCGTCCATCGTCACCGAGAAACGCGGCGCGATCGCCGGCTGGACGGTGTTCTTGGCGCTGGCGGCCTTCACCTTCTCGATGCTGGGCGCCTTCCTGGTCCGATCCGGGGTTCTCACCTCGGTCCACGCCTTCGCCGTCGACCCGACCCGCGGCGTGCTGCTGCTGGCCATATTGGGCGTAGCGTCGGGCGCGGCGTTCGCCCTGTTCGTCTGGCGCGCGCCAGCCCTCACGCCGGGCGGAGTGTTCGCCCCGATCAGCCGCGAGAGCAGCCTGGTGCTCAACAACGTGCTTCTCGCGGCCGCCACCGCCACAGTGCTGCTGGGCACGCTCTATCCGTTGATCCGCGAGGCGGTGAGCGGCGAGGCGATCTCGGTCGGCCCGCCCTACTTCACGCTGACCTTCGTGCCGTTGATGGGCGCGTTACTGCTGCTGCTGCCGGCGGGCCCGCTACTTGCCTGGAAGCGCGGCGACGCGGCTGGAGTGCTTCAGCGATTGTGGGCGGCAGCCCTTATCGCGCTCGCAACAGGGCTCGCAGCCTTCGCGCTCGTCGATCCGCGCCATGCGTTCGGAGCGATAGGGGTGGCGGCCGGCGCCTGGCTGATCGCCGGCGCAGGCGCTGAACTGGCCGAGCGGGTGCGCGCCTTCCGCGTGCCCGCCGCCGAGAGCCTGCGCCGTCTCGTGCGCCTGCCGCGCGGCGCCTGGGGCATGACCCTCGCCCACGCTGGCCTCGGCGTCTTCGTCCTCGGCGCCTGTTTCGAGACCAGTTGGAAGGCCGAGGCCGCGCAGGCCCTGCCGATCGGCGGATCGCTCGACGTCGGCGCCTACCATCTAGTGCTAGAGGACGTGCGCGCGGTCGAAGGGCCCAACTACCTGGCCGAACGCGGCCGTATCCGCGCCACCCGCGGCGAGCGGCTGGTTTGCGAGGCGGCGCCCGAGCGACGGTTCTTCCTCACCGGCGGCCAGACCACCTCGGAGGTGGCGATCTGCCAGCGCGGCGCCAGCCACCTGTATCTGGTGCTGGGCGAGCGTCGGGCGTCGGCGTCGGGCGCATCGGTGTGGCTGGTTCGCGCCTACTGGAATCCCTGGGCGTCGCTGATTTTCTTCGGGCCGGTGATCATGGCTCTGGGCGGCCTCGTATCGCTGTCCGACCGCAGGCTGCGGCTGGCCGTCGGCCGCCGCGCCGAGGCGGCGTCGTGAGGCTCCGCGCGGCCTTCGCCGCGCTCGCCGCCGTGTTCTGCATGGGCGCCGCATCCGACCCCGCCGAGCGGCTGCCGGACCCGGCCCAGGAAGCCCGCGCCCGCGCGATCTTCCCGCAGGTGCGCTGCATGGTCTGCCAGAACGAGTCGATCGACGATTCCGACGCCGAACTCGCCCACGACCTGCGCCGCACGGTGCGCGACCAGGTCGCGGCCGGCGCCAGCGAGGCGCAGGTGAAGGCCTATCTCACCGACCGCTACGGCGAGTTCGTGCTGCTGAAACCGGCGTTCAACTGGGGCAACGCGGCGCTCTGGTCGGCGCCGTTCCTGGCGGCCTTGGGCGGATTGTTGCTGCTGCGAGCGCGCCTGCGGGCTACGCCGCCGAGCCCTCCGCTCACCGACGCCGAACGGGAACGGCTGGCCGCGCTCTCGCAAGACCCGCCCGCATGAAGCGAAAGGCGCGCCTGTTCACGTCTGTCAGACCGCCTGACACCTTTGCGCCAAGATAAGGACGTGAAGAAGCGCGCAGGGTGACCTAAACGTAACTTGAGCGGCGTTGCGCTTCGGTGCATCGCACCTAGGTGTCAGCGCGGGACCGACGTTTCCGTCCGGGCCTGCAGGGATTGAGAACCAGATGACTTCGAAGAAGACCGGTTATGTTTTGGGCGCCCTGGCCGGCGCCGGCGTGATGGCCGCCGCCGTGGCCGGCGCGGGCGTGCTGCAGCCGCAGGACGGCGCCGATCGCGGCGGGCAGTTCATCAAAGCCTCCACAGCGCCCATCTTCGCCCCGCCGCCCGGCGCGCCGATGTCCTTCGCCGACATCTTCGACAAGGTGTCTCCCGCCGTGGTGTCGATCAATGTGACCTCGCGGGTGGACGCCGGCGCGCTGCGCAAGATCCCGGGCTTCGAGAACTTCCCCTTCGACATCGTTCCGCGCCAGGCGCCGGGCGGCGATGAAGAAGAGGGCGAGGGCGAAGACGCCGCGCCCGAGGGCGGCGCGCCCAAGGGTGGATCGCCGGGCGGCTCCACGCGCGGCGGCCAGCCGCGCATGCCGACCCAGCAGTCCTCAGGCTCGGGCTTCTTCATCAGCCAGGACGGCTACATCGTCACCAACAACCACGTGGTCGAGAACGCCGAGACCATCAAGGTCGTGCTCAAGGACGAACGCGAGCTCGAAGCGGTCGTGGTCGGCCGCGACGAAGGCACCGACATCGCCGTGCTCAAGGTCAAGGGCCAGGGCTTCGCCTATGTGAACTTCGAGAACTCGGCCAAGCCGCGCGTCGGCGACTGGGTGATCACCGTCGGCAACCCCTTTGGCCTGGGCGGCACGGCGACCGCCGGCATCATCTCGGCCTACGGGCGCGACATCGGCGAAACCTTCGTCGACTACATCCAGATCGATGCGCCGATCAACCGGGGCAACTCCGGCGGCCCGACCTTCGACATCTATGGCCGGGTGATCGGCGTGAACACGGCGATCTTCTCGCCGTCCGGCGGTTCGGTGGGGATCGGCTTCGCGGTGCCCGCCGACGTCGCCGACGGCATCACCAAGCAACTTATGGCCGGCGGCAAGATCACCCGCGGCTACATCGGCGCGACGATCCAGAACTACACCGCCGAGATGGCAGAGGCCCAGGGCGTGCCGGAACAACGCGGCGCGATCGTCGCCGACCTGGTCGCCGGCGGCCCGTCCCAGCGCGCCGGCCTGCAGCCGGGCGACGTGGTCACCGCGGTCAACGGCCATACGGTGAAGACCTCGTCGGAGCTGACCCGCGAAGTGGCCAAGGCCCGCGCCGGCGACACCCTGAAGCTGGACGTGCTGCGAGACCGCAAGAAGAAGGTGGTCGAGGTGCGCTCCGGCGTGCGCCCGTCCGAGCGCGAGCTGGCGGCCAACGACAACACCGGCCGAACGCCGGGTGCGCGGGGCGGGGCGGAAAGCTCCGTCCAGCTTCCGGCGGTGCTCGGCCTGTCGCTGGCCCCGCTGGATGAGGCGGCCCGCCGCCGCTACAGCGTCGACGCCGACGTGCGCGGCGTGGTCATCGACGGGGTCGAGCAGACCTCCGACGCCGGCCAGAAGGGTCTGCGCCGCGGCGACGTGATCGTGCGCGCCGGCGACCGCGACGTGGCCACCGCGTCGGACTTCGCCAGCGCCGTCGACAGCGCCAAGAAGGCCGGTCGCCAAAGCGTGCTGCTGGGCGTCCACCGCAATGGCCGAACCTCGTTCCTGCCGCTGAAAGTCACCGGCTAGAGTGCTATGCGCATTCTCGTCGTCGAGGACGATCGAGACGCCGCCGACGCCATGGCCCGCGGCCTTTCGGAAGCGGGTCACGTTTGCGTCTGCGCCGCAGACGGCGAAGCGGGGCTGACGGAGGCGCGCGGCGGCGGGTTCGACGTACTGATCGTAGACCGCATGCTGCCGCGCCTCGACGGCGTGGAACTGGTCCAGACGCTACGGCGCGAGGGCGACGCGACGCCGACTCTGTTCCTGTCTGCGCTGGGCGAAATCCATGACCGGGTGGCGGGCTTGAAGGCGGGCGGCGACGACTATCTGGTCAAGCCCTACGCCTTCGCCGAACTGATCGCCCGCGTTGAGGCGTTGTCGCGGCGGCGCGAGACCGGATCGGTGCAGACCCTGCTCAGGGTGGGCGATCTCGAGATGGATCTGATTGGGCGCACGGTGCACCGCCAGGGCCGCGCCATCGACCTGCAGCCGCGCGAGTTCCAGTTACTGGAATACATGATGCGTCACGCCGGCCATTCGGTGACCCGCACCATGCTGCTGGAGAAGGTCTGGGCCTACCACTTCGACCCACAGACCAACGTGATCGACGTGCATGTGTCGCGGCTGCGCGCCAAGATCGACAAGGGGTTTGACCGGCCGATGCTGCAGACGGTGCGCGGCGCCGGCTACCGCCTGGACGCCTGACGCCGTGCGCCTGCCCAGGCTGCTGCGCACCACCCCGTTCAGATTGACCCTGTTGTTCCTGGCCCTCTTCGCGGCCTCGGCGGGCGCGTTCCTCGGCTACATCTATGTCGTCACCGCCGGCGAGGCGACGCGGCGGACCGACCGGGAGATCGCGGAGGAGACGCGCGCACTTTCTGCTGTCTACCGCAGCGCCGGCCGCGGCGGTCTGGTGCGGGAGTTGGCCGCGCGCACCGCCGGCGATCGTCCGTTCGTCTACCTGCTCAGCGATCCGCGCGGCGAGCGTCTGGCCGGCTCGATCGGCCGCTCGCCGGTGGGCGCGGCGGGCGAGGGCGATATCTGGATAGATTTCTCCATTCTCCAGCGAGACACAGGCGGCGCAGTCCCGCATCCGGCGCGCGGGCTGCAGGCGCGGCTGGCGGGCGGCGAGGCGCTGTTCGTCGGCGCCGACGTCAGCGAGGACGACGCCTATGTGCTGAAGATCGTCGGCGCGCTCTGGGGGGCTGGCGCCTTGGTCGTGGTGCTGGGCCTGATCGGCGGCGTGCTGGTCAGCCGCAATGTCAGCCGCAGCGTCGCCGGCCTGAGCGGCGTGGTGGTCGCGGTGCGCAACGGCGATCTGGCGGCGCGCGCGCCAGTGCGCGGATCGGGCGACGAGTTCGACGAACTGGCCGAGGGGCTGAACGACATGCTGGAACGCCTCGAGCGGTCGATGCAGGGCCACCAGCACGCTGGCGACGCCATCGCCCACGATCTGCGAAGTCCCCTGACCCGCATGCGCGCCCAACTGGAGGCCGCCTATCTGGACGTCGCCGCCGGCCGCGGCGACCCAGCCCAGGCCTTGAGCCAGGCGATTGAGGACGCCGACGGCGTGTTGCGCACCTTCGGGGCCGTGCTGTCGATCGCGCGGCTGCAGGCGGCGGGCGCGGCGCCCGATCCGGAACTATTCGACCCCGCCGCGCTGGCCGCCGACGTGGCCGAGCTCTACGCGCCGCTGTGCGAGGACAAGGGCGTGGCCTTCGACGCCGAGCTCGCCCAGGACATCGCCGTGCGCGGCGACCGTGAGTTCCTCGCCCAGGCGCTGGCCAACATCCTCGACAACGCGGTCAAGTACACGCCGGCCGGCGGCGCGATCCGCCTGCGCGTGCGCCGTCGCTCGTCGGGCGAGGTTGAGTTCTCGGTGACCGACACCGGTCCGGGCGTACCCGAACCCGACCGAGAGCGGGTGGTCGAACGCTTCGTGCGCCTGGAGAACAGCCGCAATGCGCCGGGCGCCGGACTGGGCCTCTCCCTGGTCGCCGCCATCGCCCAGGCGCATGGCGGCCGCCTGGAACTGGACGAAGGACCGGGTCGCGTCGGCGCTCACGGGCCAGGGTTGCGGGTCGCCGTCGTCCTGCCGCGCGGGGTTTGAGCGGCGCTTCCGGGCTGGCGTGCTCGCTCGACGCAGGCGATGGTCGCGCCGATGAGCGCGCTCGCCGACCTGATGACGCCCTGCGGCCCTGTGTTCGATGCAAAGGCCGCCCAGCGCCCGCACGAGATCCTGACCGCCGCCAGCCAGGCCGAGGGCTGGGCCGATCGCCTCGATAAGGCGTGGCCGGCGCTCGCCCCGGTGTTTGGGGCCTCGGACTACCTGGCGGGCCTCGCGCGCCGCGAACCGGCCAGGCTGGGCGTGCTGCTCGCCGCCGATCCTGCCGAGCGCCTGGGAACCCTGCTGACGGAGACGGTGCAGGCCGCCGACCTCGACAGCGCCGCCGCGGCGCGCGCGCTTCGCCAGTTGAAGGCCGAGCTGCACCTGCTCACGGCGCTCTGCGACCTGGGCGGAGTGTGGGACTTGGACGCAGTGACTGGCGCCCTGACCCGCTTCGCCGACGCGTCCCTGGGCGCGGCCCTGCGGATCGCGGCGCGCGAGGAGCTCGTCGCAGGCCGCTTGACGCGTCTGGGCCAGGGCGACGAGGGGCCCGTGCCAGGCTGGTTCTGCGTCGCCATGGGCAAGCAGGGGGCGTTCGAGCTCAACTACTCCAGCGACATCGACATCTCGGTCTTCTACGAGCCCGACGCCCTGCCTCTGGCCGATGGCGTCGAGAGCCAGGGCTTCGCCGTGCGCCTGACGCAGCGCGTCGCCGAGCTCATGCAGGCGCGCACCGCCGACGGCTACGTGTTCCGTGTCGACCTGCGCCTGCGCCCCGACCCCTCGTCGACGCCGCCCGCGGTGCCGGTCCCGGCCGCCCTCGACTACTACGAGAGCGTCGGCCAGAACTGGGAGCGCGCGGCCTTCATCAAGGCCAGGGCCTGCGCAGGCGACCTGATCGCAGCCCAGGCGTTCCTGGACGAGCTTCGACCCTTCGTCTGGCGCAAGAACCTCGATTTCGCGGCCATCGCCGATATCCATTCGATCAAGCGTCAGATCCACGTCCACAAGGTGGACGAGCGGATGTCGGCCAAGGGCGTCGACCTGAAACTCGGCCGCGGCGGCATCCGCGAGATCGAGTTCTATGTGCAGACCCAGCAGCTCATCCTGGGCGGCCGCAACCCCGACCTGCGCAACCGCCGCACGCTGGACGCCCTGCGAGCCCTGGTCGACGCCGGGCACGTGACAGCCGCCGCGGGCGTTGAGCTCGCCAAAGCCTATGCCGATCTGAGAGCCGTCGAGCATCGCATCCAGATGGTCGCCGACGAACAGACGCATCGCCTGCCGGAATCCGATCCTGATCGTCGCAAGGTGGCGACCTTGTGGGGTTTCGACCGCCTTCCCAGCTTCGACGCGGCGATCGGCAGGGTGCTGCGCACGGTCAACAATCGCTATGGCGAGCTGTTCCCCGACGAGGAGCAACTGTCGTCGCGTTTCGGCAGCCTGATCTTCACCGGCGTTGATGACGATCCGGAGACTCTGGCGACCCTGGCGCGGATGGGCTTCTCCAACCCTGCCCGCGTGTCCCAGACCATCCGCGGCTGGCACCACGGCCATATCGCGGCCACCCGCACCGAGCGGGGACGCGAGCTGTTCACCCGGTTGGCTCCGCGCCTGCTGGAGGCCGTGCAGGCCACCGGCGCGCCGGACGAGGCCTTCAACCGCTTTTCAGATTTCTTCGGGCGCCTGTCCTCAGGGGTGCAGATCCAGTCGCTGTTCCTCGCCCAGCATCGCCTGTTCGAACTGGTGGTGCAGGTGATGGCCTTCGCGCCGCGCCTGGCGGTGACGCTGGCGCGCCGCCCGGCGGCCGTGGACGCCATGCTGGACGCGGCCTTTTTCCAGCCAATCGACCGCGAAGAGGATCATCATGTCCTGGCCGCCGCCATGGCGCGCGCCGACGGCTTCGAGGCCTCCATGGACGCCGTGCGCCGCGTGCACCGCGAACAGGCGTTCCGGGTCGGCGTGCTGGTGATGAGCGGCGCGGTCAGCGCCGAGGTGGCGGGCCGCGCCTTCGCCGATCTCGCCGACCTCTGCATCGAGGCCCTGGCGCCGGCCGCCCTGGCCGAAGCCGAGCGGCTGGGCGGGGCGTTCCCCGGCCAGGTCGCCGTAGTGGCGCTGGGCAAGTGCGGCTCGCGCGAGATGAGCGCCGGCTCCGATCTCGACCTGATGACCTTCTACCGCGCCGACGCGCCCGCCGCGGCCTCGACCGGGAAGGGGTGGGGAGCGGAGACCTTCTACGGCCGCTTCACCCAAAGGCTGATCGCAGCGCTGTCGACGCCGACGGGCGAAGGCGAGCTCTACGAAGTCGACATGCAGCTGCGCCCTTCGGGCACCGCCGGACCGGTGGCGGTGAGCTATGGCGCGTTCGAAAGCTACTACGAGGGCGAGGCCGAGACCTGGGAGCTGCTGGCCCTGACCCGCGCACGGGTGGTGTGGGCGAGCTCCGAGGCCTTCGCCGCCGAGGCTCAGGCCGCCATCGAGGCCGTACTGCGCCGTCCACGCGACCGGGCGCGCACCGCGGCCGACGTGCGCGACATGCGCAAGCTGCTGGAGGAGGAACGCCCGCCCAAGGGACCGTGGGACCTGAAGCTGTCGCCTGGCGGCCTGGTCGACGTGGAGTTCGCCGCCCAGTACCTGCAGCTCGTCCACGCTGCCGATGGCGGACCGCTGAAGCCCAACACCGCCGAGGCGCTGGCGGCGTTGCGGGAGCTCGGCCTCGCGCCCGCCGCACCGCTGGCAGTGCTGGAACGGGCGTGGAAGCTGCAACAGGACCTGACGCAACTGCTCAAGGTCGCCCTCGGAGACGACCCCGATCCCGACGCCGAGCCCAAGGCGTTCCGCGCCCTGCTGGCGCGGGCCGGCGGCGTACGTGACTTTCGCGGCCTGAAGGCGGCGCTCACCAAGGCGCGCAAGGCTGCCCGGCAGGCCTATGACGCGCTGGTGGCGTCATAGGGCCGGTCTGACGCTCACTTGCGACGAGGGTGTCAGCACTGAAAGTCAGCGCGTTTGGGCAAGCTTGAGCATGATCTGTGGTTTGAAGTCAGGCGGCCGCGCTTCCGGCCACCGCCAGTCCTTCGCGTCCCTGGCGGACCGGTAGGACAAAGCTGACGGTGGTGCCCTCTCCTGGGGCGCTGCTGATGTCCAGCACGCCGCCGTGCATCTCCACCAGCGACTTGGTCAGGGCCAGGCCCAGGCCCGTACCCTGCTGGGTCTTCGAATGCTGGTTCTCGATCTGCTCGAACGGCTTCGCCAGCCGTGCAAGGTCCTCGGCGGCGATGCCGATGCCGGTGTCGCTGACGCTGACCCGCACGCGTTCGCCGAAGGAGTCGCGTGACGTTGCGGCATGGATGCGGATGACCCCGCTGCGCGGCGTGAACTTGATGGCGTTGGACAACAAGTTGAGCAGCACCTGCTTCAGCGCGCGGTAGTCAGCCTCGACCTCGGGCAGATAGGCCAGCTCCATCTCCAGTGTCAGGCCGGCCGATTCAGCGCGGTTGCGGACCAGTCGTATGGCGTCCTCGGCCACCTCTTCCAACGCCAGGGGCTCGAACTTCAGGCTCATCTTGCCGGCCTCGATCTTCGACATGTCGAGGATGTCGTTGATCAGCGCCAACAGGTGCTGGCCGGAGTTCAGGATGTCCTGGGCGTATTCCTTGTACCGGGCGTCGCCCATCGGGCCGTACATCTCGGCGACCATGATCTCGGAGAAGCCGTTCACCGCGTTCAGCGGGGTGCGCAGCTCATGGCTCATGTTGGCCAGGAACTCGCTCTTCGCGCGGTTGGCGGTCTCGGCGCGGATCTTCTCGGCCTCGTACTTGCGGGCGAGTTCGGAGAGCTGCTCCTGGCTGTGCTCCAGCCCGACCACGGCGTGCTGCAGCTGTTCCTCGTTGAGCCGGCGAGCCTCTTCCTGGACCTTGATTGTGGTCACGTCGGCGGCGGTCATCACCAGCCCGCCATCGGCGGTGCGACGCTCCGAGATCTGGATCCAGCGGCCATCGGTGAGTTCGGCCTCGCGCTCGCCCTTGCCCGACGACGCCGGGATCTGGCGCTTGATGGCCAGGTTGGCGATGGCGTTGATCTTCTGGCGCGCCACGCCCGGGCGCAGCATGGCGGCGTCCAGTCCGAACATGCTGCGGTAGTTCTGATTGCACATCAGCAGCGCGCCGCGGCGGTCCCACAGCACGAAGGCCTCCGACACGCTCTCGATGGCGTCGCGCAGGCGGTTCTCGGCGGCCTGGGCGCGGGCCTGGGCGTAGCGTTCCTCGGTGACGTCCAACGCCACGCCGATGATCTGGGCGTAGCCGCCCCCGGGGCGTCGACCGAAGGCCTGGCCGCGCGCGTCGATCCAGGTGGCGCGCCCGCCCTCGGGGTTGGGGATGCGCAGCGATACGTCGAACGCCCCATAGTTCGCGGCGCTGGCCAGAGCGTCCTTGAGCCGCGAACGGTGGTCGGCGGCGACTCGGTCCAGCACCTGCGCGCCTTCGACCACCCCGCCGCCGCCCCAGCCGAAGATCGCACCGGTGACGTCGGACATGAACATGCGGTCGGCGGCCAGGTCCCATTCCCAGATGCCGCAGCGCGCCGCCTCCACCGCCAAGCGGAAGCGCTGTTCGCTGTCGGCGTAGGCGCGTTGCGCCTGCTCGACCCTGCGGCTCTGCATCATCAGCAGCAGGCCCAGCAGGAACGCCACCGCCAGCGGCGCCAGCAGCCACACCAGGCGTTCGGCGGTCGTCGCGGCCTCGGACGGCGCGGCCGCGGCGGCGCTCAGGGCCAGCAAGGCCCCGCCCGCGGCAGGTCGCGCCACCAGGTCGAGCGCGGCGCCGTCGGGCCGTTCGGCGCGCACCGGCCGGTCGTACTTCAGCTCCTCAGGCGCCAAGGCGAAGGCGGCGTTGACGCTTTCGGCGGAGTCGACGCCTCCGGCTCCGGAGGCTGCGATCACGCGCCCGCCGGCGGCGGCCAGAGCCTCGACGCGACGTCCGTCCAGCAGCGCTGACAGCTTCTGCGGATCGCCGACAGCCAGGATCCAGCGGCGACCCTTGGCGGTTGCGACAGGTGTTGCGGCGGCGAGCATCGGGACCTTGTCGCCAGCCACGCCGAACCAGATCTCGCGGTTCGCCCGGGCGGCCTCGCGCGCCGCCGCCGGCCAGTCGACGCCAGGCGGCTTTCCAGTCACTGCGACCAGTTGCTCTTCGCTCAACAGGGCCAGAGCCATCGCCGCGCCGCCGGACGCGGCGAGCCCGGCCTCCAGCGCGTCCATCGGCGCGTCAGGGCGACGGGTCAGAGTCTCGCGGGCCGCGCCCAGCCCTCCGCGCAAGGCGGCGGCTTCGACGTCGACGCGCGCGGCCAACGCCTCGGCGCGACCACCAAGCCCGGCGTTGGTTATGCTCGAAGCCTGGGGCTCGCGCTGGATCCGGGCCACCGCAACAGCGGTGTAGACGGCCAGCAGCAGCAGGGTCGACAGGATAGCGATCCGCGCGAACGACTGCGTCGACGCAGGCCTGGCGTTAGGCGCAAGCCCTACGCCTTTGCGGTCCGGCTTTTGCGCCGCCGCATCTCCCCCCGCGCGTCCGGACAACGCCGCCCTGCCTCCGCGCTGAACCCGAGTCACCCCAACTCAAAGCAGAGTCTACGCGTCAGCTTGGCCCGCGTCACCGGTTCGTAAGGCCAAGATCGCCTGTCAGGCGAGAATTCCGCAAAGTGTGATTCCGAAGACTCGGTCAGGTCTTCACGTGCTCTCGGCGAGCGCGCGGGTGACCAGTTCGTAGACGTTCTTCGACAGCCCTTCGTATCCGGCGATGCGGGTCAATTCGGCGCGCATCAGCGCCCCCAGCTCCGGCAGGTAGCGCCGCCATCCGGCCAGCGGATCGACAAGACGCGCGGCGATCATCGGGTTGAACCCGTCGACCATCAGAATCTGGTCGGCAAGGAAGCGGTAGCCGGCGCCGCTGGGATCGTGGAACGCCGCCGGGTTGCCGGCGCCGAACGTCGCCACCAGGGCGCGCAGGCGATTGGGGTTCTTCGGGTCGAAGGCGGGGTGGGTGGTCAAACCCATCACCCGGCCCAGGGCGCCTTCGCCCTGGTCGCGGGCCTGCAGGGCGAACCACTTGTCGATCACCAGAGGTTCAGCCTTCCAGCGCGCATAGAAGTCGCTGAGCGCTTCGGCGAACGGCTCGCCGCCCGCCAGCATCAGCGCCTGCATCCCGCCCATGGCGTCGGTCATGTT